>JBBNAI010000521.1:0-3268 GCA_037994305.1 Pseudomonas sp. | reverse complement strand
ACACCCTGAAAGTCGGCATCATGGACGAAGAGCGCCGCACCACCGTCAACCTGAAAGCCTGCATCAAGGCCGCCAGCGAGCGCGTGGTGTTCATCAACACCGGCTTCCTCGACCGTACCGGTGACGAAATCCACACCTCCATGGAAGCCGGCGCCGTCGTGCGCAAAGCCGCCATGAAGGCCGAGAAGTGGATCGGCGCCTACGAGAACTGGAACGTCGACATCGGCCTGGAAACCGGCCTGCAGGGTCGCGCCCAGATCGGTAAAGGCATGTGGGCCATGCCCGACCTGATGGCCGGCATGCTCGAGCAGAAGATCGCTCACCCGCTGGCCGGTGCCAACACCGCCTGGGTGCCGTCGCCGACCGCCGCCTCGCTGCACGCCCTGCACTACCACAAGGTCGACGTGTTCGCCCGCCAGGCCGAACTGGCCAAGCGCGAGCGCGCCTCCATCGACGACATCCTGAGCATCCCGCTGGCGCCGAACACCAACTGGTCGGCCGAGGAAATCCAGAACGAACTGGATAACAACTCGCAGGGCATCCTCGGTTATGTGGTGCGCTGGATCGACCAGGGCGTCGGCTGCTCCAAGGTGCCGGACATCAATGACGTCGGCCTGATGGAAGACCGCGCCACCCTGCGCATCTCCAGCCAGCTGCTGGCCAACTGGCTGCGTCATGGCATCGTCACTGAAGAGCAGATCGTTGCCAGCCTCAAGCGCATGGCGCCGGTGGTTGACCGTCAGAACGCCAGCGACGCGCTGTACCGTCCGCTGGCGCCGAACTTCGACAGCAACATCGCGTTCCAGGCTGCCCTGGAGCTGGTGGTCGAAGGCACCAAGCAGCCGAACGGCTACACCGAGCCGGTGCTGCACCGCCGCCGCCGCGAGTTCAAGGCCGCCAACGGTCTGTAATTCGCCGCTGCTGTGAAAAAGCCGCCCTCCGGGGCGGTTTTTTTATGCCCGCGATTGGTGCATCGGGGGTCACCTGCTTATCGAGATAACCCCAGGTTATGCGCCAGGCAAGCCGCTTCCTGTTTCCGCACGAACACACTAAGTCACTCTTATATAAAGACTTTCCCTACAAGCCAAGTCACCCTGACGCGCGTTTGTCCGCGCCACGGCCGGCACTTGCGCAGCACGCGCCGGGCCGACCTCACCTTTGGCTATGGGCATAAGGATTATTCAGAAGTCAGGACGATGACAGCCACCTAGGATGCCCCGGCACCTGAACACAGGCTGCGTTGAAGATGCAGGCCTTGCGGCGACTGCCGCGGGTGCCTTTTCAAGCAGGTTCTAAGGCGGAGACGATCATGACAAGAACAACAACAGGCGCGGAGACTTTGTATCCCCACGCCCTGGCCCTGGCTGTAGCGCTGGCCAGCGCACTTCCGGCACAGGCCGCCAGCTTCACCATCGGGGAAATCGAAGGACGCCTGGATTCGTCCCTGTCCATCGGCGCCAGCTGGGCCATGGACGACGCGGACGCGGCCTTCATCGGCAAGGCCAACGGCGGTACCGCCTCGACCCGCACCAGCGACGACGGGCGCCTCAACTTCAAGAAGGGCGAAACCTTCTCGAAGATCTTCAAGGGCGTCCACGACCTGCAGCTGAGCTACGGCGACACCGGCGTGTTCCTGCGCGGCAAGTACTGGTACGACTTCGAACTGAAAGACGAACACCGGCTGCTGTACGACATCGACGACAGCGGCCGTGACAACGCAGCCAAGTCCTCCGGCACCGAGCTGCTGGATGCCTTCATCTACCACAACTACCTGATCGGCGACCTGCCGGGCAGCGTGCGCGCCGGCAAGCAGGTGGTGAGCTGGGGCGAAAGCACCTTCATCGGCAACAGCATCAACGCCATCAACCCGGCCGACGTGGCCGCGTTCCGCCGCCCCGGCTCGGAGATCAAGGAAGGCCTGATCCCGGTCAACATGCTCTACGTCACCCAGGGCCTGAGCGAAAACCTGTCGATGGAGGCCTTCTACCAGCTGGAGTGGGAGAAGACCGTGCTGGACAACTGCGGCACCTTCTTCAGCGGCGATGTCGCCGCCCAGGGCTGCAACGATGGCATGACCACCTACGGCAGCGACTTCGATCGTGATGATCCGGCGGCCTACGGCTATGTGCCGCGCCTGGCCGACCAGGATGCCCGCGACAGCGGCCAGTTCGGCGTGGCCATGCGCTGGCTGGTGCCCGAGCTGAACGACACCGAGTTCGGCTTCTACTCCATGAACTACCACAGTCGCACGCCGGAAAGCATGTGGGTGGTTGGCCAGCCCAGCCTCAGCAGCCTGACCGGCGCCCCCGGCGAGGCCACCGCCCGCTACTACCTGGAATACCCGGAAGACATCCGCCTGTACGGCCTCAGCTTCGCCACCACCACCCCGGATGGCACCGCGCTGTCGGGTGAGCTCAGCTACCGGCCGAACATGCCGCTGTCGCTCAACGGCACCGACGTGTCCACCGCCGCCAGCGTCGGCGCCCTGGTCGACATGCTCAACCTCAACGGCCTGGCGATCTTCGACAGCGGCTGGGCCGACACCGACTACGGCAGCCTGGTGCAGGGCTACAAGCGCATGCCCTTCACCCAGGCCCAGGTCAGCGCGGTACGCACCTTCGACAACGTGCTCGGCGGCGACCGCCTGAGCCTGATCGGCGAAGTCGGCTACAGCCATATCGGCAACCTCGGCAGCACCGACGGCAGTGACCTGCGCTTTGGCCGCAGCAGCGTCTACGGCAATGGCGCCCTGAGTGATACGGCGGCGGGCCTGGGCATGACTGGCAACCAGCTGTGCCAGGCCGCGCTCAACACCAGCAACCCGGACCAGTGCAGCGACGACGGTTTCTACACCCAGAACTCCTGGGGCTACCGCCTGCGCACGCAACTGGAGTTCAACAACGCCATCGCCGGGGTCAACCTCAAGCCCAACCTGGCGTTCGCCCACGACGTCGAGGGCTACGGCCCGACCTTCACCGAAGGCAACAAGTCGGTGAGCGTCGGCATCGATGCCGACTTCATGTCCACCTACACCGCCAGCCTGAGTTACACCGACTACTTCGGTGGCGACTTCAACACCAACACCGATCGCGACTTCCTCGCCGCCAGCATCGGCGTGAGTTTCTGAGATGAGGCTACCCATGACCCACAAGCAACTGATCCTGGCTGGCTGCTACAGCCTGAGCCTGATCGCCGGCCAGGTGCTGGCCGCCGTAGCGCCCGAGCAGGTCGCCCGCCTGGGCGCCGAGCTGACCCCGATGGGCGCCGA
>JBBNAI010000520.1:0-1724 GCA_037994305.1 Pseudomonas sp. | reverse complement strand
CCACCCCATCACCGGCAACCGTCGAAGCCCTGCACCTGGCCGTCTGGGGCGGCCGCCGCTACGCCCTGCTGGTGCAACTGGACGCGCCGCGCATGCAGCGCTGGGCCGAGCAGATGGAGCGGTTTTGCCAGTTGGCGATCAGCAGTTCGGCCACAAGCAACGCCTAAGCCCGCTCACGTAGGGTGGAAAACCGCGAAGCGTTTTCCACCGCGCGCGCTGGACGCCAGAGCGCCGAGGGCGGCATTCCCACGTAGAGCGCGGGAACGATCAAGCGATCAACAGCACGTTTTTTGGATCCCCGCCTTCGCGAGGATGACGGGGGAAGGAACACCACGCCCTCTTCCCACCTCGTCATTCCCGCGCAGGCGGGAATCCAGTGCCGGACGCTGGAGCGTCGAAGGCTGCGTTCCCACGCGGAGCGTGGGAATGATCAATCACTCCAATGCGCTGAGTATCCGGTACGCCAGGCGCACGCGATCCTCGTTGGGGTAGTTGCGGTTGGCCAACAGGACGATGCCGATCTGTTTGGCCGGTACGAACGCCACATAAGCGCCGAAGCCATTGGTCGAGCCGGTCTTGTTGACCCACACCGCCTCCTGCACCGGCAACGGCGGCTGCAGCTTTCTGACTGCATGGCTCTGGTAGGCCACCTGGTTGGAGTTGCCCTGCAGCAGAGCATCCAGCGCTACCGGGTAGCCGTACTGCTCCCAGACCAAGTCCTGGGTCATCGCCCCCAGCCTGAAATAACCGGTGCGGGTAGCACTGAGCGCCTGTTTGAGCGCTGGCTCCAGTTCGCGGCGCCCCAGGTTGGCTTCGACGAAGCGCAGCAGATCCCTGGCGCTGGTCTTCACCCCGTAGGCTTCGTCGGCCAGCACGCCGGGATTCAGCCTGACAGGCTCATTCGCCTTGTTGTACCCCTGGGCATAGAGCGACTGCTTGTCCACCGGCACCTGGAGATAGGTATTAGGCATGGCCAGTGCGGGGAACAGACGCTGCTCCAGGGCTGCGACATAAGGCATGCGCAGGCTCCTGGCCGCGATCACACCGAGCATACCGATGCTGGGGTTGGCGTAGGTCCGCTGAGTGCCCGGCGCGTACTGTGGTTGCCAGGCCTTGAGGTAGGCCATCAGTTGAGCCGTGTTGTGCACCGCATCCGGCACCTGCAGGGGAAAGCCGCCGGCGGAATGGGTAGCCAGGTTGATCAGCGTCACTTCGGCAAACGGGCTGCCCTGCAGTTCGGGCAGGTAATTGCCGACCTTGTCGTCCAACGACAGCTGGCCCTTGGCCTGGGCATACGCGGCCAGCGTGGCGGTGAAGGTCTTGCTGACCGAACCGATCTCGAACAGCGTGTCGCTGCTGATCGGCTGCCCTGTCTGCCGGGAAGCCACGCCGTAGTTGTAGAAACGCTGCCGGCCCTGGGCGGTGATCGCGATGGCCAGGCCGGGAATCCCCTGCTGCTGCATCACCTCTGCCGCAGCGCTGTGCACCAGTGTATCGATGGCCGCCGGGTTACTTTCGGCCCGCGCGAAGTCAGCACCGGCCAACAGGCAGAACGCCACACAGAGCTTTGCGATTGGGCGCATTCAGCTGGTCCTCGGTGCAATGAGAGGGGCAGAAATTACCACCTCGACTCCCCTGCGCCAAAAACCGTGCGCTACGGGATATTGCCTTCATTAGCCCTGATGCAACGCCCGGTAGTGACTGGGCGCCATGCCCACCACTTT
>JBBNAI010000519.1:0-3452 GCA_037994305.1 Pseudomonas sp. | reverse complement strand
TGGGCCGCCAGCCTGCTGTTCCTGCTGGGCGCGGCCGCCTTCTTCGGCCCGTTCGACGCCGCCTTCGCCGGCAGCGTGCAGCTCGGTCAGCCAGGCTTCTGGGCCTCCTTCATCGGCGCCGCCCTGCTGGCGATGAGCAACCCGGTGTCGTTCGGCGCCTTCCTCGGCGACTGGTCGCGCTACATCCCGCGCGAGACCTCGCAGAAGCGCATCATGCTGGCCGTGATCGGCGCCCAGCTGGGCACCCTGATCCCGTTCTTTTTCGGCCTGATCACCGCCACCATCGTCGCCCTGCGCGCCCCGGACTACATCGCCAGCTACAACTACGTGGGCGGCTTGCTGGCTGTGTCGCCGACCTGGTTCTTCCTGCCGGTGTGCCTGATCGCAGTGATCGGCGGCATGTCCACCGGCACCACCGCGCTGTATGGCACCGGCCTGGACCTGTCCAGCGTGCTGCCACGCCTGCTGTCGCGGGTGCAGGCCACCCTGCTGATCGGCGTGCTGTCGATCGTCTTCATCTTCGTCGGCCGCTTCGCCTTCAATCTGGTGCAGAGCGTGTCGACCTTCGCCGTGCTGATCATCACCTGCACCAGCCCGTGGATGGTGATCATGATCCTCGGCCTGCTGGTGCGCCGCGGCTTCTACCACGCCGATGACCTGCAGGTGTTCACTCGCGGCCAGCGCGGTGGCGCCTACTGGTTCCACAATGGCTGGAACTGGCGCGGCATGGGCGCCTGGATTCCCAGCGCGGTAGTCGGCCTGTGCTTCGTCAACCTGCCGGGGCAGTTCGTCGGCCCGCTCGGCGAGCTGGCGGGCGGCATCGACATCAGCCTGCCGGTCACCCTCGGCCTGGCGGCGGCGCTGTACCTGCTGCTGCTGACCCTGTTCCCCGAGCCCGCCGAGGTCTATGGCCCCAAAGGCCCACGCTGGATCAAGGCCGGCAAAGCCGGCAAGCAGCCGATCGCGGGCGCTGAAACCGCCTGATAGTCGAGCGCAAAAAGCAGAAACCCGGCCATGCGCCGGGTTTTCTGTTTCTACGCTGCCCGAACGTCAGGCCGGGCGACGCGCAGGCTCAGGCCTTGAGGGACTTCACCCCGTCGGCGGTGCCGAGCAGCAGCAGATCGGCCGGGCGCGCGGCGAACAGGCCGTTGGTAACCACGCCGACGATGGCGTTGATATCACGCTCCAGACCCACCGGGTCAGTGATGCTCATGTTGAACACGTCGAGGATGATGTTGCCGTTGTCGGTCAGCACGCCCTCGCGGTACACCGGGTCGCCGCCCAGTTTGACCAACTGGCGCGCCACATGGCTGCGGGCCATGGGGATCACTTCCACCGGCAACGGGAAGTTGCCGAGTACCGGCACCAGCTTGCTGGCATCGGCGATACAGATGAAGGTCTTGGCCACGGCCGCGACGATTTTCTCGCGGGTCAGCGCGGCGCCGCCACCCTTGATCAGGTTGAGGTGCTCGTCGCTTTCGTCGGCGCCGTCGATGTAGAACTCCAGCTCGCTGACGCTGTTCAGGTCATACACCGGGATGCCGTGGCCCTTGAGCCGCGCCGCCGTCGCTTCGGAGCTGGCCACCGCGCCGTCGAAAGCCATCTTGTGCTGAGCCAGGGCGTCGATGAAGCAATTGGCCGTGGAACCGGTGCCAACGCCGATCACGCTCTTGCTATCGAGGAACGGGAGGATGTGGTCGACGGCGGCCTGGGCCACTGCCTGCTTGAGCTGATCCTGAGTCATCGCGGAGTTCTGCGCCTGGGGAGTACGGGAAGGGGCGAATTATAGCCTCGTAGCCGGCGCAATCGGCTGCGCTTTATCGCCACGCCCTACTGTAATGGGGTTTTCAGAGCAGACTGTCGGTGGTCGCGGGTTGGAGCGCTGGGGTAGACTCCGAAATCCGTGAAAATCCCGCCAGTGAAGCCGTGATGCTCGAACAGTACGTAAAGAAGACCCTCACCTCGCGCGCCTATGACGTCGCCGTGGAAACCCCGCTGCAACCCGCCCGCCAGCTCACCGAGCGACTGGGCAACCAGATTCTGCTCAAGCGCGAAGATCTGCAGCCGGTCTACTCGTTCAAGATTCGCGGCGCCTACAACAAGCTGGCGCAACTCAGCCCGGAAGAACTGGCGCGCGGCGTGGTCACCGCCTCGGCCGGCAACCATGCCCAGGGCCTGGCCCTGGCTGCCAAGCACATGGGCGTGAAAGCCACCATCGTCATGCCGCGCACCACCCCCGAGCTGAAAGTGCAGGGCGTACGCTCGCGCGGCGGCAAGGTGGTGTTGCACGGCGACGCCTTCCCCGAGGCGCTGGCCTATTCGCTGAAGCTGGTGGAGGAAAAGGGCTACGTCTATATCCACCCCTATGACGACCCGCACGTGATCGCCGGCCAGGGCACCGTGGCCATGGAGATCCTGCGTCAGCAGCCGGGCCAGCTGGACGCCATCTTCGTCCCGGTCGGTGGCGGCGGGCTGATCGCCGGCATCGCCGCCTACGTCAAATACCTGCGTCCGGAGATCAAGATCATCGGCGTCGAGCCGGATGACTCCAACTGCCTGCAGGCCGCCATGGCCGCTGGCGAGCGCGTGGTGCTGCCAACCGTAGGGCTGTTTGCCGACGGCGTGGCCGTGGCACAGATCGGCCAGCACTGCTTCGACATCTGCAAGAACTACGTCGATGAAGTGATCACCGTCAGCACCGACGAGATCTGCGCGGCGATCAAGGACATCTACGACGACACCCGCTCGATCACCGAGCCGGCTGGCGCCCTGAGCGTGGCCGGGATCAAGAAGTACGTGGCGCGCGAAGGCGTGAGTGGCCAGGTGCTGGTCGGCATCGACTCCGGCGCCAACGTCAACTTCGACCGCCTGCGCCATGTGGCCGAGCGCGCCGAGCTGGGCGAGAAGCGCGAAGCGATCATCGCCGTGACCATCCCGGAGAAGCCGGGCAGCTTCAAGGCCTTCTGCGAGGCCATCGGCAAGCGGCAGATCACCGAGTTCAACTACCGCTACCACACCGACAAGGAAGCGCACATCTTCGTCGGCGTGCAGACGCACCCGGAAAACGACCCGCGCGAAGTCCTGGTCAGCAGCCTGCGCGTGCAGGGCTTCCCGGTGCTCGACCTGACCGACAACGAGCTGGCCAAGCTGCACATCCGCCACACCGTCGGCGGCCATGCGGCAGCGGTGTCCAATGAAGTGGTGCTGCGCTTCGAATTCCCGGAGCGCCCGGGCGCGCTGTTCAACTTCCTCGCCAAACTCGGCGGGCACTGGAACATCACCATGTTCCACTACCGCAACCACGGCGCTGCCGACGGCCGCGTGCTGGCGGCCCTGCAAGTGCCGGAAGATGAGCGCCACCTGATCCCGGCAGCCCTGGATGCCATCGGCTATCCGTACTGGGATGAGACCGAGAACCCGGCCTACCAGCTGTTCCTCGGTTAAGCCACTCG
>JBBNAI010000518.1:0-3037 GCA_037994305.1 Pseudomonas sp. | reverse complement strand
GCGCTATGCGCACCTCTCCCCCGCTCATCTTCGGGATGCTCTAAAGCTGAATCCCTTGGCTGGTTTCGACACCTCTTCGACACCAACCAAGGGAGAGAAAACTATAAACCTTTAAAATCAGTCACTTAGCTTGTCAGCGCCATACGTGTCTGATTGTTTATAGAAATCATGCGCATGGCGCAGCAGCACCATGATAATTGCGGCCACCGGCAGGGCCAGCAGCACACCGACGAAGCCAAATAGCTGACCACCAGCGAGAATGGCAAAGATCACCGCGACCGGATGCAGGCCGATACGGTCACCGACCAGCATGGGCGTCAGCACCGTGCCCTCGAGCAGCTGGCCGATGCCGAAGACCACCAGCACACCAATCAGCGGGTAGGTCTCGAAGCCGCCGTACTGGAACAGCACCGCCACCACCGCAGAGCCGAAGCCGACCACGAAGCCCATGTACGGCACGATGCTGGCCAGCCCGGCGAGCACACCGATCAGCAGGCCCAGTTCCAGGCCGACCAGCATCAGGCCGCTGGCATAGATGAAGGCCAGTGCCAGCATCACCAGCAATTGCCCGCGCATGAAAGCCCCGAGCACTTCATGGCACTCGCCGATCAGCTGGACCACCAGACTCTCGCGTGAACGCGGCAGCAGGCCGCGCAGCTTGACCACCATCAGGTCCCAGTCACGCAACAGGTAGAAAGCCACCACCGGGATCAGCAACAAGTTGCCTATCCAGCCGAGTAGCGCCAGGCTCGAAGCGGTGGCCTGGGCCAGCACGGCGCCGACGATGTCGGTGGTCTTGCCCAGGTGCCCGGCCAGGGCTTCCTTGATCTGATCGAAACGCCAGAAGCCTTCCTGCAGCCCAAGCTGCGCCTGGGTCCAGGGCAACGCCTCGTGCTGCAGCCAGTCGAGCACCTGCGGCGCCAGCTCATACAGACGCACCAGCTGTCGACCCAGCATCGGCACCAGCACCAGCAACATAATCAACAACAACAGACTGAACAGGCTGAACACCAGCACCACGCCCCAGGTGCGCGACAGCTTGTGACGCTCCAGGCGATCCACCAGCGGGTCGCCCATATAAGCCAGCAGCATGGCCACCAGGAACGGCGACAGTACCGGGGACAGTAAGTAGATCAACCAACCGAGCAGGAACACTCCAATCAGCCACATCCAGCGACGCGAATCGGTCATTGCAGGCACTCCGCCTTGCTTCGTTTAGGGTATTCAGCTCCAGGTGCCGGTGCGCTCAGCGCACCGGCCGGCGCACTTACCAGCTGAAGCGCAGCAGGTTGCCCGGGGCTGGCGCAGGCGCAGGAGTCGCAACACCACCCGTCTGGGCACTGGCATCCAGCGGCGCGGCGTCGGCCGGGACTTCCTGCAGGCCGGCCAGGCCCAACTGGGCGCGCAGTTGTTCGCTGCTGGCATTGACCTGCCAGGTCAACTGCTCACCTTTTACCTGCAGCAGTCGTGCGGCAAAAGGCTCCAACAGGCGCTCGAGCTCGGCATAGCGCGCCAGGTTAGCGCCCTGCACCACCACCGTCATGGCACTGGCACTGCCCGGCTTGACCACGAAACGCGGCGCAAGGCGCTCGCTCACCGCCAGCATCACCGCATCACTCAGCGCGTTCAGGTCGGCGGCCTGGGCCGTTCCTTGCTCACGGCCATCACCCAGCCACAGGCGCCACTGCGCTTGCCACTGACCGCCATCCTCGTGGGCCTGCACGGCCAGCAAGGCATCGGCTGCGTAACGCTCGGAAATCGGCTGCAGGGCATCGGCCTGGGTAGCACCGAGGTTTTCCGGGGTAGCGACCATCTGCTCGGAAAGATCCGCCAGCGGCAGGCGCAGCGGCAAGCCACGATGCTGCGCGGCCTGACGCAGCGGAGCGGCCGCTTCCTGGCCGTCACCGAGCAGGTTGGCACCTTCGGCCGTGGTGTTCAGCCACCAGGTGAGGATCGCCGGGCGATTGCTGCCCCACTGCGGCAAACCGGCTGCGCGCAGCTTGTTCTCGGTGGTCAACGGATCGAAATCCACCACCAGCTTGTCGCCTTCATAGCTGAAACGACTGACCAGTTGCTGTGGATCCTGGCGTACAGCCGCCAGCGCTGGGTTCTGCAGCGCCTTGCTGTCGCCGGTCAGGCGCAGTAACAGGGTTTCCAGGGCACGCCCCAGGGCAGCATTGCGCTCATCCGGCTGCTGGCTGGTGACCGCCTCGCGCACCTGATAGAGATCGCTGACCATTTCAGCGCTGGCGGACAGGCTGAACAGCGCAAGGCACGAGGCAAGCAGGCAGGCAGATAGACGCATGGTGGGTTCCGGACTGAGGGCTGCGCGATTTTCGCGCGCGAAGGGCTATACCTTAAACAGCCGCCTCGCACCCGGCAACCGTCGGGGCCGGTGGCCGCTGACGGGCAAGCCTGATAAAATCGCGCGCCTTCGCAGACCGGCTCGCACGCAGACCCTATCGCTGCCCGGTCGACCACAGCATTTCCCCCTTTCAAAGGCCCGTACCCATGAGCAAGCAACCCTCCATCAGCTACAAAGACGCCGGTGTGGACATCGACGCCGGTGAAGCCCTGGTCGAACGCATCAAAGGCGTGGCCAAGCGCACTGCGCGCCCGGAAGTCATGGGTGGCCTGGGTGGTTTCGGCGCCCTCTGCGAAATCCCCGCCGGCTACAAGCAGCCGGTACTGGTCAGCGGCACCGACGGCGTCGGCACCAAGCTGCGCCTTGCTCTGAACCTGAACAAGCACGACAGCATCGGCCAGGACCTGGTCGCCATGTGCGTCAACGACCTGGTGGTGTGCGGTGCCGAACCGCTGTTCTTCCTCGACTACTACGCCACCGGCAAGCTCAACGTCGACGTGGCCGCCACCGTGGTCACCGGCATCGGCGCCGGTTGCGAGCTGGCTGGCTGCTCCCTGGTCGGTGGTGAAACCGCCGAGATGCCGGGCATGTACGAAGGCGAAGACTACGACCTGGCCGGTTTCTGCGTTGGCGTGGTGGAAAAAGCCGAGATCATCGACGGCTCGAAAGTCA
>JBBNAI010000517.1:0-10398 GCA_037994305.1 Pseudomonas sp. | reverse complement strand
TGCTGACGGTCTGGGTCGCCTTGTCCGGAGCGCTGCATCTGGATGGCCTGGCTGACAGTGCGGATGCCTGGGTTGGCGGTTATGGCGACCGCGAGCGCACCCTGGAAATCATGAAGGACCCGCGCAGCGGCCCGATTGCCGTGACCTGGCTGGTATTGCTGTTGCTGCTCAAGTTCGCCGCCCTGGTGGCGCTGCTGCAGGCCGGACACTGGAGCGCATTGCTGCTGGCGCCCTGGCTGGGGCGTGCGGTGCTGCCGCTGTTGTTCCTGACCACGCCCTATGTGCGTGCCGGCGGCCTGGGCGAAGCGCTTAGCCAGCACCTGCCGCGTCAGCAGTTGCCGCTGTTGCTGGCAGTGAATGCCCTGGCGATGCTGGCATTCGGCTGGAGCGCGCTGGCGGCGATTGTTGCTGCGCTGCTGGTGTTCTACCTGCTGCGCCGTGCCTTTGTCGCCCGCTTGGGCGGAACCACTGGCGATACCGCAGGCGCGCTGCTGGAACTGGCCGAATGTGCGGTGCTGGTGGCACTGGCGCTGCTCTGAAAGCCTATTTGGCAGCGCGGTAGCCCGGACTTCAGTCCGGGAGCTGACCTGCCCCGGACTGAAGTCCGGGCTACTGCTGAGTTGGCTAGTTCCTCGCGGCACGGGGGAAGCCGCTCCACGGATTACGTGGGTTTCACTCGCCCTACGCAACTGTTGCGTTCGGTTGCTCGGCAACTGTAGCGGGCGTTTTGGCTGATGCGGGTATATACATCTAATCATGTTGCCGACCCACTGCCTGTGTACCAAGTTGCGCCGCGCCAGCCGCAGCGTGACCAAGCTCTACGACGATGCCCTCGACGCGGTCGGGATCAACGTTGCCCAGTATTCGCTGCTGAAACACCTGCAGCGCCTCCGCCAGCCGAGCATCACCACGCTGGCCGAGGCGCTGGGCCTGGACCGCAGCACCCTGGGGCGCAACCTCAAGGTGCTGCAAGGCAAGGGCCTGGTGTTGTTGTCTGGTGGCGAGGATCAGCGCAATCGCCTGGTGTCGCTGAGCGAGGCGGGCAAGGCCCGCCTGGCGCAGGCACTGCAGGCCTGGGAGCAGGCGCAGGTGCAACTGACCGAGCGCATGGGTGGTGAGCGCCGTGCGTTGCTGCTGGAACTGCTGGGTGAGCTGGAACGGCTCGACTGAGTATTTGCGAACGAGCGGGCGCTGCCCGCAGAGGATGAATCATGACTTCTGTATGGCGTACCAGCGGCTGGGTGTTGCTCGGGGCTTCGCTGATCCTGGCGCTGTCGTTGGGTATCCGCCACGGTTTCGGCCTGTTCCTCACGCCGATGAGCGCGGAATTCGGCTGGGGGCGGGAAGTGTTCGCCTTCGCCATTGCCTTGCAGAACCTGATCTGGGGCCTGGCGCAGCCGGTGACCGGGGCGATTGCCGATCGCTTCGGCGCGCGTCGGGTCATCGCCGTTGGCGGGGTGCTGTATGCCGCCGGCCTGTTGCTGATGGCCTTCGCCGATTCGGCGGCGTCACTGTCGCTGAGCGCCGGACTGTTGATTGGTATTGGCCTGTCCGGCACCTCGTTCTCGGTGTTGCTGGGTGTGGTCGGCCGTGCGGTGCCGATGGAGAAACGCAGCATGGCCATGGGCATGGCGGCTGCCGCGGGCTCCTTTGGCCAGTTCGCCATGCTGCCGGGCTCGCTCGGCCTGATCGGCTGGCTGGGCTGGTCGGCGGCCTTGCTGGCGCTGGGCCTGCTGGTAGCGCTGATCGTACCGCTGGCGCTGCTGGTGCGTGATCAGCCGCTGCCGTCGGTGGGTGTCGAGCAGAGCCTGGGTCAGGCGCTGCGCGAGGCCTGTACGCATTCCGGCTTCTGGCTGCTGGCCCTGGGTTTCTTCGTCTGCGGTTTCCAGGTGGTGTTCATCGGCGTGCATCTGCCGGCTTATCTGGTGGATCAGCACCTGGCTGCCAAGGTCGGTACCACGGTGCTGGCGCTGGTGGGGTTGTTCAATGTGTTCGGCACCTATATTGCCGGCTGGCTCGGCGGGCGGATGTCCAAACCGCGCCTGCTTACTGCGTTGTACCTGCTGCGCACGCTGGTGATCGTGGCGTTCGTCTATTCGCCGCTGAGCGAGTGGAGCGCCTACGCCTTTGGCGTGGCGATGGGGCTGTTGTGGTTGTCCACGGTGCCGTTGACCAATGGCACGGTGGCCACCCTGTTCGGTGTGCGCAACCTGTCGATGCTCGGCGGTATCGTGTTCCTCTTCCATCAGCTCGGTGCTTTTCTCGGCGGCTGGCTGGGTGGCTATCTGTACGACCATACGGGCAGCTACGAGATGGTCTGGCAGCTGTCGATCCTCCTCGGCCTGCTGGCGGCGGCGCTCAACTGGCCGGTGCGTGAGCAGCCGGTGGAGCGCTTGCGTGTGGTGCCGGCAACGTGAACAAAATACTGCTGCGTGGGCTGCTCGGGCTGGCGTTGGCTGCGCTGCTGGGCCTGGCCTGGTGGGGCTGGCAATTCGGCGGGCTGGCCCTGCTGCAACTGGATATGCCCCTGTGCTGAGGATTGCCGCTGCGGGCATTGGCGCGTAGCGTGACTGCATCAGTGAATCAGGAGTAGTGCGATGAACCTGCCTTTATATACCGGCCTGCTGCTTGCGCTGTTCGCTGGCTCTGTACCGGCGGCCGAGTGTCCGCCCTTGCTGCAGGGCCAGTTGCAGCAGTTGCGCTCGAAGGAACAGATCGACCTGTGCCAGCGCTTTGCCGGCAAGCCGCTGCTGGTGGTCAATACCGCCAGCCACTGTGGCTTCGCCCCGCAGTTCAAGGGTTTGGAAACCCTGTATCAGGGCTACAAGGACCAGGGTCTGGAGGTGCTGGGCGTGCCTTCCAACGACTTCAAGCAGGAAGACGCCGACACCAGCGAGACGGCCAAGGTGTGCTTCGTCAACTACGGCGTGACCTTCGCCATGAGCGAGCCGCAGCATGTGCGCGGTGATGACGCTGTGCCGCTGTTCCGTCAGCTCGCCGAGCAGAGCAGTGCGCCGCGCTGGAACTTCTACAAGTATGTAGTGGGGCGCGACGGCAAGGTCATCGCCAGTTTTTCCAGCCTGACCACGCCGGACGACGAAGACTTGCGCAAGGCCATCGAGCAGGCGATTGCTCAGCAACCCTGAGGCGGGGCGCAGGGCACAACAGACAGGCAGAAAAAAGCCGGGCAATGCCCGGCTTTTTCATGTGCAGATCAACCGTCAGAAACGGTAGGTGACCTGCGCGCCCAGGCCATGGGCACTGTTGTTGTAGGTGGCGCTGTAGCCCGGGGCGATTTCCACGCCGGCCAGCTCGGTGGCTTCCTGGTTGACCTTGGCTTCGTTCTCGCGCAGGTAGGAGTAGGCCACGTCGATGGTCATGTCCGCAGACGGCGACCAACCGGCGCCCAGGGAGAACACCTTGCGGTTGCCCACCGGGATGCGCACGGTGCGGTTGTCGTTGGCAGTCGGTGCGGCGTCGATGGCAAAACCGGTACGCAGCACCCATTGCGGGTTGAGCTGGTAGGAGGTGCCGACGGCGAAGCCCCAGGTGTCCTTCCACTTCAGCTCTTCGCTGACTTCATCCAGCAGGCCGGCAGGGGTGCCTTGGTTTTCCACGACGATGGCCTGCAGACGGCTCCAGCGGGTCCAGGTGGCGCCACCGAAGAGGGTCCACTTGTCGTCCAGCTTGTAGGTCACCGAGGTATCGACCGATTCCGGGGTGGTGAAATCCAGCTGGGCGTCGTACTCGCCGTTGAATAGAGAGGTCAGGCCATCGCCGCCACTGAATTTGGTGCGGCCTTCCAGGGTGTAGTCGACCTTGGAGTGGTAGGTCAGGCCCCAGGCCAGCTTGTCGGTGACATCGACCAGCACGCCGACGTTGTAGCCGACGGCAGTGTCATCACCCTTGATATTGACGGTGCTGTCGCCAGTGCCGCCGACGGCGCTGTTGTCCAGCTTGCTGGTCAGCTTGCCATCGATCTTGTTGAAGGTCGGACCGAAGCCGACGGAGACGCGATCATTGATCTGGTAGCTCAAGGTCGGCTGCAGGGTGATGACTTGCACCTTGCTGTACTGGCCCTTGTAGCGGCCGCCGAAGCCCTTCTCGTAGTCGCTGATCAGGCCGTAGGGCACGTAGAGACCCAGGCCGAAGTGCCAGTCTTCATTCAGCGGGGTGGCAATGTAGCCGAAGGGTACGGCTGCCAGAGGCACCATGTCGCCTTCGCTGGTTGCGGCGCTGGAGTCGTCGATGTCGACTTTGGCGTCGATCATCGCCATACCGCCCACCACTTCGGTGCGTTTGAGTTTGGACAGGCCGGCAGGGTTGCCGTAGAGGGTGGAGGCATCCTGGGCGGCCGAGGCGCGGCCGGCGAAAGCGGTTCCCATGCCGCTGACACTCTGTTCGTTGATGGCAATTCCGTTGCCCAAGCTGTGGGTGGAAATGGCGCTGACGGCCAGGGCGAGGGTGGTTTTAAACCATACGTTTTTCATTAGGAAGCTCACGTTCAGTAAAGCGGGGGCGGCAAACTACCCCTTTTGCCAGGGCTTGCCAACCGCTCTAGCCAGCATTTTTGGTGAAGATTCGTTAAAGGAATCGAGCCGATAAGGTTGTCTTATCGGTCAGCTAATGAATGCGAATGAATGCTTTCTACCATCCGTCAGCTAGGACGGCATTTGTTGGCGGATGTTCCCTTTATTACGCGACCCGGTTCTGCTCCGGCACGCAGTGCTGCCAGGCGCTGAGAAAGTCGCGCAGGTGGCCGTGGGGCTGGAATACCCGACGCCAGATGCGCGCCAGGCCATGCAGATCGTCGGCGGCCGGCAGTTCGGCGGCGTCGGCTTCGATCATCAGCCAGGCGATGGCGGTGGCGTAGCGCAGGTTGACGGTCAGCTCCAGGTGCGGTGCGGCGAGAAACGCGTGCTGGCTGGCCAGGCCACGCACCAGGCTGGCGAGGTCAGGGTCGCGGGCCAGGTGCAGGTCCCACAATTGTTGATGGCGCAGTTCGCTGATGCGGTAGAGGCCGTGGCCATGGCGGTCGTCGAGGGCCGAGCCGAGGTCGGACTGGCTGGCGGCGGTGCCGAGCAGCAGGGCTTCGGCGGTAGCGGAGTGGCGCCCCAGGTAGAGGAGGGTAGGGCGGATGACGTATTGGCAAAGCTCGCTGGCAGCAATTCCCATGGAACCCTCACAAAGGGTGCCGGTGGGGTCAGGTGCTTGGCAGCTGTACTTGATTTTAATAAAGACCTCACCGGGAGCGGGGTTAGCCGCTCAATGTGAAGTGTAGTGCTACAAGTCGGCTGTAAAGGGCTGTTTTTAAACTGTTTAAGGATTTTGGATAAAGCCTATATATCGACCAGTGCTTAAAAAGTGATCGATTGGAAGCTGGGGGAGCCAGGGATGGAGTTCAGCACTCACCTCGTAAAGTGAGCGCTGAACCTGTGGTGAGGGGATTACAGGTGCTGGACAGTCAGTGAGGTGAACGTCACCGAGCCGGCTTCGGTGTTGTCGCCGACGTTGTCCTGTACGTAGTTGCCGGCCTTGAAGTACATGGTCTGGGCGGCCCAGGCCTTGTCCAGTTTGGCGGTCCACTTGATGGCGGTGGTACTCGGTGTCTTCACGTAGATCGCCAGGGTGCCGCTAGGGGTCAGGCGAATGGTGTAGCTGAAGTTCTGGCCCAGCGGCACGCCTTTGAGGACGGTGATGCTTTGGGTGTCGAGGCCGGGCGCCTGGCGGTAGATAGCCACGATGCTGCCGGTGTTGGTGTCGCTCTTGTACTGATAGGAGAGCTTGATGGGTGGATCGTCGCCTTCGACGTTGTGGATCTGGCCGATCACAACCTTGCCGGTCGAGGGGACTTGGGTGACTTTGAGGGTGGCCTTCAGGTAGTTGTCGGCGGCGGTGTACTTCCAGTTGCGCAGTTTGCCGTCGGCATAGGTCTCGCGCAGTTCGCTGCGTGGGTACTTGGCGTTCTTGGTGGTGCTGCCGTTGACCGGTGCCCAGAAGAAGAGGGTGCCGTTGATGTTCTTGAAATAGTCGTCCTGGTAACCGTTGGCAAGCAAAGGAGTGCTGATGGTGGTGGCAGGTTCGCCGACGGGAATGGTGAGGTTCCAGGTGTTGAGGTCGATCATGTTGGCAGGTGACTCCGCAAAAAAACAAAAGGGCATCCGGAGCGCGGATTGATCCTGAATCCGAAAACTACCTGGCTGCCCTGCCAGTCACATGCGCGCTGAATGAAGCTCAAATGGCCCGCTCAGGAAGTGCTGATGCGGCGGGCGTGGCGCTTTATACGGCCTGGCAAGCAGAAGGTTAATCACCGTTTGTCGTTATATTGGCGTCGAAAAAATGGCTATATATGGGGATGGAATTCCGTTTTCTATGGGTGATGACTGATGGCAAAGGATTTTTTTGCGCACGTCGGGAACTTCTATCAATTCGTTCGGAATCGCTCTGCCGACGAGTGGAGTGCCCGTGCTAGAGCGGTTGTGTGCGCTGTCGCACACTTTTCCGTGGGGCGTTTCCAGGCAAAGAAAAGGGCGCCCGAAGGCGCCCTTGGAAAAAACACACGGAAATGGGTGATGCCTGAGTTACCTCGGGCGGCTGAGTCGGGTCACTTGCCCGGCATCAGCAGGAGCCGTTTGTTGCCGTAGGTCTTGTCGATGTTGCGCGACTGGAAGGGGAAGCTCATATAGCCACCCTTGAGCCAGGCATCGATGCCGTCGGCGTAATGCGCGCTGGCTGGGTTGCCGGACTGGCCAGAGCTGTTGACGCCGATCAGTGGTTCCTCGCGACCGAAGTCGACCACGATGCGCATGGCCGGGATCAGCCAGGTGTCGAAACTCTCGCCCCAGTGGTAGGCCGAGACGTTCAACGTGCCGTGGTCGCCGCCCGCCGGGTAGGGGCCGCGGTCGAGGTAGCCGGACAGGGCCTGGATGCTGCTGCGCTCGCCGCTGCTCAGGTAGGGCGCGATCTGCGTGGCATTGCTGCGCCAGGTGTAGCTGTGCAGCTTGCCCCACTGCCAGCTGCTGCGGTTGGTGCCCAGCTGGTTTTCCAGTTGGCTCACGGTGGCAACCAGGCTGCGCGCGAGGATGGCGGGTTTGTCTTCCTTCTGCGGCGTCTTGATGTCGTCCCAGAACGGGCTGTCGTCGCGACCAAGCAGATGGTCGGCCTGGGCCGAGTAGGAGCTGTCGGCGGTGTCGACCAGTGCCTGCCAGGCCGGGCTGCCTTGCGGGCCGAGTTCGTCGAGGAAGGTCTGCCGGGCACTTTCCTGGAGAAACATGCTGTACAGCGCGGCATCGGCCGAGGTGGCGCTCATTCGGCCGTCGAAGGCCATCAGCCGGTCGTAGGCCTCGCGGGCCTTGGCGCGGTCGGCGGCGGGCAGCGCGTCGATGGCCTTTTTCAGCGGAGCGGCCATGACCGGCGCCTCGAACATCCCCTGCAGCTTGCCGGCGAAGGGCGTGGTCTGGTCGTACTGCATGGCGATCATGCTTCGCTGGTCCTGCTTGCCGCTGCCGGCCAGTTGCGCAATGCGCTCGGCGCGCTCCGGGTAGAACCAGGAGTTGGACAGTTGCATGCCATAGCCGCGCGGCACCGTACGGTTGTTGGCGGTGCCCAGCCAGCCTTGCATCGGGTCCTGGTCATAGGGGTGCAGCATCGGGTCGGCGTAGCCATCCCAGTCGTACGCCGCGTCCCAGCCTGGCGACGGCACCAGGCCCAGGCCGGCCTTGCGGTTGGGGAAGCGCCCGGTGACCTGCCAGCCAATGTGCTGGGCATCGGCGAAGACGATGTTGAGGGCCATGGCGCGGACTTCGCGGGTGGCTTCGAAGGCCTGATCCACCGATTGCGCGCGGGACAAATCGAAGAAGGCATCGAGCGAGTTGTCCGCTTCCAACTGGCCGGTACGCAGTGCCAGGCCGTAGCCGCTTTTGAACGCCAGGGGTTGCAGGGGTGTCTTGCGCTCGCCGAGGGCGCTGTTGAGCAGCGGGCCGTGGCGGGTTTCATAGACGCTTTCGCGGATCGGTCGCTGGCCCTTGATGAAGAAGGTTTCCTGGCGCTCGATGGCCGGCTGCCATTTGCCGTCGGCCAGGTAGTAGAGGCGGCCGCCTTCACGTTTGACCTTCTCCAGGAACAGGTCCTGGTTGTCGCCCATGACCATGGTCATGCCCCAGGCCAGTTTGCCGTTGAAGCCGGCGACCACCGCCGGTACGCCGGCGATGGAGACCCCGGCGGCCTGGAATTTCGGTGAGCGGATCTGCACGAAGTTCCACATAGAAGGCATCGACAGCGGCAGGTGGGTGTCATTGGCCAGCAGGCTCTTGCCGCTACGACTGCGCTGCGGGGCAATGGCCCAGTTGTTCGAGGCGGCGACGCCGAGCATGTTCAGCGCGGCGACCTGGCTGGCGGCCTGGTCGACCGCGGCCAGGCCGGGGATTTGTCCGGCGAGGTTGAGGCCGCGCAGCTTCTCGGCTTCCTCGAAAGGCAGGGGCTCATCCGGGTAGGTCGGCAGCAGCCAGGCCAGCTTGTCGCTGCCGACCTTGCCGGCCAGCACCAGGGAGGCGATTTCTTCCTGCAGGTTGACCGACAGGCCGAAGTTGAGCAGGCAGAACACCAGCACCGAGTCTTCCGGCTTCCAGTAGGCCGGGCGATAGCCGGACTCGGCCAGGTCCATCGGCAGCTTGTCCTTGTAGCGGAACAGGTAGGCGTTGACGCCGCGGGCGTAGACCTCGAAGAACTTCTTCATTCGCGGCGAGGCGTTCTTGTACAGCACCTCGGCGCTGCGCTTGAGGTTGACCGTGCGCATGAAGCGGTCGACCTCCAATACGCCGGGGCCGCTCATCTCGGCCAGTCGGCCCTCGGCGAGCAGGCGCATGCCAACCATCTGGCTGAGGCGGTCGCTGGCATGCACATAGCCCAGGGCGAACAGCGCGTCGTGGAAGGTGGTGGTCTCGATCAGCGGCATGCCCAGCGGGTTGCGCCGTATCACCACGCTCTGGGCCAGGCCCTGGACGCGGACGATGCCCTGGTCCGGGGGCACGCTGTCGGCGTAGCGGCCATTGAGAAAGGACTGGCAGCCGGTGAGGAACAGGCTGCTGCAGAGCAGGGCGGCCGAGGCGATGAACAATGGACGGGAAAACAGGCGCGAACCCATGAACTGGCTCCTGGCGCAGGGAGAAGGACGATGGGCGGATTGTAGAGGGCAGGAGCGGCAACGCGGTAGGGGCGCAACGTAGAGAGTGGCGGCAGGACTGCGTAGCCCTGCCGGTGATCGGTCAGATCAGGCGCCGTGGCACTTCTTGAATTTCTTCTGGCTGCCGCATGGGCAAGGGTCGTTGCGACCGACTTCTTTCAGCGGATTGCGCACCGGCTCCTGGTGGTGACCGCAATGCGGGCCATGCACGTGGCCGTCATCGTGATGATGGTCGTGGCTGTGGTCGTGATCGTGGTTGCAGTCCGGGCCGTGGACGTGGGGTTGTTGGGTCATGGGGAATCCTCCGGTATGTAATTGCTGGGGATTATCTCGCCATTACGCACAAGGTGCACGCTGCGACCGAACAACAGGCCGGTTTTCACTTCGCCACTGAGGCTGTAGCGAATCGGCTGATCGGGGTCTTCCAGGGCGCGCACGATGTCTTTCAGGTGGCGCCACAGGTTGGTTCGCACCGGCACATCGAACACCTGATGGCCGCGTGCCGGCACGTTGAACCACTCACTGGACTGGCCGCTGGCCAGCGGCACGCCGTTGAGCTGCACGCTGTAGTCGAGGCCGCGCACGGGGAAGCTGTCGTCATTGGGGTTGTCGATGCGAAAACGCAGGACGAACTGCTGCTCCAGCAGTCTGGCCTTGACGACATCAACCTTGACGAGACGGACTTCCGGGTCCTGGAAATCGCCGCTGAACCAGCTGGCGCATCCGTGCAGGCCTGCGAACAGGCCGAGAAATAGCGTCAGGCTGATCAGCTTGAGCATCCGTATCTGATCGAGCATGAGTGACCCCCTTGGTCGCCCCAGTGTAACAAGCGCCTGCTTGGCCGCCATGGGCTGTTCTGAGAAAAAAACTGCGCCATACTGGAGTCCGAATTGGACAGGAGTGTGAGCATGAGCCTCTACGAGATCGCCTTCGCCGGGCAGTTGGTGCCCGGCGCCCAGCTGGAGCTGGTGAAGGAGAATCTGGCGCGGCTGTTTCAGGCCGATGAGCAGCGGATCGCACTGCTGTTCTCCGGGCGGCGCATTGTGATCAAGAGCAACCTGGATGCCGCAGGCGCGGAGAAGTACCGTGCGACCCTGGAACGGGCCGGCGCAGTGGCCATCGTCCAGTCGCTGGATATAGAAGAGGTCGAACTGGCACCGCCGCCGGTTGCACAGCCGGCTCCGCCAGCTCCCGTTGTCTCTGCGCCCGCTGCGCCT
>JBBNAI010000516.1:0-1868 GCA_037994305.1 Pseudomonas sp. | reverse complement strand
TGCGGCAGGCCGTAATAGATCATGAACAGCTGCACCAGCAGCGGCGTGCCGCGGAAGAACGACACGTAGATGCGCGCCAGCCACTGCAGCGGCCAGTAGGCGTACAGCCGCAGCAGGGCCAGGCCGAAGCCCAGCAGCAGGCCGAAGAACATCCCGCCCAGGCTCAGTACCACGGTCCACCACGCCCCCTTGAGCAGAAAGGGCAGCGAGTCCAGCGCCAGCTGCAGGCTGCTGTCGATCATTGCGTGACGTCAGCCTTGAACCACTTCTCGGAGAGCTGTTTCAGGGTGCCGTCGGAGCGCAGCTTGGCGATGGCCGCATCGATGGCGGCGAGCAGCTGCGGGTTGCCTTTGCGCAGGGCGATGCCCGACTCCTGGCGAGAGAAGGCCGCACCGGCCACGGCCAGGCGGCCGCCGGTTTTCTCGACCATCTCGAAGGCGGCCAGGCGATCGACCAGGATCACGTCGATGCGGCCGACGTTGAGGTCCTGGATCTTGGTCGGGTCGTCGTCGTAGGTGCGGATATCGGCTTGCGGCACGCTCTCTTTCAGCCACTGCTCGTAGTTGGTGCCGAGGCCGACGCCGACCTTCTTGCCGGCCAGGTCAGCCGAAGTCTTGATGCTGTCGCCATCGGCCTTGCGGGTCAGTGCCTGGATGCCGGAGACGGTGTAGGGCGTGGAGAAGTCGTACTTCTGCTTGCGCTCATCGGAGATGGTCACCTGGTTGATCACCACGTCCAGGCGCTTGGATTCCAGGGCGGCGAGGATGCCGTCCCACTTGGTCGGCTGGAACTCGGCCTTGACCCCCAGCTCCTTGGCCAGGGCGTTGGCGAAGTCGACTTCGAAGCCGGTCAGCTGGCCGCTTTCATCCTGGTAATTGAACGGCGGATAGGTGCCTTCCAGGCCGACCTTGATCGCGCCGTTGGCTTTGATGTCATCCAGCAGGTCGGCGGCGAATACCGGGGCGACCAGGCTGGAGCCGAGCAGCAGGCTCAGGCTGCCGAACAGGAAATGACGACGCAGAGTGGTGAATTTCATGGCGTGCCTCTAGGGGGCTGAGTGAAAGTCGGGCAACTCTAAAGCCGGATTTTTATTCGATAAAATAATTAGAAATTATCTTTAGCTGCATTTATTGAATATGTGAGTAGCGCTCACAGTGCCCATGGATGATAGGCGAACAGTGCGGGAGCGCCGCCCGTATGCAGGAACAGCAGCGGGCCATCGCCGGGGAAGGCGCCGCTGGCCAGGCCGTCGAGCAGGCCGGCAAAGGCCTTGCCGGTATACACCGGGTCGAGCAGCAGGCCTTCCTGCTCGGCCAGCAGGCGGATCGCGGCCAGGGTGCCGGCATTCGGCTCGCCATAGCGCGGGGCGAAATACTGGTCCCACAGCTCGATCCGCAGCCCTGTCGGCACCTTGACGCCGAGCAGCTCGGCGGTACGTTGCAGCAGGCCTTCGACCTTGGGCCGCTGGGTCGCGTCGGGCCGCGACACGGTGACGCCGACCACCCGACTGCCAGGCCGTGCATGCTCCAGCGCCAGGGCCAGGCCGCTGTGGGTGCCGGCGCTACCTGAGGCCAGCACGATGGCGGCGAAGTCCTCGCCCGTGCGTTGCATCTGCTCGGCCAGCTCCAGGCCTGCGCGCACATAGCCCAGGGCGCCGAGGGCGTTGGAGCCGCCAATGGGCACCCCATAGGGTTTGCGTCCTTCACGGCGCAGGCGTTCGGCGGCGGCCTGCAGCAGCTCGTCGGCGTTATCCAGATTGGCCACTGCCTCGATCTCGGCGCCGAACAGGTCGAGCAACAGGCGGTTGCCGTTATTCAGGTAATTGTTCTCGGCAGTGCCCAGCGGGTTTTCCAGCAGGGCCAGGCAAC
>JBBNAI010000515.1:0-1527 GCA_037994305.1 Pseudomonas sp. | reverse complement strand
TACAACCCCTGGACCTCGCTGTACTGGATGGTCAGCGGGCGCACCGTCGGCGGCCTGGAGCTGTACCCGCAAGGCCTACCGCGCGCCACCGCGCTGGAGCTGTTCACCCATGGCAGCGCCTGGTTCTCCAGCGAGCAGGGTAAGAAGGGCCAGATCAAGGTCGGCCAGTTGGCGGACCTGGTCGCTCTGTCGGCGGACTTCTTCAGCGTCGAGGAAGAAGCCATCAAATGGATCGAGTCGGTGCTCACCGTGGTCGGCGGCAAGGTGGTCTACGCCAGCGGCGACTTCGACAAGCTGGCCCCGCCCGCCGTGCCGGTAATGCCCGACTGGTCCCCAGTGGCCAAGGTACCCGGCCACTGGCGCCCGACCTCACCGCTGGTAGCGCAGGTGCACCAATGCGCCGGCGCCTGCGCGGTGCACTCACATAGCCACGAACGGGCTCGCCTGTCGTCGGTGCCGATCAGCGACTTCCAGGGTTTCTGGGGCGCGTTCGGCTGCTCCTGCTTCGCTTTCTGAAACAGTGCTTCAGCGCTTTACCACCCACGAGGACATCGACATGAGCAAGAAATACAACCGCCTGGACAAGGACAATGCCGTGGTACTGCTGGTCGACCATCAGGCCGGCCTGCTCTCACTGGTGCGCGACTTCAGCCCCGACGAGTTCAAGAACAACGTGCTGGCCCTGGCCGACATCGCCAAGTTCTTCAACCTGCCGACCATCCTCACCACCAGCTTCGAAACCGGCCCCAACGGCCCGATCGTGCCGGAACTCAAAGCCATGTTCCCGGACGCGCCCTACATCCCCCGCCCCGGCCAGATCAACGCCTGGGACAACGCCGACTTCGTCAAGGCAATCAAGGACACCGGGCGCAAGCAACTGATCATCGCCGGCGTGGTCACTGACGTATGCGTGGCCTTCCCGACCCTGTCGGCCATCGAAGAAGGCTTCGACGTATTCGTCGTCACCGACGCCTCGGGCACCTTCAACCCGGTGGTGCGCGACGCCGCCCTCAACCGCATGAGCCAGGCCGGCGCGCAACTGATGAACTGGTTCAGCGTGGGCTGCGAACTGCACCGCGACTGGCGCAACGACATCGAAGGCTTCGGCGGCATCCTCGGCGGCCACCTGCCCGCCTACGCCAACCTGATCCAGAGCTACAGCCAGAAGTAATCCCCGCACCGGCCACGCCTTGCGCGTGGCCGGTGCATACAAAACGTTGTTTACCATCGTAAGAATTCAAACAGGCAAACAACCCCTGCTAATCAAGTGACAAGAACGCGAAGCAGCTGCCCGCCAAGCCAACAATAAGCGCGACCTCTCACCTCGCCCCATCGCTCGACAGGTCAAGCAAATAGATGCCCCGGCACTTCATTCACTCCCCGCTAGACATCCATCTCTCCTAACCGTAATTTCTCAGGCACTGGTGCATTACGTTACTCAGCACCCGAACCTTGCCCCATGTCGTTTTTTGTCCAGCCCATGCCAGGTTTACCGCTTGGCCAGGCATGAGAATCAAAGGCTTGGCG
>JBBNAI010000514.1:0-8088 GCA_037994305.1 Pseudomonas sp. | reverse complement strand
GAGGGCGCACAAGTGCTGCCCGAGGACGTCGCCAAGACCATGCAGGGCATGCTGCAGCAAGTGATCGAGGCGCCGCGCGGGGTGTTCCGCGCCCAGGTGCCGGGCTATCACGTGTCCGGCAAAAGTGGCACCGCGCGCAAGGCGAGTGTCGGCACCAAGGGCTACACCGCCAATGCCTACCGCTCCATGTTTGCCGGCTTCGCGCCGAGCAGTAATCCGCGCATTGCCATGGTGGTGGTGATCGACGAGCCAAGCAAGGCTGGCTACTTCGGTGGCCTGGTCTCCGCCCCCGTATTCAGCAAGGTCATGGCCGGCTCGCTGCGCCTGATGAACATCACTCCGGACAACCTGCCGCCGCCGGTCGATCCGAACGCCGTGCAGCCGCAAACCGCGGATGCTGGCGGTAGCAAGGGAGGGCGCATCTGATGCCCATGCCACTGAACCAACTGCTGCCGCAGGCGCGTACATCCACCCTGATCCGTGAGCTGACCCTGGATAGCCGCAAGGTGCGTCCGGGTGACCTGTTTCTTGCGGTGCCCGGCCTGGTACAGGACGGTCGCAGCCATATCGCCGACGCCGTGGCTCGTGGCGCTACCGCCGTGGCCTACGAGGCCAGCGGTGCCGAGCCGATGACCGACGGCACTGCCGAACTGGTCGCGCTCAAGGATCTGGCTGGGCAGCTGTCGGCCATCGCCGGGCGCTTCTACGGCGAGCCGAGCCGGGCGTTGCATCTGGTCGGCGTCACCGGCACCAATGGCAAGACCAGTGTCAGCCAATTGCTGGCTCAGGCGCTGGATCTGCTGGGCGAGCGCTGCGGCATCGTCGGTACCCTGGGCAATGGTT
Organism: Pseudomonas sp.; assembly: GCA_037994305.1. GTDB lineage: Bacteria > Pseudomonadota > Gammaproteobacteria > Pseudomonadales > Pseudomonadaceae > Aquipseudomonas. Next base: position 7,245 of record JBBNAI010000514.1, on the reverse strand, counting down.
TCTTCGAAGCGTTGCAAAGCGGCCGCCACACTACGCCCGACCCGGTTGCCGTACAGGCGACTCTGGCCGATCTGAAACAGGCGGGCGCCCGCGCCGTGGCGATGGAAGTGTCGTCCCATGGCCTGGAGCAGGGCCGGGTAGCTGCACTGGACTTCGACGTGGCGGTGTTCACCAACCTGTCGCGCGATCACCTCGACTACCACGGCACCATGGAGGCCTACGGCGCGGCGAAGGCCAAGCTGTTCTCCTGGCCGGAACTGGGCTGCCGGGTGATCAATCTGGACGACGAGTTCGGTCGCCAATTGTCCGAGCAGCGTTCGGCCTCGCGCCTGATCAGCTACAGCCTGAACGACCGCGCCGCCTACCTGCACTGCCGCGAGTCGAGTTTCGATGACCACGGCGTGCGTGCCCTGGTCGCTACGCCACAAGGTGAAGGCAACCTGCGCAGCCCGCTGCTCGGTCGCTTCAACCTGAGCAACCTGCTGGCGGTGGTCGGTGCGCTGCTCGGTCTGAACTACCCGCTGGATGAAATCCTCCGTGTAATGCCACAGCTGCAAGGCCCGGTCGGGCGCATGCAGCGCTTCGGCGGCGGCAAGCTGCCGCTGGTGGTGGTGGACTACGCGCACACCCCGGATGCCCTGGAAAAAGTCCTCGAAGCCTTGCGCCCGCACGTGACCGGTCGCCTGCTGTGCCTGTTCGGTTGCGGCGGTGATCGCGACAGTGGCAAGCGTCCGCTGATGGCTGAAGTGGCCGAGCGCCTGGCCGATGCGGTGCTGGTCACCGACGACAACCCGCGTACGGAAGATCCGGCGCAGATCGTCGCCGATATCCGCGCCGGCTTCGCCCAACCTGAACAGGTCGAATTCGTCCATGGCCGTGGCCAGGCCATTGCCCAGCTGATCGCCAGTGCCGTCGCTGGTGATGTGGTGGTGCTGGCCGGCAAAGGCCACGAGGATTACCAGGAGATCGTTGGCGTGCGCCACGCTTTCTCCGATCTGGACGAAACCACCAAGGCCCTGCAGGCCTGGGAGGTCGCTCATGCTTAAGCCGTTGCTGCTGAGCGAAGTGGCTGCTGCGCTGAGCGCGCGCGTACTGGGCGCCGACGTGGCGTTCGCTGCCGTGTCCACCGACAGCCGCAAGATCGAGGCTGGTCAGCTGTTCATCGCCCTCAGCGGGCCGAACTTCGACGGCCATGATTACCTGGCCGACGTCGCTGCCAAAGGCGCCGTGGCGGCCCTGGTGCAGCGCGAGGTGGCGGATGCGCCGCTGCCGCAACTGCTGGTGCAGGACACGCGCATCGCCCTGGGCCAGCTCGGCGCACTCAATCGTGCCGCCTTTACCCGTCCGCTGGCTGCCGTGACCGGCTCCAGCGGCAAGACCACGGTCAAAGAAATGCTCGCCAGCATCCTGCGTGCCGGCCTGCACGGTGACGTACTGGCCACGCGCGGCAACCTCAACAACGACCTCGGCGCACCGCTGACCCTGCTCGAACTGGCTCCGGCGCATGTTGCGGCGGTGATCGAGCTGGGTGCCAACCATGTCGGCGAGATCGCCTACACCGTTGGTCTGACCCGTCCGCACGTGGCCATCATCACCAACGCAGGGGTCGCCCATGTCGGCGAGTTTGGCGGGCCGGACAAGATTATCGAAGCCAAGGGCGAGATTCTCGAAGGCCTGGCGGCAGACGGCGTGGCCGTGCTCAACCGTGACGACAAGGCGTTCGCCACCTGGCAGGCCCGTGCCGCCGGGCGTTCGGTAGTGAGTTTCGCGCTGCACGACAGCGGCGCCGATTTCCATGCCAGCGACCTGGCCCGCGACGCCCGTGGCTGCATGGCCTTCACCCTGCAGAGCCCGGCGGGCAGCGCGCGTATCCAGCTCAATCTGCTGGGCCCGCACAATGTCACCAACGCACTGGCCGCTGCGGCTGCTGCCCATGTGCTCGGGGTGCCGCTGGTCGGGATCCAGGCCGGGCTGGAAAGCCTACAGCCGGTCAAGGGCCGCGCCGTTGCTCAGTTGGCGCCCAATGGCGTGCGCGTGATCGACGACACCTACAACGCCAACCCGATTTCGATGTGCGCCGCCGTTGATATACTCGCCGGCTTCTCCGGCCGCACCGTCCTGGTGCTGGGAGATATTGGCGAGTTGGGCGAATGGGCCGAGCAAGGCCATCGCGATGTCGGCGCTTATGCCGCCGGCAAGGCCGACGCGTTGTACGCGGTGGGTCCGCTGATGACCCATGCCGTCCAGGCCTTCGGTGCGCAGGGGCAACATTTCGCCGACCAAGCCAGCCTGATCGCAGCCGTTAGCCGCGAGTCGGGCGACACCACCATTCTAATTAAAGGTTCGCGCAGCGCGGCGATGGAAAAAGTCGTCGCGGCTTTGCTTGAGAGCAATGCGCGCGCAACAGGGGAGAGTCACTAAATGCTGCTGCTGCTGGCGGAGTACCTGCAACAGTTCTACACCGGTTTCGGTGTGTTCCAGTACCTGACCCTGCGCGGGATCCTCGGCGTGTTGACCGCCCTGGCCCTGTCGCTGTGGCTTGGCCCGTGGATGATCCGCACCCTGCAGATTCGCCAGATCGGCCAATCGGTGCGCAACGACGGCCCGCAGTCGCACCTGTCGAAGAAAGGCACGCCGACCATGGGTGGCGCGCTGATCCTCTCGGCCATCGCCGTCAGCACCCTGCTGTGGGCCGACCTGACCAACCGTTATGTCTGGACCGTGCTGGCCGTGACCCTGCTGTTCGGCGCCATCGGCTGGGTCGACGACTACCGCAAGGTGATCGAGAAGAACTCGCGCGGCCTGCCGAGCCGCTGGAAGTATTTCTGGCAATCGGTATTCGGCCTGGGCGCGGCGGTCTTCCTTTATATGACCGCGCAGAGCCCGGTGGAAACCACCCTGATCCTGCCGGTGCTCAAGGACGTTGCCATTCCCCTGGGCGCAGGCTTCGTAGTACTCACCTACTTCGTCATCGTTGGTACCAGCAACGCAGTCAACCTGACCGACGGCCTCGACGGGCTGGCCATCCTGCCGACCGTGCTGGTGGCCGGTGCGCTGGCGATCTTCTGCTACCTGTCGGGCAACATCAAATTCGCCGACTACCTGCTGATTCCTTATGTGCCGGGCGCGGGCGAGCTGATCGTGTTCTGCGCGGCGCTGGTCGGTGCCGGCCTCGGCTTCCTCTGGTTCAACACCTACCCGGCCCAGGTCTTCATGGGTGACGTCGGCGCGCTGGCCCTGGGCGCGGCGCTGGGCACCATCGCCGTGATCGTCCGCCAGGAAGTCGTCCTGTTCATCATGGGTGGCGTGTTCGTCATGGAAACCCTGTCGGTGATCATCCAGGTCGCCAGCTTCAAGCTGACCGGCAAGCGCGTGTTCCGCATGGCGCCGATCCACCACCATTTCGAACTCAAAGGCTGGCCCGAGCCGCGCGTGATCGTGCGCTTCTGGATCATCACCGTAATTCTCGTCCTGGTTGGCCTGGCCACCCTGAAACTGAGGTAATAAGAGTGTCGCTGATCGCTTCCGACCAGTTCCGCATCGTTGTCGGCCTCGGCAAGAGCGGCATGTCCCTGGTGCGCTTCCTCGCGCAACAGGGCGTGCGCTTCGCCGTGGCGGATACGCGCGCGAACCCGCCGGAGCTGGCGACCCTGCAGCGTGACTACCCGCAGGTGGACGTGCGTTGCGGCGAGCTGGACGTGGAGTTCCTCTGTCGCGCCTCGGAACTGTACGTGAGCCCGGGCCTGGCTATCGCCACTCCAGCGCTGCAGGCCGCCGCCGCACGTGGGGTCAAGCTGTCCGGCGACATTGAGCTGTTCGCTCGCCACGCCAAGGCGCCGATCATTGCCATCACCGGTTCCAACGCCAAGAGCACCGTCACCACCCTGGTTGGCGAGATGGCGGCTGCGGCCGGCAAGAAGGTCGCCGTCGGTGGCAACCTCGGTACGCCGGCGCTGGACCTGCTGAATGACGATATCGAGCTGTATGTGCTCGAACTCTCCAGCTTCCAGCTGGAAACTACCGATCAACTGAATGCCGAAGTGGCGACCTGCCTGAACGTCAGCGAAGACCACATGGATCGCTACGCCGGCATGCCGCAGTACCACCTGGCCAAGCACCGCATCTTCCGCGGCGCCCGCCAGGTGGTGGTGAATCGCGATGACGCGCTGTCGCGGCCGCTGATTGCCGACCAGGTTCCGTGCTGGAGCTTTGGCCTGGGCAAGCCGGACTTCAAACGCTTCGGCCTGATCGAAGAGGGCGGCGAGAAATTCCTGGCCTTCCAGTTCGAAACCCTGCTGCCGACCGCTGCACTGAAAATGCGTGGCGCGCACAACCAGAGCAACGCCCTGGCGGGCCTGGCCCTCGGCCATGCCGTCGGCCTGCCGTTCGCGCCGATGCTGCAGACCCTGCAAACGTTTGCCGGCCTGGCTCACCGTTGCCAGTGGGTGCGTGAACTGCGCGGGGTGAGCTACTACGACGACTCCAAGGCCACCAACGTCGGCGCCGCACTGGCCGCCATCGAAGGCCTGGGTGCGGATATCGCCGGCAAGCTGGTGCTGATCGCCGGTGGCGACGGCAAAGGCGCCGACTTCTCCGCGCTGAAAGCGCCGGCGGCCAAGTTCTGCCGCGCCGTGGTGCTGCTCGGTCGCGATGCCGAGCGGTTGGCCGAGGCGCTGGGTGATGCAGTGCCGCAGGTGCGCGTGAGCACGCTCGACGAAGCCGTGCTGTGCAGCACCGAACTGGCCCAGCCGGGCGATGCCGTGCTGCTGTCGCCGGCCTGCGCGAGCCTGGACATGTTCAAGAACTTCGAAGAACGCGGACGCCTGTTTGCCCAGGCTGCGGAGGCCCTGCAATGAGCCTTATCGCCCGCATGCTCGCCGCGCCCTCGCCACTGCGTACCCGTCGTGGTGTCGACCTGGACTTCCCGCTGCTGGCCGGCAGCCTGGCCCTGCTCGGCCTGGGCCTGGTGATGATCACTTCGGCGTCCTCGGAAGTCGCCACGGCGCTGGCCGGCAACCCGATGTACTTCATGGTGCGCCACCTGATCTATCTGCTCATCGGCCTGGTAGCCGGGCTGCTGACCCTGATGATTCCGATGGCGATGTGGCAGCGTTATGGCGGCAGCCTGTTTCTGGTGGCTTTCGTCCTGCTGATCATGGTGCTGGTGCCGGGTATCGGTCGCGAAGTCAACGGGGCCAAGCGCTGGATCGGTTTCGGCCTGTTCAACCTGCAACCGTCCGAGCTGGCCAAGCTGTTCACCGTGATGTTCATTGCTGGCTACCTGGTCCGTCGCCAGGACGAGGTGCGTAACAAACTCACCGGCTTCATCAAGCCGATGCTGCTGCTGACGCCGATTGCCGTGCTGCTGCTGGCCGAGCCGGACTTCGGCGCCACCGTGGTGTTGATGGGCGCTTCGATCGCCATGCTGTTCCTCGGCGGGGTCAACCTGCTGCGCTTCATCCCGCTGGTGGCTGGCGTGCTGGCACTCGGCGGCGTGGTGATGACCAGCCAGTCCTACCGCATGCAGCGCCTGACCAACTTCGTAGACCCTTGGGCCGATCCGTTCGGTGCTGGCTACCAGCTGAGCCAGGCACTGATCGCCTTCGGCCGTGGCGAGTGGTTCGGCGTCGGCCTGGGCAACAGCATCCAGAAGCAGTTCTACCTGCCGGAAGCGCACACCGACTTCGTGTTCGCCGTACTGGCCGAGGAGCTGGGAATGATCGGCGCCCTGGCCACCGTGGCGCTGTTCGTCTTCGTCAGCGTGCGCGCCCTGTACATCGGCCTGTGGGCGGAAAAGGCCAAGCAGTTCTTCTCCGCGTATGTGGCCTACGGCCTGGCTTTTCTGTGGATCGGCCAGGTGCTGATCAACATCGGGGTGAACGTCGGTCTGCTGCCGACCAAGGGCCTGACCCTGCCATTCCTCAGCTACGGCGGCAGCTCGCTGGTGATCTGCTGCGTGATCCTGGCCGTGCTGCTGCGCATCGAGTGGGAGCGTCGCACCCACCTGGGCAGCGAAGACGTCGAATTCAACGAAGCGGACTTTGCCGAGGAGGGCGCCGAACATGCCCGGTAATGTCCTGATCATGGCTGGTGGCACCGGCGGCCACGTGTTCCCGGCGCTGGCCTGTGCCCGCGAGTTCAAGGCGCGCGGCTATAGCGTGCACTGGCTGGGTACGCCGCGCGGTATCGAAAATGAGCTGGTGCCGGCTGCTGGTCTGCCGCTGCACCTGATCAACGTCAGTGGCCTACGTGGCAAGAGCAAGCTGTCGCTGCTCAAGGCGCCGTTCCAGCTGGTCCGTGCCCTGTGGCAGGCGCGCCGGGTGATGCGTGAGCTGCAGCCGGTATGCGTGCTGGGCATGGGTGGCTATGTCACCGGTCCGGGTGGCCTGGCCGCCAAGTTGAATGGCGCGCCGCTGATCATCCAGGAGCAGAACGCCGTGGCCGGCACCGCCAACCGCAGCCTGGTGCCATTTGCCAGCCGCGTGTGCGAAGGCTTCCCGAATACCTTCGGCAACAGCGCCAAGCGCCGCACCACCGGCAACCCGGTGCGCGAGGAGCTGTTCCTGGAAACCCCGCGTGATTCGCTGAGCAAGCGCAAGCCGCGCCTGCTGGTGCTGGGCGGCAGCCTGGGCGCCGAGCCGCTGAACAAATTGCTGCCGGCCGCCCTGGCCAAGGTGCCGGCCGAACTGCGTCCGCAACTGTTCCACCAGGCTGGCAAGCAACATGCCGAGATCACTGCGGAGCGTTATCGCCAAGTTGCGGTCGAAGCCGAGGTCGCGCCGTTCATCAAGGACATGGCCCATGCCTACGCCTGGGCTGACCTGGTGGTGTGCCGCGCCGGTGCGCTGACCGTCAGCGAGCTGGCCGCCGCCGGCCTGCCGTCCTTCCTGGTACCGCTACCGCACGCGATCGACGACCACCAGACCCGTAATGCCGAATACCTGGCGAAGGAGGGCGCGGCCTTCCTGCTCCCGCAACATGCGACTGACGCGGACAGACTTGCCGCGCAGCTGACCGAGGTTCTGATGCACCCTGAAAAACTCCTGGACATGGGCCGCACCGCGCGGCGCCTGGCCAAACCGGATGCCACCCGCACGGTGGTGGAAACCTGCCTGGAGGTGGCCCGTGGCTAAATCCCCCGCCGCTGCCCGTTCGGAAATCCGCCGCATGCGCCGCATCCGCCGTATCCACTTCGTCGGCATCGGCGGTGCCGGCATGTGCGGCATCGCCGAAGTGCTACTCAAC
>JBBNAI010000513.1:0-5118 GCA_037994305.1 Pseudomonas sp. | reverse complement strand
CTGGGGCATCGTCCTCTCGGACATCGTATTGGTCTTGTGCGGGCTTGGTGTGTTTGTCTTCACCCGGCGTGATCAGGTGCGGCGGGCCAACCTGTTGCTGTTTGGCGTGATGATCGTCGTGATTGTCGGCATGACGCTTGTGCTGGACCCGCACACGGCGGCGGCACCGCGGGCCACTCACCTGTATCTGTTACCGCTGGCTGTCGCGGCATTGATGGCTTTCCGTGACGAGCACCTGTGGCTGCGCTACGGCGTTTCCCTGCTCTGCTTCGCGCTGTTTACCGGCCTGGCGTCGTCCACGTGGAGCCCGGCCAGCGGCTACGGCTTGCCGGATGAGGTGCGCGTGGTTGGCTCCTGGGTACAGGGCGGGGCTGCCATGCTGATGTTGTTCATGCTGCTGCACATCTTGCAGAGCGACGCGGCAGAGCGTTCGGTTCTCGACCGGGATCTATTGACGGCGCTGCGCGAAGAACAGTTCGTCCTGCATTACCAGCCGCAGATGAACAGTAGCGGTAGGGTGATTGGCGCCGAGGTTCTGATCCGCTGGCAGCATCCGCAACGCGGGTTGGTGCCGCCGATCGAGTTCATCGGTCATGCCGAGAAGACCGGGCTGATCATCCCGATGGGCAAGTGGGTGCTGGAGCAGGCCTGTGCGCAGTTGCGCAGCTGGACGGATGATCCGCTGTACCGCGACATTGGCCTCGCCGTGAACATCAGCCAGAACCAGTTTCGCCAGGCCACCTTCGTGGCGGACATGCTGGAGTTGATCAAGGCCCACAACATCGAGGCGCATCGACTCGAGTTGGAGCTGACCGAAACCCTGATCGTGCAGGACATGGAGGATCTGGTGCGCAAGATGGCGGCGCTGGCCGAGCATGGCGTGCGCTTTTCCCTGGACGATTTCGGCACAGGGTTCTCCTCCCTGAGCCATCTCAAGCGGCTGCCCTTGAACACGTTGAAAATTGATCGCTCGTTTATCAGCGACGTCCTGACAGACGCCAGCAGTGAAACGATTGTGCGTACCGTCATCGCGCTGGGGCAAAGCATGGGCATGACGGTGATTGCCGAAGGCGTGGAGACCGAGGCGCAGCAGCGCTTCCTCGCCAGTAACGGCTGTGTACAGTTCCAAGGCTATCTGTTCAGCAAACCCCTACCGCTGCGAGAGTTCGCGGCATTTGTGGCGCAGAAGAACAGCTGAGTCGTGCCTGCGTTGTCTTTGCCGCTCGTTTCGTGGGTAGGCGTATCCCGGGCATGGCCCTGGCGTATCGGCGCACAGGGCTACGAGGCGGTATCAGGGCTTGGTGTAGAGGTAGCCTTCGATCTTCTCGTACTGGAAGCCATAGGCCCCATTGGTGAAGTACTGGGTCGTGTACAGGTGGTGTTTGTTGGTGGGGTTCCAATAGCGATGCAGCGGCACCGAGTCAGTTACCTTGGCGGTATACAGATAGGCCGCAATGCTGCTGTAGGTGTATCCGGATTTGGCATTGCCGGCATCGTCACGGGTGGTGGTGTAGAGACTGTCCGAGGTCGCCGCCTTGAAATAGCGGTGGAAGGCGCTGGTACCAAACAGATTGGTCGTGGGTACATAGGCGATGATCGCGTCATAGCTGTAACCGTATTTGGCCAGGTTGGTATCGTCCCGTTTGACGGTGTACAGGTTGTCGCCGGTCTTGCTGCTGAAATAGCGGTGCAATGCCACCTTGGTCAGCGGTGTGGTGTTGAGCAGCTTCCACAGGTTGCCCGAGGTGGTGCCGCAGACCGAACTGCTGGAAGTGGAGCCGACTTGCCAGCCAGTGGGCAGGACAGAGCCGCTGCATGCATTCATCTGTTTCTGGCCGGCCGTGCTCTGTGCTTCGAATACTTGCCGCGGGGTACCGCTGGTTTGGCCGCAATCACCACTGCCCGAATAGTTGGTCACCCGGGTGACAACCCAGCCGGTTGGCAGCGTGCGGGTGCATGAGTTCAGCTTGATCTGATCGCGTGTATTGGTGATCTGCCAGATCTGCTTGGGCGTGCCACTATAGGTGCCGCAGGTGCCTGTCCCGGTATAGCTGGTCTGCTTGTTATTGATCCAGCCGGCAGGAGTCGCCCGCACGCAGGTGTCCAGCCTGGTTTCTCCGGCGAGCAAGGTAAAGGTGTACTGGCTGTTGCCGCTGCAGGCGCTGGAGTTGCTGATTACCTTGGTGATCACATAGCCGGGCTTGTCCACGGCACTGCACGACTTGACCGTGGTAGCGGCTTGTACTCCGAATGGAGCGAAGAGGGTAAAGAGTGCGGCGGCGGCTTTGTTGAGTGCTTGCATACCAGTTCCCTTGTGCGTACCTGAGGCATCCTGCGTTTGGCCTTGGGGCCAGGTTCGGTTGAAGTCTAGGGCAGTGTGGGCGGCGGAGCTAGTACCTGCCGAGCGCATAGAGTTGCCTCGCGCCAAGAACTATTCGGAACCGTTCCCCATTACTCACGGGTGCCAGTTTCGGCGCTCAGGCTCTCAACGCTTTATTCTCGGCCTATAGAGGGTGCTTGCGAGCTGCCAGGCGGTTAACCAGCGGAATCATCAGCAGCGCAAGTCCAGCCACGGCCGCTGCTACATAACCGACGCTGGCGATACCCGCTGTCTGGATAGTCAAGCCGCCGACAATTGCCCCGATACCTATCCCGGCGTTAGCGGCAGACACGTTGGTCGTTCCCGCCAGCGCCTGGGAATGACGCACCGAGTTCATGACCCGCACCTGGCAGATTGGATACAGCGCCGTGTTGGCGATACCCCAGAGCGCAAGTGCGATGCAGACGAACAGGCCGGCGCTCGCCAGCGGCGTGACGGTCGCCATGCCCAGTGCCAGCAACACCACGAACAAGGCCGTGGCCTTGAGGGGCGAGCGATCCACGGCTTTACCGCCAATCCAGTTGCCAATCAGGCCGATGGCGCCGAAGCCCATCATCCACCAGCCCACCTGCGCCGGAGCCACGCCGGCCACGCGTTCCAGCATATCCGCCAGGTAGGTGTAGGCCACGAACATGGCGCTGAAGATGATGATCGACAGCGCGACGTTGGCCAGGAACAGCGGTTCTTTGAAGATGCGCGCTTGCTTGAGGAAGTCGACCCGTGCGCTGCGCGCGACTTTCGGCATGTACAGCGCCATCGCCATCGCCATCACCAGTGACAGACCCGCCAGCAGCCAGAAGGCTCCCCGCCAGCCGATGCCGTTGGCAGCCAGTGTGCCAAGGGGAATACCCAGCAGGAGCGCGGCGGTGATACCCAGGTAGACCCTGGCAATGGCTTGGCCTGATTTTGCCGGGCCGGCCAGTTGCGCTGCCGTTTCACTGGCGGTGCCCCAGAAAACCGGCAGCATCAGCGCGGGGATAAAGCGCGCGATGGTCAGTACCCAGAGGTTCGACGAGAGTGCCGCCAGGCCGTTGGCGAAGGCGAAGACCAGCAGGATCGCGATAAACAGCGGCTTCCTATCCAGGTGGGCGAGGGCGGCGGTCAATGGCGGGCCAAAGAGCATGACGGTGAAGGCGAACAGCGTGACCAACTGGCCGGCTGCGGCAATCGAAATGCCAAGGTCGCGGGCCACGGCCGGTAGCAGACCGATAATCAGGAATTCCGTGGTCACGATCAGAAAGGCCGAAATGGCCAGAATGGTGATGCTCAACGCCGAGCCGGTTGCAGTGCAAACCAGTGGCCGGGGGGATTCGATAGCACTCATGACGCCGCTCTTCAGTAAGGAGGGCGTCATGGTATTGGTTCTATAAATTCCTATTGTTGGCAATTTTTCTGGCTATTGCTGATCTGAGTTCACTTGTTTGTGCTCAGGCAATCTGTGGCCGGCAGGAATCAGGCAGGCCGCGAGCGCTTCCAGCAAGGTGCTGACCTTGGGTAGCGCCTCGCGTTTCTTCAGCCAGACCAGGTTCATCGGCAGCCCATCGGTAGCCAGCTGCGGCAGGACTTCGACCAGTGCGCCGCTATCCAGATGGCCCTGCACCAGCCAGGTGGGCAGTTGTGCAATGCCGTAGCCCGCCAGGACGGCCAGCACTTCCCCCTCGCCATCGCCGACAGCGATGCGTGCCGGCATGATTCGCCGCTTCTTGTCGCCAGCCTCAGGGCCTTCGCGATACCAGGGGCTGACCTGGCCGTCGCTATGGCCGTAGAGCACGCAGTCGTGCTGCTCAAGCGCAGCTTCGTTTGCTGGTGCGCCACGCCTGGATAGGTACTCGGGAGCGGCGCAGTAGATCAGCCGTTCGGCGCCCAGGTAACGGTGGCCCAGGGTAGCTGGCCAGATATCCGAGCCGCCGATGCGCACGAGGATGTCGATGCCCTGGTCGGCCGGATCGACAAAGCTATCGGTAAAGGAGATATGTGGCATGAGCAGCGGATGCTGTTTGGCCAGATGCAGAATCACCGGCAATACGTGCATGCGCCCGTAGGAAGCCGGCAGGTCAATACGAATCCGCCCGCGAGGCTCGAAGAACTCGGCATGCAGCGCCAGCTCCGACTCTTCCAGATCGGTGAGCACCCGCGTGCAGGTTCGGTAGAAGGCCGTCCCTGCATCTGTCAACGCCAGCCTGCGTGTGGTGCGTTCGAAAAGGCGTATGCCCAGGCGGGTTTCCAGCCTCGCGATGCCTTTGCTCACCGCAGAACTGGTCAGGCTCAAGCGTTTGGCCGCCGCAGCAAAGCTGCCGAGTTCGGCTGCACAGACGAACACATCGATGCCTTTCAAACGCTCAGAGGAGAACACGGGCCAACCTTGTTTAGCTGTGGGCAAGGTAGGCAAACCTGGCCTTTGGCCAATGGTCGTTGATCAGGGCAGTCAGGTATAGCCCTTGTATTGGGCTGCCAATAGCTACTTCCAGGAATGGCATGAGTCACTCATGAGACTGCATGCTGCTTCAGCGGGGGGATTGGCTGTCAATCGGCCCATGAGAGTGGGCTTGAGGTTTGCGGGTTCATCAGGCTTCGCAGTGGCCGGCAAAGCGGGACTCAAATTTCTTTAAATGGCAGGAAAGAAAAAGGCCAGCCCGCAGGCTGGCCTAACTCTTTGATTTTAATGGTGGGCCCACACGGACTCGAACCGTGGACCAAAGGATTATGAGTCCTCTGCTCTAACCAACTGAGCTATAGGC
>JBBNAI010000512.1:0-1425 GCA_037994305.1 Pseudomonas sp. | reverse complement strand
AGCTCTGGTAGATACCGTCTTGATTCTCAGTGCGCAAGGGCCAATTTTGCCTCAAACGGCTTGCCGGATTTGAGCACGCCATAGGCGATGACCAGCAGCTTGCGCATCGCCGCACAGACGATCTGCTTGCCCGCCTTGCCCTTTTCCTGGAGCCGCTTCTTCAGCGCGCTCACCGCTGGATTGTGGATCATCGCCGCCAGCGCCGGCATGTACAAACCCGCGCGCAGCCAGGCCGAGCCCATGCGCGAGATCCGTACATGCCCCTTGTAGGTGCCCGAGTCCTGCAGCCGCGGATTAAGCCCGGCAAAGGCCACCACCGCATTGGCATCGGTGAAGCGTAAAGGATCGCCCAGCTCCGCCAGCAGCAACGCGGCAGTCTTGTCGCTGATGCCGTTGATGCTCACCAGCAGATCCCGCTTCTTGCGCAGGTCCGGGTCATCGTCGATGTGGTCCTTGAGGGCCTTCAGGGTTTCAGCGATCTGCTGCTCGACCAGCTCGATCACCGTACGGATCGACGCCTGTACGCTGCTCTCGGCCACGTCCAAGCGGTTGCGCTCCATCTGCGCGATCTCCTTGAGGTCCGCCAGGCGTCGGACCAGGGCGCGCAAGCGGCGCAGGCTGGGCGGTTCCGGCGTCCAATCCCTCAACTGATCCACATGCCGATGGCCGTAGAGCGCGATCAGCTTGGCATCGGTCTTGTCCGTCTTGACCCGCTGCAGCTGGCTTTTGGCATAGCTGGCAATCCGCGCGGGATTGATCACGCAGACCCGGTAACCCTGGGCATGCAGGTACTCGGCCAGGGCTTCGTGATAGACACCGGTGGCTTCCATCAGCACCCAGGCGGCGGGCTCGGCATGCAGGGTCAACCACGCCTTCAGGGTTTGAAACCCCTCGGCCTTATTGGCCAGCTTGGCGCGGGTGCGGTACTTGCCGTTGGGCAGCAAGGTGGCGACATCGAAACTGTGCTTGGCGATATCGACGCCAACGACTGGGGACATAACTCATCTCCTGTGTAATCGGGGGCGATCATCACGTCACTCAGTTCAGCCTTGTCAATGCGAGCTCTCACAGCGTGGGCTCAAGATACCGTTCGAACTGGTGCGAGTGAGTGTGGAGGATCGGAGCACAATCTACGAAACAGGCTCATGGCCTGAGGGCGGGTACGTCTTCCTGATCCTCCCCCGATGATCGGTCGGGTGCTGGCCGATTTTTAAAGGACCGGCAAGCAAGATACAAGGGCGGGTGAAACCCGCGCAATGCTGGGCTTGCTCGCTGAACCGCAAGACGAGCAAAGGTAAGGTGAAAATGCTTAGAGCATTTTCGGGAAAAGTCTGTCGCCAATAAGTTGGGCTAGGCCTCGCCCGAAAGCACCTCGTAAAACCTGCAGTACCTGGTAGCCCGGATAAGCGCAGCGCAATCCGGGAC
>JBBNAI010000511.1:0-11778 GCA_037994305.1 Pseudomonas sp. | reverse complement strand
ACCGGCCTGTCACGCCGGGGGTCGCGGGTTCGAGTCCCGTCCGCTGCGCCATACATAAGCCTTGGTTAGACTGAAGACCAAGACTGGAAGAAACGACCGAAAGGTCGTTTTTTTTTGCCCGCGATTTACCGTCGGCAATATCAGCGTGCCCATTTTCTCTCGATGACGTATGAACTAATCGCGCTTGCGTGGTTCCTACTGTGCCGTAGCCAGTGCTTGGCGCAGACTGCTAAGCTCGCGCACTCCCCCCGGCCCATCGCGGCTATAACAAGGATCAAGCATGAAACAACATCGTCTTGCGGCTGCGGTTGCTCTGGTAAGCCTGGTACTGGCTGGTTGCGACTCGCAGACCAGCACTGTGGAGCTCAAGACTCCGGCGCAGAAAGCTTCCTATGGCATCGGCCTGAACATGGGCAAGAGCCTGTCCCGCGAAGGCATGGACGATCTCGATCCGAAAGCTGTTGCGCTGGGTATCGAAGACGCCATGGCGAAGAAAGATCCGCAGATCAAGGACGAAGAGCTGGCTGAAGCGTTCTCCTTCCTGCAGAAGCGTTCCGAAGAGCGCATGAAGGCGCTGAACGATAAAGCGGCCGAGGCCGGCAAGAAGTTCCTCGAAGAGAATGGCAAGAAGGAAGGCGTGGTTACCACCAAGTCCGGCCTGCAATATGAAGTCGTGAAGAAAACCGACGGCGCCCAGCCGAAAGCTACCGATGTAGTGACCGTTCACTACGAAGGCAAGCTGACTGATGGCACCGTGTTCGACAGCTCCGTTGAGCGTGGCAGCCCGATCGATCTGCCGGTCAGTGGTGTAATCCCAGGTTGGGTCGAAGGCCTGCAACTGATGCACGTTGGCGAGAAGTACAAACTGTACATCCCGAGTGAGCTGGCCTACGGCGAGCAGAGCCCGAGCCCGACCATTCCGGCCAACTCGGTCCTGGTCTTCGATCTGGAACTGATCGCCATCAAGGATCCGGCTGCCGCTCCTGCTCAATAAGCGCCTGCTGCCTGATCAACAACGCCCCGCCAGTCGGGGCGTTGTCGTTTCTGCGGGCGAACCCCGGTGCGACCTGGCAGTCTGAATAGGGGTATGGACTGCGCGGGTGTTACGGTTATGCACATCGTGCGGGTTACTTGCCTTGTCCCGACTGTTACAGTTTTCCTGAGCAATGCTCGGTCAGTAACTAGCTGATTTTTAATGTTTTTTGTTCTTGAACAAAAAACGCCCGATCTGTTGCGGGGCCGCGTGGCGTGGGCGTTTGCCAGAGCTGTCACGACTCTGTGCACAGGGTTATCCACAGGCTTGGTGGATAACATTGGCGAGCCCAGCAGGCATGCGGCATGACGGAGAGTTTGCATGGCAATTCCTGAGAATATGACGCGTTACCTCGCCCTGGCGCAGCGCTTGCTCGCCGGTGGGCGATTGCCTTCATTGCTGCTGGCGGTATCTCGCAAGATGCCGCTAAAGGATGGTCGGGTCGGTCGCCTGCGTGAGGATCTCGACCTGCTTCTCGGGCTGTGTGTTGCCTGGTGGCGCGGTGAATACCGGGCGCTGGGTTCGCAGGCCCTGCTGAGCATTGTTGCCGGCCTGCTGTATTTCCTCATGCCGCTCGATGCGGTGCCGGACTGGTTGCTCGGCGTCGGGCTGCTCGATGATCTGGCCGTGCTGGCCTGGGTGCTGCGTACCTGGGATAGCGAGTTGCAGGCCTATCGTGTGTGGCGTGAACAGCAGGGCGCCCAGGCGCTGTCGCGCATCGAGAAACTCCCCGGCGAGGACGAGGTGCACCAGCGTTAGGCGCTCGTTGCATGGCTGTGTAGTGGTCGTGTCCTATCCGTGGAGCAGGCTGTTAAGATGGCGTCTTGCAAGGGAGAGCGCCGTACTCAGCGGCGCTGCTGTCCACGGAGAGTAGTAATGAGCGTGCAAGTGATCATGCGCGACGGCGAGGCGGAATACGCCGTGCTGCCCTGGGCCGAGTACCAGGCCCTGCTGCAGGCTGCCGGTCGCGCGCCGGCGGTCCTGGCAGTTGCCCCGGCGGCGGCTGGCACCGCATCCATGCCATCTCTGCGCGAGCTGGCTGCGTTGCGTGAGGCGCGCGGCATGGCCCAGGCGGACCTGGCTCGGGCGGTGGGCATCAGTCCGCACTATCTGAACATGATCGAGAGCGGCGAGCGTGAGCCGGATGCGGCGATTCGTCGTTCCCTGGCATTTACCCTCGGCATCGATGGCTGGGAGCAGGACTCTTGAGCGTGCGCATCCATCGCCAGCATTGGCAGGCCCTGCTCACCGAGCTGGAGGACGCTCGTCGCCAGCGTCACCTGTTGACCTACCGGGCGCTGGTCGAGCGCCTGCAGTTGCCGACCCCGGCGATGCAAACCCTCACTGCCGCGCTGGAGCACCTGGCTGCGCTGGATGCCAAGGCTGAACGGCCACTGCGCAGTGCGCTGGTCATCAGCCAGGGCGCCAGTCGCCTGCCGCGTACCGGTTTCTTCGAATGCGTTACCCGCCTCGGGCGTTTTACCGGTCCTTCCGATGGGATTGCTGCGGCCTCCTGGCACGCGGCAGAAGTAGCGCGAGTCTTCGAGTTCACCTACCCCGAGGAGCTCTGAGTGCTCTGGCCGCTGCGCGCACGCCTGGGTTATTGGGCTGCCCGGCGCATGTTCCACTGGCGCTGGCTGCTGCAGCAGCCACGTGCCTGGGCCTGGATGCAAGGGCAATACGCGCGCATGGCAGCACTCGGTGACGCTTCTGCACAGAGTTTTTACGGACATATTCTGCTGTTTCGTGGGCAGGGCTTCGGCGCGCGCGAGGAAGGCTTGCGCCTGCTGCGCCTGGCGGCCGCCAATGGCGAAGGCAAGGCGGCCTATCAGGTCGGTCTGGCCTGCCTGACCGGCGACACGCGACAGGCGCCCGATGCCGCCGAGGCCGCACGCTGGTGGGGCCTGGCCGCCGATGCCGGTCATCCGCTGGCTGCACAGCGTCTGGCGCAGCTCTACCGCGAGGGTGGCCCTGGTCTGACTGCCGACAGCGGTCTCGCCGAGCGCTTTGCTCAGCGTGCAGAAACCCTGGGCTTCAAGCGGAAAGACTGAGCGTATCGAGGATGTGCAGGCTGTAGCCTGGTACCGCCTTGGCGTGTCGCTTGGCTTCCGAGGCTAGGCCGGCGAGCTGGCTGGCATCCAGGTGCGCGCAGCTCTGCGGATGCAGATGCACCACGCCAATCGACAGTGACAGCAGGGGGAACTCCTCGCGCTTGCCCTGACGGTTGTGCGCGACAAAGCAGCCGGCCTGCAGGTGATCGTCGCGGTAGAAGCGTCGACACTGGCTCTGGAAGTCTTCCAGCAGGTGGTTGAGGCGCTTGCGCCAGTCCGTAGAGCCCAGTACCAGAAGGAAATCATCGCCGCCGATATGGCCGACGAAATCGCGGCTGGGATCGACTCGTTCGTTCAGGCACTGCGCCAGGCACAGCAGTACCTCGTCGCCCTTGGCGTAGCCGTAGAGGTCGTTGAAGGGCTTGAAACTGTCGATATCCACGTAGCACACCACGGCCTCGCGCCCTTGTTGCAGCAAGCGGGTGAGGCACTGCTGGATCGGCACGTTGCCGGGCAGCAAGGTCAGTGGGTTGGCGTAGCGGGCCTGCTGGATTTTGCGTTCGGTGATCAGCTTGAGCACGTCGATCACTCGCCCGAGGCCGCGGTAACGGCCGTGCTGGGTGATGATGAAGTCCTCTTCCATGCGCTGGCGGGCGCGACTGGTCAGCAGGCGGCTGACCTGCTGCAGTGACTGGCCGATATCTACGGCGAGAAAGTCTTCGCTCATCAAGCGGCTGATCGGCTTGCGCGCGAACAGGTCGGTGGCGAATGGCTTGAGTAGCGCCTCCGACAGCGAGTGGCGATGGACGATGCCCACCGGCTGTTCCTGCTCGTCGAGCACCGCCAAAGAGTTGAGGTTGGCCTGGGCGCGGAAGGCTTCCAGCACCTCGGCAGTGGCGGTGTTCTGGCTCACCGCCGGTTGCTCGTTGAGCAGGGCGCCGAGGTCGACACTGTCTTCGCTGAGTGGGGCGGCGATACCGTCCAGGCGGGGCAGCAGTTTGTGCGCATCGCGCGGTGGTTGTTCCAGCGGGCGGCTGAGCAGGTAGCCCTGGACCAGGTCCACGCCCATTTCGGTGAGCACGGCCAGTTCCTCGACCAGTTCGATACCTTCGGCGATCACCTGCGCGCGTGAGGCCTTGGCCATTTTCAGGATGGAGCCGACGAACTCGCGCTTGACCGCATCGAGGTGAATGCCATCGATGAAGTGCCGATCGATCTTCACGTAGTCCGGGCGCAACTCCGACCACAGACGCAGGCTTGAATAGCCAGCGCCGAGGTCATCCAGGGCGATTGAGAAGCCCATGGCGCGGTAGTGGTGCAGGGCGGTGTCGAGCAAGCTGAAGTCGTCGATTGGCGCCTGCTCGGTCAACTCGATCACCACCTGATCCGGCGAGATGCCGAGGTCCTGCAGCAGCTTGAGGGTGCGTCCCGGCTGGTGACTTGGCTCCAGCAGGGATTCCGGTGATACGTTGAGGAATAGCTTGCCGCTCAGTTGCAGCTCGTGGAAACGCCGGCAGGCGCTCTTGCGCGCGGCCTGCTCCAGTTCGCTCAGGCGGCCGGCGTTACGGGCCACGCTGAACAGGGCAATGGGCGCATGCAGGGGGCTGTTGGACGGGCCGCGGGTCAGGGCCTCGTAGCCGAGGATGCGCCGCTCCGACAACGATACGATGGGTTGAAACAGGCTGTGCAGGTCGCCGTGAGCGAGGATCAGGCCCAGTGCGCTCAACTGCTCGGTGACGGTCATGGTGGCTCTCGATAAAAACAAAGGGGCCGGTATTTCTACCGGCCCCTTATTTCACGACAGCGCTATGACGCTTTAATGACGGTCAGTGCTTGGCTACCGAGGTTTGCAGGCCCAGGTAGTCGAGCAGGATGTGGCCGCTCTCGCTCAGGTAGGCGTCGTCTTCCGGTTTGGTTTTCTCCGGCTCCTTCGGCACCTCGTCGTCGCTTTCTTCTTTCAGCTCCTTGAGCGGCTCCTGGCCCTTGGCGGTTCGGTTGGCATTCTCCAGGGCCAATTGGCGGGCTTCGATGCTGGCGTGCTGGGCACGGCGTTTCTGCTCGTTGAGGCTGACGGTGGTTTCTTTCATCAGCTCTTGGGCCAGGGAAAGGCGCTCGCGGGTCAGGACGAAGTCCGGATCGTTCTGGGTGCGCGCGTCGTGACGCTTGGTCAGCTCGGCCAGGAACGGCTTGTACGGGTTGTTCTCCGGGCCAATGGCCGGCTTGATGCTATCCCACGGCATGGCTTCGGGCAGGGCGCTCTCACCGATTTCCTTGGTGTCGACGGTATTCGGGTAGGCGATGTCCGGCAGCACGCCCTGGTGCTGGGTGCTCTGCCCGGAAACCCGGTAGAACTTGGCCAGGGTCAGTTTCAGTTCGCCATGGTTGAGTGGCTGGATGGTCTGCACGGTGCCTTTGCCGAAAGTCTGGCCGCCGAGGATCAGGGCGCGGTGATAGTCCTGCATGGCGCCGGCGAAAATCTCCGATGCCGAAGCGGACAGGCGATCGACCAGTACGGCCATCGGGCCGTCATAGAGCACGCCAGGTTCTTCGTCGGCCAGCACGTCGACTTCGCCGTCACTGTTGCGTACCAGCACGGTCGGGCCCTGGTCGATGAACAGGCCGGTCAGCTCGGTGGCTTCCTGCAGGGAGCCGCCGCCGTTGTCGCGCAGATCGATGACCAGGCCGTCGACTTTCTCTTTCTTCAGCTCGCCGATCAGGCGTTTCACGTCGCGGGTGGTGCTCTTGTAGTTCGGGTCCTGGGCGCGGTACGCCTTGAAGTCCAGGTAGAAGGCCGGAACCTTGATGATGCCGAGCTTGTAGTCGTGGCCCCCGTGCTTGAGCTTGAGTACCGACTTCTGCGCGGCCTGTTCTTCCAGCTTCACCGCCTCACGAATGATGCTGACCACCTTGGTGGTCTGGTCGCTCGGCGCATTGGTGGCCGGGATCACTTCCAGGCGTACCTTGGAGCCTTTCGGTCCGCGGATCAGCTTGACTACTTCATCCAGACGCCAGCCGATCACGTCGACCATTTCGCCGTCACCCTGGGCGACGCCGATGATCTTGTCTGCCGGGGCAACCTGCTTGCTTTTTTCCGCTGGGCCGGCCGGCACCAGGCGTACCACCTGAACGTATTCGCTGGCGCTCTGCAACACCGCACCGATGCCTTCCAGGGACAGGCTCATGTTGATGTCGAAGTTCTCCGCGCTGTCCGGGGAGAGGTAGTTGGTGTGCGGGTCGTAGGTCTGTGCGAAGGCATTGACGTAGGCCTGGAACACGTCCTCGCCGCTGGTCTGGTCGAGGCGCGAGCGCTGGTTCTTGTAGCGCTTGGTCAGCAGTTCCTGAATCGCCTTGGGCTCTTTGCCGGCGATTTTCAGGCGCAGGACTTCGTCTTTCACGCGCTTGCGCCAGAGGTCATCCAGCTCGGCGTTGTCCTTGGCCCATGAAGCTTTTTCGCGGTCCACCAGCAGGCTTTCGTCGACGCTGAAATCGAACTGCTCGACGCCCTTGTCGAGCAGGCCGAGGGAGTAGTCGAGGCGTTCCTGGGCGCGTTGCAGGTAGCGCCGGTAGATGCTGAAGCCGGGCTCCAGATCACCGCCCTTGAGGAAGTCGTCGAATTTCTTCTGCCATGGGCTGAACTCGGCGATATCGGCAGCGGTGAAGTAGCTGCGCGCCGGGTCGAGCATCTTCAGGTAGCCCTCATACACCTTCACCGAGCGGGAGTCGTCCAGCGGCGGTTTGTTGTAGTGATGGCGCTTGAGCAGTTCGACCACATTGAGGCTGGCAATCACCTGCTCACGGTCAGGTTGCAGATATTCCCAGCTCTCCGGGCCCGTTTTGGCGGCAACCGGCAAGGCCTGGAGGCCGATGAGAAGGGCGAGTGCGGTGCTGGGAAGGAAACGCTGCATAGTGATTCGACGCGATGGCAGTTGATAACGCATATTAGGCCGTATGTTCGGGCGCCGGTTCCACGCGAGCCTGGCGGCGCTAATGCAGAAACCCGGCGGCCAGCGGTCTGCGGGAAGACGGCGTCAGTATTACAGGCCCGGGAGCAGGAAGTGCTGTTCCCGACTCGGCAAAAACCTGATGCGGCTGTCTTCCCCGGGCCTTGGCGTGCCGGGGACTCAACTCACTATGGAGGCAGCATGAAGGCATTGCAAGGCGTTGAGGGGCAGTTGGAGTGGCGTACGGAGCCCAGTCCTGTCTGCGATGTGGGGCAGGTCCGCATCCGCGTGGCGGCGGCTGGCCTCAATCGTGCCGATCTGCTCCAGCGCAGTGGGATGTACCCACCCCCGCCGGGTGCCAGTGAGATCCTGGGGCTTGAGTGTTCCGGGGTCATCAGCGAAGTTGGGGCGGGCAGCGCCTGGCAGGTCGGTGACCGGGTGTGCAGCTTGCTCGCTGGTGGCGGCATGGCCGAAGAAGTGGTGGTCGATGCCAGTCACGTCCTGCCTGTGCCCGAGGGCCTGTCTCTGGCCGAGGCGGCAGCGTTGCCGGAGGTGTATGCCACGGCCTGGCTCAATCTGTTCCAACTGGCTGGGCTGAAGCCTGGGGAGAAGGTATTGCTGCACGCCGGCGCTAGTGGCGTGGGCTCGGCGGCGATCCAGCTATGCAAGGCGTTTGGCAATCCTTGCTGGGTCAGCGTTGGCTCGGCCGAGCGTTTGGCCTATTGCGAGGGCCTGGGTGCCCAGGGCGGCGCACTGCGTGGCGAGAGCCTGGAAAGCCTGCGTGATTTCGCCCCGTTCGATGTGATCCTCGATCCGGTCGGCGCCAGTTATGCCGAACTCAATGTGCAACTGCTGGCGCGAGACGGGCGCTGGGTGAACATCGGCCTGATGGGCGGCAGCAAGGCGCAACTGGACATGGCGTTGCTGCTGGGCAAGCGCATCCAGTTGATTGGTTCGACCCTGCGCAATCGTGATGAGCAGTTCAAGGCCGATCTGCTGGCTGACTTGGCTCAGCATGTCTGGCCGCTGTTCGGCGAAGGCCGCTTGAAGCCGCAGTTGGAACAGGCTTTTGCGGTTAAAGATGCGGATGCGGCGTTTGTCGCGCTGGCGAGCAACCAGGTGTCCGGCAAGCTGGTGCTGGTGATCGACGAAAGCCTGGTCTGATCGGTGTGCGTGCCAATGCAGGAACGAGCAGGGCTCACGCCTGTATTGGCGGACGGGTTACTTCCAGCTGAGGATTTCCCAGCCCTGCTGCTCGGCGTGGGCCCTGAGCGTCGGGTCGGGGTTGACCGTGTGTGGGTGTTCGACCAGTGACAGCAGCGCCAGGTCGTTGCGCGAGTCGGAGTAGAAGTGCGCGCCATCCAGGCTTTCGCCTTCGCCGGTCAGCCAGTCGTTGAGGCGCTGCACCTTGCCTTCGCGGTAGGTCAGCACCCCCGAGGTCTGGCCGCTGTAGCAGCCGTGCTGCTGCTCCAGGTCGATGGCTAGTACTTCTGCAATTCCCAGGCGTTCGGCGATGGCGCTGACCAGAAAGTGCGCAGAGGCCGAGATGATCAGCAGGCGGTCGCCAGCAGCGCGGTGGGTGGCCAGGCAACGCATGGCGTCGCTGTAAATGATCGGCTCGATGATGTCCTCGACGAAGGGCCCGACCACATAATCCACTTCCTCCGGGGTGCGACCCACCAGGGGCGACAGGGTGTAGGCCATGTAGTCTTCCATGGCCAGCTGGCCCTCGGCGTAGAGGGCCATCAGTTCCTGTTCGCGGCCGAGAAAGGACTCGCGGTCGACCCACTGCAGGTCGGCCATGTGCTCGCTCCACAGGCTGGCGCAGTCACCGTGGATCAGGGTTTCGTCCAGATCGAATATCGCCAGGGCCATTACGCCAGCTCCGGGCAGGCGTAGAAGGCGCCGAGCACTTTGACCAGGTGGGCCAGGTCATGGCTGCCGGCCAGTTCGCGGATCGAGTGCATGGCGAAGGTCGGCAGGCCGATGTCCACGGTGCGTACGCCGAGCTGGCTGGCGGTGATCGGGCCGATGGTTGAGCCGCAGCCCATGTCGCTGCGCACCACGAAGCTCTGTACCGGCACTTCTTCGGCCATGCACAGGTGACGGAAGAACCCGGCGGTTTCGCTGTTGGTGGCGTAGCGCTGGTTGCTGTTGACCTTGATCACCGGGCCGGCGTTGAGTTTCGGACCGTGGTTGGCATCGTGCTTGTCGGCGTAGTTGGGGTGCACGCCGTGGGCGTTGTCAGCCGAGACCAACAGGGATTTCTGAATGGTGCGCACGAACTCATCGCCTTCAGGCAGCAGGCGACGCAGTGTCTGCTCCAGCATCGGGCCGTCGGCACCGCAGGCCGAGCAGGAACCGACTTCTTCGTGATCGTTGCAGACCAGCACGCAGGTTTCGTCGGTTTCGGTGGTCAGCAAGGCTTGCAGGCCGGCATAGCACGACAGCAGGTTGTCCAGGCGCGCCCCGGCAATGAAGTCGCCATGCAGGCCGATGACCGCAGCGCTTTGGGTGTCGTAGAAGCTCAGCTCATAGTCCAGCACCACGTCGGCGTTCAAGCCATGTTCGCGGGCGAGTTGATCGGTGAGCACGGCGCGGAAGTCCACGCGCTCATCACCGGCAAATTGCGCGAGGATCGGCGGCAGTTCGGTCTGGGCGTTGATCGCCCAGCCCATGTTGGCTTCACGGTTCAGGTGAATGGCCAGGTTCGGGATGATGGCGATCGGCGCCTTGAAGTCGACCAACTGGCTCTCGACCTTGCCGTCACGGCGGAAGGTCACGCGGCCGGCCAGGGACAGGTCGCGGTCGAACCATGGCGCCAGCAGTGCGCCGCCATAGACTTCGACGCCCAATTGCCAGAAACCCTGACGTTGCAGCTCCGGCTGGGGTTTGACCCGCAGGCACGGGCTGTCGGTGTGCGCGCCAACCAGGCGAATGCCGCCGTGCAGGGGCGAATGACGGCCCATCTTGAACGCGACGATCGACGAGTCGTTACGGGTGACGTAGTAACGACCGTTGGCTTCAGTGGCCCATGGCTCGCGCTCGTCAAGGCGTTGATAGCCCGCCGCTTCCAGGCGCTGAACAAGGCTGGCGGTGGCATGGAATGGGGTAGGGGAGGCCTTGAGGAAATCGATCAGGCCTTGGTTCAACTCTTCGCGCATAAGTAGCTCCAGACAGCAATGGCGCAAGTTTAACGTATTGGCTCACGGCATTGCAGCGACAATGCCGTTCGACGTGCGCCAGCTGCCGATTGGCGAAGAGGGCGAGTCAACCGGTGATCAGGTTGCCATTGAGGAACACTTCGCGGCGTTGCTTGCGGCCCACATATTCATGTTTGCTCGCGAGGTATACCTCGTTGAATTTTTCCTTCGATATCCCCGGGATCTGTCGAATGTACTCGTCCACCAGTCGGTCATAGGCGGCTTCGGTGATGAGCTTGTAGATATCCCGGTGATAGAAGAAGCCCAGTTGAAAACCCAGGGTTTCGCTTCGATGGTTTGTCTGGCCGGCAAAGCAGTTTTCAAAGTCGATAGCTTTGAGCGGAGTCTGTGGTGTTTGCGGGATCATGATGTTGCCAGCCCAGAAATCCATGTGCGTGATGTTTTTGCGCGACAAGGAACTCAGCAATTCGAAGGCGTCGAGAACGAATGTTTCGACGCTGTCCGGGTTGCGTTTAAGCCATTGCACGCCGTCGATATGGTCGTCGAGCAGGCGCGTGATAATGAAGTATTCCTGGGTCAGCCCCAGTCGGTCCTTGGTGTAACCGAACCCTTGCAGAGGCGGCATTTGTACGCCACGGCGCTGCGCTTCGAGCGTATTGATCAATTCTTCCAGCGGCCAGTCGAATCGACCATTGCGCTGTGGTTTGCCAAAGGTCACGCGTACTTTTGCCTTCAGGGTATCCAGCGGCTGGACCTTGGCAAACAGTGGCGTATCGCCGGAGGCAAGCGGCGCACTTGCACGGGCGAGTTTGTGGGTGCGTCGTTTGTGTATGAGCTGTTCAAGCGCCTGTTGTGCTTCGGCTGAAGGCTGCTCGCTAAAGTGCAGGGTGGTGTTGAACAGGCAGAAGGTGAATGGGTAGTCGTCTTGGAATGTCTTGTTGCTGAGCACGAGGGGGCTTCCTGCCTGCTATCAAAGTGATGGCAGTTTACGTTTCATTACAAATTCATGACAATAATTTCACATTATTTTCACTTCTATTTGTAACAAAAAACGCCCTTCAATTGAAGGGCGTTTTTAGATTCTGCGGTTGCTCAAAAAGGAGCAGGACATTCGAAGCGTAAGCGCTCGCCGCTTTGCGGGTGAGTGAAGCTCAGCATGCTCGCGTGCAAACAGAGTCGTGGCCAGGCCGCCAGCGCTTGCTCGTGGGCATACAGTCCGTCACCCAGCAGTGGGTGGCCGATGGAAAGCATGTGCACGCGCAACTGATGGGAGCGGCCGGTGATTGGCGTCAATTCGACACGACACCAGTCGCCGCAACGCTCCAATACCCGCCAGAAGGTCAGGGCATGTTTGCCGAATTCATGGTCCACCACATGGCGTGGCTTGGTCGGCGGATCGTAGCGTAAGGGCAGATCGATGCTGCCACTGTCCAGTTCCGGTTGTCCCCAGCACAGGGCGGTGTAGGCTTTTTCGGTTTCGCGGTCGTGAAATTGCCGAGACAGCTCGCGATGAGTGTCCGGGTCACGGGCCAACAGAATGATACCGGACGTTTCCCAGTCCAGACGATGGACGATTCGCGCTTCCGGGT
>JBBNAI010000510.1:0-12322 GCA_037994305.1 Pseudomonas sp. | reverse complement strand
GTTCCTGCAACTGGACGCGGTCGAGGGCGATCGGTCCATCGCTGGCCAGCATGCCGGCTATATCGTCCAGGGCAAAACCGGCCGCGCGGCCCAGGGCGATCAGTGACAGGCGCTCGATCACCGACTCGTTGAACACCCGCTTGAGTCCGTTGCGGCCGATGGAGCGGATCAGCCCTTTTTCCTCGTAATAGCGCAGTGTCGACGCCGGCAACCCGGACCAGCGTGCGACCTTGCCGATATCCATCTCTTTCATGCTTGACCTCAAGTCGACTTGAACTGGCAGGCTACTGCAAAAGGCCTTTCAGACAGAGTAGGTAGAGGTGGGTATGACAGTCGAGATGATCGTGCAGGCAGCTTTATTGGGTATCGGGGCGACGCTGGTAATGGACCTGTGGGCGCTGCTGCGTCGGCGCGTTTTCGGTGTCGCTTCACTGGACTATGCGCTGGTCGGGCGCTGGCTCGGGCACATGCGCGAGGGCCGTTTCCGCCATGTGGCGATCGGCAAGGCATCGCCGGTGCGCGGCGAGCGGGCGCTGGGTTGGGCCTTCCACTACCTGACCGGGCTGGTTTTTGCGGGGGTGTTTGTGCTGTTGGCTGGAAGCCAGTGGCTGCAACAACCGACGCCATTGCCGGCGCTGCTGTTCGGCGGGCTGACCGTGGCCGCGCCGCTGTTGCTGATGCAGCCGGGATTCGGCATGGGTATCGCCGCGGCGCGCACGGCAAACCCGCGCCAGGTACGGCTGCGGGCGCTGCTCACTCACCTGGTATTCGGTATGGGGCTGTATCTGACGGGGTTGCTGCTGACGCTGTACTAGCAGCTGGGGCAGTGGCGGGCGGACATGGCATCCATCCGTACTCCGTCTGGTGGGTCGATAAAGCGTGACCCACCCTACGAGAGCGGCCGGTTAGTGGCTGTAGCCCGGCTTGTTGCGGATGGTCTTGAGCAGGTCGTCCGGGCTGATGTGGCCGACCACCTGGGTGGCGGCGCTGCCAGGATGAGGCAGGTCGAGGATGTGGCCCTTCATCTTGCCGACCACGTGCATCTCGCACGGTTTGCAGTCGAACTTCAGGGTCAGCACTTCGTCGCCGTGGATCAGCTGCATCGGCGCCACTTTGGTCTTCACGCCGGTGACGCCCTTGGCCTGCTTGGGGCACAGGTTGAAGGAGAAGCGCAGGCAGTGCTTGGTGATCATCACCGGCACTTCGCCGGTTTCCTCGTGGGCCTCGTAGGCTGCGTCGATCAGCTGCACACCGTGGCGATGGTAGAAGTCGCGGGCTTTCTGGTTGTAGACGTTGGCCAGGAACGACAGGTGCGACTCGGGATATACCGGCGGTGGCGTGGTTTCCGCCTTGCGCCCGCCACGCGGGTGGGCGGCCACACGGGCAGTGGTAAGCGCCTCGATGGCTTCGCGGCGCAGAGCCTTGAGCTGCGAGTTGGGCACGAAGAAGGCGTGCGGGGCGTCCAGTGCCACGTCCAGCGCGTGGTATTCGGTGGTGCCGAGCTGGGTCAGCAGGTCGCGCAGGCCATCCAGCGCTTGCTCCGGCTTGTTGGCCGGGCCGAAGGGGCCGGGCAGGCTGGCCTGCGCACTGATGCCTTCCTCACTGGTGACGGTCAGTTGCAGCTGCGCTTCGCGCAGTTCGGCCTTCCAGCGCACGCCGATGCGGCGTTCGGCACTGGTCTTCTGCAGGGCTTGCTGCCAGTTGTGGTCGAGGTTGCGACTGAGCGGATGGTTGGGGCGCAGGCGGAACATGCCCTCGGGCATCTCGTTGGGTTCGACGCGGTAGCGATAGCGCTTTTCGCCATCTTCCTCGAACTCGCCTTTGAGTTCGGCGATGTTGGCGCGGAAACCCACCACCTCGCGTTTGACCAGCACGTTGAGGCCGTCGCCGTTGGACAGCGGTTCATGGGTGACGGCAATCAGGTCGCGCTTGTTGACCTTTTCCACCTGGCCCACCAGCAAGCCGGTGAAGGTCGGCGAGTCGAAGGCGCCGATATCGACCTTGCGATCGGTCACGAAGTAGTCGGTGCTGCCGCGGTGGAAGGTCTTGTCCGGATCGGGCAGGAAGAAGTGCGCGGTGCGGCCGCTGGAGGCGCGGGCCAGGTCCGGGCGGTCTTCGAGGATGGCGTCGAGTTCCTTGCGGTAGTGGGCGGTGATGTTCTTCACGTAGCCCATGTCCTTGTAGCGCCCCTCGATCTTGAACGAGC
This sequence comes from Pseudomonas sp., assembly GCA_037994305.1. Taxonomy (GTDB): domain Bacteria; phylum Pseudomonadota; class Gammaproteobacteria; order Pseudomonadales; family Pseudomonadaceae; genus Aquipseudomonas. Next base: position 10,116 of record JBBNAI010000510.1, on the reverse strand, counting down.
GCACGCCGGCTTCGACCAGGTCGCGCAGGTTGGCGCTCTGGTTGTTGTCCTTCATCGACAGCAGGTGCTTCTCGAACGCCACCACGCGGCCCTGGTCGTCTTTCAGGGTGTAGGGCAGGCGGCAGGCCTGGGAGCAGTCGCCCCGGTTGGCGCTGCGCCCGGTGTGCGCGTGGGAGATGTTGCACTGGCCGGAGAAGGCCACGCACAGCGCGCCGTGGATGAAGAACTCGATGGCCGCGTCGGTGGCTGCGGCGATCTGGTGGATTTCCTGCAGGTTGAGTTCGCGCGCCAGCACCAGCTGGGAGAAGCCGGCCTGGTCGAGGAACTTGGCCCGGTCCAGGGTGCGGATGTCGGTCTGGGTGCTGGCGTGCAGCTCGATGGGCGGAATATCCAGCTCCATCACGCCCAGGTCCTGCACGATCAGCGCGTCGACACCGGCGTCGTAGAGCTGGTGGATCAGTTTGCGTGCCGGCTCCAGCTCGTCGTCATGCAGGATGGTGTTGATGGTGGTGAACACCCGCGCGTGGTAGCGGTGGGCGAACTCCACCAGACCGGCGATATCGCTGACCTCGTTGCAGGCGTTGTGCCGCGCCCCAAAGCTCGGCCCGCCGATATAGATGGCATCGGCCCCATGCAGGATGGCCTCGCGGGCGATGGCTACGTCGCGGGCAGGGCTGAGCAGTTCCAGATGGTGCTTGGGCAGAGACATGGTGTTTTCTTCTTTATCAGGCGTGGCACGGTCAAGGTGCGCATTGTAACGGGCAAGGGGGAGGGTGGCACCCTGAGGTGCCTAGCGGTCTGTTGCCCGGTCTGTGGTGCTGCGAAGTAGGGTGGCTGGCTCAGTGCAGGCGCAGGCGTTCGTCCACCAAGGCCTGTGCCTGACGGGCCATCTGGTCGAGCAGGCGGTCACGCTGTTTCTCTGCGTCGCTCATGGCCTTGTTGCCGTTCTGCTTGAGCAGGTAGGCGTGGATCTGCCGGACTTCCTTGGACTGGAAGATCGGCGCCAGGTCCTGCACTGCGACCAGGCCGTCCGAACTGTGATTGCGGGTGTTCATCAGCACCTGCGCCCCGCGCGCGGCCAGCACCTGGAAGCCCATGGCCTCGAAGGTAGGCACTTTGCCTGCCACGCAGGCCAGTTCGGCATGCGGGCGTTGCCTGGTCATGTGCTGCAGCATGGCGCGGGCGATGCCGTGCCGGCGGTGGCTGGCGCCGACGGCCATGTAGGCCAGGGTGCAGGCCTCGGGATCATCCTTGGCCGGCAGGAAGAGGGCGAAGCCCAGCACCTGGGAGGGGTCGTCATCATCCAGGGCCAGGATCAACCGTGCGCTGCTATCCAGCGCCGCATCCATGGCTTGCAGGTACAGGTGCACCTCGTAACCGATCACGTACTGGTACAGCTGGTAGAGCGGGTTGCTCGGCGTCAGCGGTGCCGGGCTGATGTCGCTGAAGTAGTCCACCACCATCTGCAGAACCTGGCTTTTCAGCGACTCTGGCGGTGGGTTGTCCAGTTGTACGAGGGTGAACATCGAGAGTCTGGCTCCGGGGCGTGCCCGTTGGGTATCGGGATGGGCGGCATTGCAATGCTCGCCCGGCGTCACGCAGCCTGCCGTGCGAGCTGGCTTCCTTATCCCTTGAACCCTTTCGCCACCAGGTAAACCTCGTTCGAGCGCGGGCGCGATGCTGCTGGCTTGCGTACGACCACCTTCTCGAATGAGGTGCGAACGTCGCGCAGGAACTCGTCTGAACCTTCGCCCTGGAAGACCTTGACCACATAGTTGCCATTGGGCTTGAGCACTTTGCGGACCATGTCGAGGGTGAGTTCGACCAGGTACATCGAGGACGCCTGATCGGCCACCGCAACGCCGCTGAGGTTGGGCGCGATGTCGGAGACGATCAGGTCAGGCTGGCGGCCGTCGAGCTGGTCGAGCAGCTGCTGGAACACGGTGTCGTCGGTAAAGTCGCCCTGAATGAAGTCGACGTTATCCAGCGGGTCCATCGGCAGAATGTCGGTGGCCACAACCCGGCCCTTCTCGCCCACCAGCTTGCCGGCCACTTGGGACCAGCCGCCAGGGGCGGAGCCAAGGTCCATTAGCAGCATGCCGGGGCGGATCAGCTTGTCCTTCTCGTTCAGCTCGATCAGCTTGTAGCTGGAGCGGGAGCGCAAGCCGTCCTTCTGCGCCCGCTTTACGTAGGGGTCGTTGACGTGTTCATTCAGCCAGCGGCTGCTGCTTTTGGAGCGTTTCATGAGTGGGCCAACCAGAGAAAATCAAGGTGAGGAGCGGCGCAGGGGGCAAGCAGTTGGCCGCAAAGTGGTGGCGATTATAGGCCGATAACAGGGCGCAGGTTAAATCGGCGGGACCGGGAACGCGCGCCGCCGGCCAGCAGGGCGTCTTCCGCCGGGCGGCGGGCCAGGCCTGACAGGGGCGGGCGGTGGCGGCTACAATTGCCACCTTACCCCACCCTCAGTTGCTTCCTTTGCCGGAGTCACCGGCCAGGATTACCGCCATGATTCGCATCAACGAACTGTCCCTGCCCCTCGATCACTCCGCCGATGAGCTGCGCCAGGCCATCCTCAAGCGCCTGGATATCAGCGACGCCGACCTGCTGAACTTCACCGTGTTCAAGCGCAGCTACGACGCCCGCAAGAAGAACAGCGTCATCCTGTTCATCTACATCATCGATCTGGACGTTCGCGACGAGGCGGCCGTGTTGGCGCGCTTCGCCGATGACCACAATGTCCGCCCGGCACCGGACACCAACTACTATTCCGTCGGCCAGGCGCCGGCTGATCTGAGCGAGCGGCCGCTGGTGGTGGGCTTCGGCCCTTGCGGCCTGTTCGCCGCGCTGCTGCTCGCGCAGATGGGCTTCAAGCCCATCGTGCTGGAGCGCGGCAAGGACGTGCGGGCCCGTACCAAGGACACCTGGGCCCTGTGGCGCAAGAAGGTCCTGACGCCGGAGTCCAACGTGCAGTTCGGCGAGGGCGGTGCCGGCCTGTTTTCCGACGGCAAGCTCTACAGCCAGATCAAGGATCCCAAGTTCTACGCGCGCAAGGTGGTGCACGAGTTCGTCCGCGCCGGCGCGCCGGACGAGATCATGTACGTGAGCAAGCCGCATATCGGCACCTTCCGCCTCACCGGCGTGGTCGCCGCCATGCGCGAGGAGATCATCGCCCTCGGCGGCGAGGTGCGCTTCGAGAGCAAGGTCACCGATCTGCAGATCAATGACGGCCAGCTCGAAGGCGTGGTGCTGGCCAGTGGCGAAACCCTGCGCAGCCGCCACGTGGTGCTGGCGCTGGGCCACAGCTCGCGCGATACCTTCCGCATGCTGCACCGCCAGGGCGTGTTCATGGAGGCCAAGCCCTTTGCCGTGGGCTTCCGCATCGAACACCCGCAAGGCTTGATCGACCAGGCCCGCCTGGGCAAATACGCCGGCCATCCGGAACTCGGCGCCGCCGACTACAAGCTGGTGCATCACGCCAAGAATGGCCGTGCCGTCTACAGCTTCTGCATGTGCCCAGGCGGCACGGTGGTGGCGGCGACCTCCGAACCGGAACGCGTGGTCACCAACGGCATGAGCCAGTACTCGCGCAACGAACGCAATGCCAATGCCGGCATCGTCGTCGGCATCAACCCGGAGCAGGACTTCCCCGGCGGCCCGCTGGCCGGCGTGGAGTTCCAGGAGCGCCTGGAGTCCCTCGCCTATGAACTGGGCGGCAGCGACTACTGTGCGCCGGCGCAACTGGTCGGCGACTTCATTCGCGGCGTGCCATCGAGCGAGCTGGGCGAGGTGGAACCCTCCTACAAACCCGGCATACGCCTGGGCGACTTGGCCCCCTCGCTGCCGGCGTATGCGATCGAGGCCATCCGCGAGGCGCTGCCGGCTTTCGGCAAGCAGATCCGCGGTTTCGATCGCGCTGACGCCGTGCTCACCGGCATCGAAACCCGCACCTCCTCGCCGCTGCGCATCACCCGCGACAACGAGACCCTGCAAAGCCTCAACCTGAAAGGCCTGTATCCGGCCGGTGAAGGCGCCGGTTATGCGGGCGGCATCCTCTCGGCAGGCGTGGATGGCATCAAGGTTGCCGAAGCGCTGGCCAAGTCGATGCTGGCTGAACTGAGCCACTGAGCGCCGTATTGATGAAACTCGACGACATCAAAAAGCTGCAGCAGAAAAAGTACCGGGCCGAGTTCGGTCATTTTCTGGTGGAGGGCGAGCACCTGATTCTTGAACTGCAGAAGGCGGCCCTGCACAACCCGCAGCTGCAGCGCAGCGAGCTGTATGTGACGGGTGCCTACGAGCACTGGCAAAGCCCATTCAAGACCCATGTGATCAGCGACCGGCAGATGGCGCAGATCGCCGACACGCAAACGCCGCAAGGCATCATTGCGCTGGTGCCGATGTTGCCGTTGGCCACGCCGGCTGCCGCGTCCAGCGAGCGTGCCATCTACCTGCACGAGATCCAGGACCCGGGCAATCTCGGCACCATCCTGCGCACCCTGGCCTGGTTCGGTAACTTCCGCTGCCTGCTCAGCCCTGGCAGCGTCGACCCGTACAACCCCAAGGTCGTGCGCTCCAGCATGGGCGCGATTTTCCATACGCCCATGGAGCTGGATGTTGAGCTGAATTCCTTGCGCACGCGCTTCGAGCGTATTGCCTGCCTGGATATGCAGGGCGACAGCCTGCAGTCGGCCAGCTTCAAGGCGTTCGATTGCTACCTGTTCGGCAACGAAGCCCGCGGCGTACCGCGCGAGCAGCTGATCGCCCTCAGCGCCCAACCTTTCACGATTGCTGGCTGTGGCGCCATCGAATCGCTGAACCTGGCCGCGACGGTCAATATGTGCGTGTACGAGTTGAGCCGGTAACGGGCCGCGAGCGCGCGTCTCAGCCAACCCCATCTGTCTGATAGCGCCCACGTACCAGCGTGGGTGCTATCAGCATGCGGTTCTAGTCCTGCTTCCCGACGGTATCGGCCGTCCATTCGTCATAGAACGGCGGAAGGCTGGAGGCTTGCGAGCTGAAGTTTGGAGGGCGCTTCTCGAGAAACGCGGCTACGCCTTCCTTGCCGTCACCGATGCTGGTGTAGAACATCGCCAGCGAGTCGATGCGGTGTGCGTCCAGCGGGTGCGCCTGCGCGCTGTTGCGGTAGAGCATCTGGCGGCTGAGTGCGGTGGCGGCGGGGGAGCGGTCCTGCACCAGTCGGCGGGCAAAGGCTTCGGCCTCTTGCAGCAGCGTTTCCGGCGCGTGCACCGAGCGCACCAGGCGCCCGCGCAGTGCTTCCTGGGCGTCGAAGATGTCGGCGGTGTAGACCCATTCCAGCGCTTGCTGCAGGCCGACGATGCGTGGCAGGAACCAGCTCGAACAGGCTTCGGGGACGATGCCCAAGCGGCCGAAAACGAAGCCGATGCGGGCTTTTTCCGAGGCCAGACGAAAATCCATCGCCAGGGTCATGGTGGCGCCGATGCCGACGGCGGCGCCATTGATCGCGGCTACCACCGGTTTGCGGCAGGCCTGGATGGCCAGGGTCACGCGGCCACCGGTGTCGCGCACGCCGTCATGGATGTCCGGCGCATCGAAGCGTTCATGCATGTCCACCAGGCTGGGAGTCAGGGACTCGTCCAGGCCGAAGACGTTGCCTTCTTTCGACAGATCCATGCCCGCGCAAAACGCGCGTCCCGCCCCGGTTACCAGGATGACGCGGACCTCATCGTCCAAGCTGGCCCGGTTGAAGGCGTGCTCCAACTCATTGGCCATCTCGATGGTGAACGCGTTCATCTGCTCGGGGCGGTTGAGGGTCAGTTTCAGCAGGCCATCGTCGAGCTGCCAATCAATCGCTGAATAGTTCATCTGCTCTTTCCCTTGTTGTTATTCGGCTCAATCGTGGATCGCGCTGCCACGGCTGCACGTACCGCCTGCGTGGCTCAGGGAGGCCCATTGCCTAGCGGGTAGCGCTCGATAGTCGAGTTGATATAGCACGTGGGCAATCGGGCGAGGTATAGATCGTTCGGACGTTTCTATGCGCTGGCGGGTGGCGCTGGGGTGGGGCAGCTCAGCAAGTGCTGCCTTGCTGCGGGGTGCTGATGCTTTTCGTCTTGGCGGCAAGCACGGCCGCCCGCAGCGCGCCCACGGTTTGCTTGCCTGCGGGGAATTCGAGCACAGCGCTTTCGGCGAGCGTGTGAATGCGCTCGCCGCTGTGCAGCGTGAGTTGCACAAAGGCCAGGTGCTCGCTCCATGAGCGATAGCGCCGAACCATGAAGATGCTGTGCCTGGAGGTGATCGAGCTGATTTTGGTCAGCGGAATCTGGCGATGGCTGTCGGCACTGGACACCACCAGTTCATCGTCGTGGATATAGGCCGGCGCGGATTGGTTGATCCGCAACCATTCCACCGTGAAGCGCCACGCCATGGGGAGCACGCAGAGTGCAAGCAACGCTATTTCGGAGAGCGGCATGTTCCCCAGGTGGAACAGGGGGAACGCGCCGAGTAGCGCGAGACAGGCGAGGGTGATCATCCTGAAGAAATACACGCTATGGAATTCGGTGAGGGGCAGTAAGCGGATGTCCATGCGCGCTGTTCCTGAGACGGGAGATTCGTGAGGCATAAGGTGGGGCGCTGAATGATCAAAGCCAGACTGGGCACCGGACTCCGTCAGTTTGAGTCACCTGAAGTGCCCTCGAAGCGCCGTGCAAGAAAGCCCAGCACCATTCCCCCGACGATGCCGATGGCCCCGCAGGTGAAACCCATCGGCCGGTTGGTTACGAAACCGACGTTTTTCACATGGGTGGGCAGGCCGAGCAGACCGATGAAAAGCAGCATCGCCGCCGACAGGGCAATCAGGTAAATACCGCCTGCGCGCCAAGAGTCGGTGGGGATGCCCTTGTTCCGGCAATAGAGGTAGCCCAGGCCAAAAGGCAGCACGAGCTGGGTGACGAGGAAGAGGATGAAGTTGCCGCTGTCGTTCATCGTTGTCTGGCTCGAAGTGGGTCGGTTCAGGGTATGGCATCTGCGTGCCCGGCTGGGTGACCGGTCACGCAAAACAGTGGCGGAGCAGCCGTAGGGTGGAAAGCCGCGCAGCGTTTTCCAGCGTCAGTCACGCCCCAAGTTCGACTGCGCGCACGCTCTGCAGGGGCACGCAGCCAGTGCCGCCCCGCATCACCAATCCCCCGGCCGAAATGCAGCAATCCTGTTTGCTTCGCTATGAGGCTTGCGAGCTGGCAATGACCAGAGCATCGAGTGGCAGGCACCGCAGACTTGTGGGAGGATCAAAACGCGCGCGACTGGTCGGTCATGCCGCGGCGCTCCGTAGGCAGTGACGGCCGGTAGCCGTAGGGTAGAACGCGCAGCGTGTTTTCCATGCCTGTGGAATCTCGCGAGTTGTTCACATAGTGCGGAGCGTTTGGATACCAGCCTGTCCCATCGATGGGTTATGCGACACCCCCCTAAAAATAAGATCTAGAAGCAAGGTGTGGGACGTATGTTGAAGCTCAGATATTCAGTGCTTCTGCTGGCATTGATCAGCGGCTTTTGCCGTGCGGATATGCCAGTGGTCACCGTGGGTTATTACGATTTTCCGCCCTCCATCTACACCACGCCTGACGGGCGCACGGAAGGGCCGCTGTTCGAGCTGCTGACGCGCATGGTGCAGCGCGCGGGCTACACGCCGGAGTTTCGTGCCATGCCGATTGCGCGGCTATACAACGAGCTGCGCGAAGGGCGTGTCAACCTGTGGGCCGGAGCACCTCACAAACAGGAACTCAAGGGCCACGTCCTGGAGTCGGATCGCCCGCTGGCCGAGGTCAGGCTCAACCTGTATTACCGTCCCGACACGCCAGCGCCCAAGGTGCCGGATGATCTGGCCGGCAAGGTGATGATCATGCTCAGCGGTTACAGCTACTGGCCGCATACCCGGGAGCTGCTGCTGGACCCGGCACGGGAGATCACGCAACTGCGCACCCATCATCGCGAGGCGGCGTTGGAGCTGCTTCGCCGCCAGCGTGGCGACTACCTGCTGGACTACCAGCTCCCGATCGATCAGGTGCTCAAGAGGACAGGCCAGCCGCCGCTGCCTTACGTCACCGTGGAGAGCCTGCCCATCCGCCTGATCGTTTCCCGCAAAAGCCACGACGCGCCGCTGCTGTTGCAGAGGATGGAAGAGGTGTTCGATCAGATGCAGGCGGCTGGTGAGGATATGGCGCTGCCATAGGCCACGCAGCTGAGGTTCGAGCGTTTGCCGGGAAGGCGAGACAGTGCGGGTTTACCGGCTGATCGTTCCCACGGGTGGCTTGGTGGGAACGATCAACCTCAATCAAAACTGCTTGGATGCGTTGGCGATGCGCTGGTACTTGCGCAGCTCCCGGTTAACGCTGCGGATATCCAGGAAGAATATTTCTGCGCTGCGCCAGAGCAGCATCCACGCGGTGACCGTCACGACGCCCACCGGGATGGTGCCTTCAATACCCAGCGCCGTGCCTGCCAGCACCAGGGCGAGTGCCAGGCCCAGCAGCGTCAGCGCGACTAGCCGCTGGGTGCGGATATCCCCCCTGAGTTGTTCGCTCTTTTCCGTAAAGGTATTGCTGATGGCTTGCTGCAGGCGTTCTCGCTCATCTTCCGGGCAGCTGATCTGCAGGAGTAGCTCGGGGTGGTACCAGGCGCTGTCTGACAGGTAGTCGACCAGTTCGGGGCTCAGCTTGGGGGTGTCTGGCGAGGCAAACGGATTGAGGTAGTCGTGGGTGATCGTCAGATCGATTTTTTTAGTCATAACGAACCTTGTATCTGTTTGAGTTGTGGGCAGAGGCTTGAGTATCTGCGGTAAACCTAGTCGCAAGATAGCTGCTCTGCGTGATTGGAATTGTGGGCGGTGGAGCGTCGAGGGCTGCACATCCACACAGGGCGTGGGAGCGATCAAGCAATCCTGGCTCGTAGGTCGAGTGCAAGCGCGGCGCTTTCCTCGGCTGGGACTACAGGTTTACTCGCTGTGCTCGCCCTTTGGGCCAGCCTGCGGCTGTTACTTCGCTTCGTTGCGCCTCGCACGGCGAGTCCCTTTTGGCAAACGCCCCAAAAGGAACCAAAAGGTCTGCGCCCCTGCATCCGGCCCCGCCTGCTGCGGGGTTCCCTCACTCCATCATTGCTCCAGGGGCCCGCTGCGAAGGGCCATCCCTGGCCCATCGCGCTGATCTCAAGGGATAAGCCGCGACATCCATGTCGCTAAATTTCTTATGCAACGATTCCGCTCGGCCTCCTGAAAGGGACGGTTGCTGTTGCCTGAAGGTTTGATGTGGCTTGTTCCACGCGGCTTCTGCTCTTCACGTAGGGTGCGCCGTGCGCACCAGGGGCAGTGCCGTAGTGGTCGTGGTGCGCATGGCGCCCACGGGCTAGTTGCTGGCTGATGGACGCGGAAGCGTTAAGGGTTGCGTTCCCACGTAGAGCGTGGGAACGATCAAAAGAAATACGAAACGATTGACGCAGGCCGGGCTCCATTCTCTGTAAGCCACTGAAAATGAGGTGTCACATGAGCAGCACGAAAGACAAAATCAAAGGCAATGCCAACGAGGCCATCGGTAAAATCAAAGAAGGTGTCGGTAAGGCCACCGATAATCCTCGTCTTGAAGGCGAAGGCGATGCCCAGCAGGTAAAGGGTAAAGCCCAACAACTCAAGGGCGACGTCAAAGACGCGATCAAAAAAGGCGTCGACAAGGCCTGATAGCAAGTTGCTGGCAGGGTCGCCGGAACGTCGAGGGCTGCATTCCCACTCGGAACGTGGGAATGATCGCCGTTCCAACGATCAGTGGTATCCCTCTATTCCCCCGATAGCTCCCACGCTCCGGCGTGGTAGCAAGCCTGCGCCCGCCGCTTGGCTGATGGAGCGCAGTTGCTGGCAGGGGACGCTGGAGCGTCGAGGGCTGCAATACCGTTGTGGTGGTGGCTTTGCGGTTCTGAGTGCAAGCGCGGCGCTTTCCTCGGCTGGGACTACAGATTTCGCCTCGCACGGCGAGTCCCTTTTGGCAAACGCCCCAAAAGGAACCAAAAGGTCTGCGCCCCTGCATCCGGGTCTGGCTACGCCAGACTTCCCTTACTCCATCATTGCTCCAGGGGCCCGCCGCGAAGGGCCATCCCTGGCCC
>JBBNAI010000509.1:0-2467 GCA_037994305.1 Pseudomonas sp. | reverse complement strand
ACTTGAGCACCGGCAGGCCCTGATCGTGGTACATCGCCAGCACGGCGTCGCAATGGTCGAGGTGCTTGGGGGTGAACAGGGTGTCGGCTGGCAACGGGCCGATCAGGTTAAGGCCTTCGCCACGCAGCCGTTCCAGGGTCGGCTCGATCACTTCGATTTCCTCGCGACCCAGGTGGCCGCCTTCGCCTGCGTGCGGGTTGAGGCCGCAGACCAGGATGCGTGGATTGGCGATGCCGAATTTCTCCACCAGATCGGCATGCAGGATGCGCGTGACCCGTGCCAGGCGCTCGGCGGTGATGGCCGCGGCCACATCCTTGAGCGGCAGGTGGGTGGTGACCAGCGCCACGCGCAGGCCGCGGGTGGCGAGCATCATCACCACCTGGGCGGTGTGGGTCAGCTCGGCGAGGAATTCGGTGTGCCCGGAGAAGGGGATGCCTGCCTCGTTGATCACCCCTTTGTGCACGGGCGCGGTGATCATCCCGGCAAAGTGGCCGTCGATGCAGCCTTGTCCGGCGCGGGTGAGGGTTTCCAGCACATAGCTGGCGTTCGCCTGGTTCAGCTGGCCGGGAGTGACCGGCGCGGGCAGGGGGGTATCCCAGACGTACAGGCTGCCGGCTGCTGCAGGCGCTTTCGGCCAGGCGCCTGGCGCTACCTCGATCAGTTCGATGGCCAGCTGCAATTGCATGGCGCGTTCGGCAAGCAGGGTGCGGCTGGCGATGGCGACCAGCGCTTGTGGCTGGGCTTCGCGCGCCAGCAGCAGGCACAGGTCGGGGCCGATGCCGGCGGGCTCGCCGGGGGTCAGGGCAAACAGGCGGCAAGCAGTCATGACGGCCTCATGGTGGATCGCTCGAGAGTTCACTCTACGCCCTGTGGGCGCGGTGTCGAAAAAAAGCCCGGCGCTGCGTAGGCATGCCGGGCTTGGGTGTGGCGGCGATCAGTGCTTCAGAGCTTGATCTCGACGTAGGCCTCGTCACGGATCTGGCGCAGCCAGCTCTGCAGCTCTTCGTCGTATTTGCGGTTGCGCAGCAGGGTCATCGCCTGTTGCTCACGCATTTGTTCGCTGCTATCGGTGGCGCGTCGGCCAAGCACTTCCAGTACGTGCCAGCCGTAGGCGCTCTTGAATGGCTTGGACAGCTGGCCAGTGGCGGTGTTGGCCATGACTTCGCGGAACTCGGGCACCAGTGCTTGCGGGTCGATCCAGTTAAGGTCGCCGCCGTTCAGCGCTGAACCTGGGTCTTCGGAGAAGTTCTTCGCCAGCTCGGCAAAGTCTTCGCCGGCGACAATGCGCTCATAGAGACGCTCGACCAGGCGCCGGGTTTCTTCTTCGCTGCGGATCTCGCTCGGCTTGATCAGGATATGGCGTACATGCACTTCGTCACGCACCGCTGTGCTGCCGCCGCGCTTTTCCAGCAGCTTGAGGATGATGAAGCCGCCAGGGGTGCGTACTGGTTCGGTGACTTCGCCAACGCTCAGGGCGCCGATCATGCTATCGAACGGTGGTGGCAGCTGGGCCGCCTTGCGCCAGCCAATCTCGCCGCCTTCCAGAGCGGTTTCGCTGGCCGAGCTGGAAATGGCCAGTTGGGCGAAGTCGGTGCCGCTACGCAGTTGGTTGTAGACCTCGCCAACGCGTTTTCCGGCCGCCTGGATGACTTCGGGCGAGGCGCCTTCCGGTACCGGAATCAGGATATTGGCCAGGCGGTACTCTTCCGACAGCTGCAGCTTGCCAAGGTCGGAAGCAAGGAAGTTCTGCACTTCCTGTTCGGTGACCTGGATGCGTTCGGCGACGCGGCGCTGACGCACGCGGCTGATGACCATCTCGCGGCGGATCTGGTTGCGAGCGTCGTCATAGGACAGGCCGTCACGGGCCAGCGCTGCGCGGAACTGATCCAGGCTCAGGTTGTTGCGCTGGGCAATGCTGCCCATGGCCTGGTTCAGCTCCTCGTCGGTAATGCGAATGCCTGAGCGGTCGCCGATCTGCAGTTGCAGGTTCTCGACGATCAGGCGCTCCAGTACCTGCTGCTGCAGGACATCGCGCGGCGGCGCTTCGGCGCCGCGCTTGGCGATAGTCTGCTCGACCTCGCGTACGCGCTGGTCGAGCTGGCTCTGCATGATGACGTCGTTGTCGACAATGGCCACGACCCGGTTGAGGGATTGTACGTCGGCCTGGGCCACGCTACTCAGGAGAACTGCGCCCAACAACAGGGGGCGCAGGCAATCAGAAAGCTTGTTCTTCACGTTCGCTATAACCTTGAATGCCTTGGTCGAGGAAGCTGCCTACCTTGTTGCCCACTACGCCGCCGAGGCCTTTGAGGACGATCTGTAGGAAGATGCCGTGGTCGCCTTCATCGTTGTCGGAGGGGTTGAGGCTGGTTTCGTCGTAGTCGACCCAGTAACGGTTGATCAGGCGCAGTTTCCAGCAGCAACTGTCGTACTCGAAACCACCAAAGGCCTCGAGGGTGCGGCTGCG
>JBBNAI010000508.1:0-10707 GCA_037994305.1 Pseudomonas sp. | reverse complement strand
TGGGCTTGCTGGGCTTCGCTCAGGGCCCGTTCCAGCTGGCTTGAGCTGGCGCAGGGGCGTTCGGCATACAGGCTGCCGTCCACCGGGGAAATCAGGCGAATGGTGTTCATCGGACCTCCTCTTATTGTTGTTCGCGGGGTGCCTAGTAGCGCTCGAAGCCGCGGCGCAGCTCCCAGTCGGTCACCCGGCGGTCGTATTCGGATTGTTCCCAGCGCGCGGTATGCAGGTAGTGCTCGACCACTTCGTCGCCCAGCGCGTTGCGCAGCAGTGTCGAGCGATCGAGGGCGCTGGCGGCGTCGCGCAGGGTCTTGGCCACTTCCGGCAGCTCCTCATGCTCGTAGGCGTCACCGGAGAAGGGCGCTGGCAGCTCCAACTGCTCGTCGATCCCGGCCAGGCCGGCGGCGATGAGTGCGGCATAGGCCAGGTAGGGGTTGAGGTCTGCACCGCCGATCCGGCACTCGATGCGGATGCCCTTGCTGCCGCCGCCGCACAGGCGGAAGCCGGCGGTGCGGTTGTCGTTGCTCCACACCGCACGGGTGGGGGCGAAGGTGCCGGCCTGGAAGCGCTTGTAGGAGTTGATGTAGGGCGCCAGGAAGTAGGTGATGTCGCTGGCGTACTTGAGCTGGCCAGCCACCCACTGGCGCATCAGCGTGGACATGCCGTGCTCGGCTGCGGGGTCGTAGAACAGCGCCTGGCTGCCGTCGAGGCTGAATAGCGAGTTGTGGATATGGCTGCTGGAACCGGCCAGGTTGTAGTTCCACTTGGCCATGAACGTGACCGCCTTGCCCTGCAGCAGGGCGATTTCCTTGCAGGCGTGCTTGATGATGCTGTGCCGGTCGGCCATCACCAGGGCCTCGGCGTAGCGCACGTTGATCTCTTCCTGGCCCGGCCCCCATTCGCCCTTGGAGTTCTCCACCGGGATGCCGGCAGCTTGCAGGTGCTTGCGGATGGCGCGCATCACCGGCTCCTCGCGGATGGTCTGCAGGATGCTGTAGTCCTCGATGTAATAACCGGCGGTCTTGGGGTTCTGGTAGTGCTGGTTGTGGATGGCCTCGTAGCTCTGGTCGAACAGGTAGAACTCCAGCTCCGAGGCGAACATGCCCTGGTAGCCGCGTTCGGTGAGCCGGGCGATCTGCCGCTTGAGCATGCCGCGCGGGCTGTGCGGCAGGTCCTGGTGGTGATGGTCCTGCACATCGCACAGCACCAGGGCCGTGCCTTCCAGCCAGGGCACCACGCGCAGGGTGGACAGGTCGGGCTTGAACACGAAGTCGCCATAGCCCTGCTTCCAGCTGGCGGCGGCGTAACCGGGTACCGGTTCCATGTCGATGTCGTCGGCCAGCAGGTAGTCGCAGCCGTGGGTTTCCTCATAGGCGCTGTCGAGGAAGAACTCGACCTGGAAGCGCTTGCCGATCAGGCGCCCCTGCATGTCGACCATGCAGGCCAGGACGGTGTCGATTTTGCCGGCCACGGCGAGTTCGCGCAGGCCGGTGAGCGTGAGGTGGGCAGTCATCCGTAATCACTCCGGAAAATCCGGGGCTGCGGCGTGTCGGCGATATGGCGGCAGGAGCGGGCGCGCAATAGTCATGTGCACCCGCTCCTGCCTGTTCTCGCGCTCGCTCGCGAGCCCCGGAACAGGTCTAGGGCTTAGTTGTTTTTATCTTTCTCGCGTTGCTGCATGGCGAACTCCTCTTCGGGCGAGAGGATCAGGCGATGGCGACCGATGATGGCGAAGTACAGGATGCCGAGGGCGAAGAACGCCGCCACCCAGAACACGCCGATGGTGTAGGCCGGGTCACCGGTGAGCTGGTAGTACAGGGTCACGGCGGCGATCAGCATGGTCAGCATGGCCCCCGGTACGCCCAGCGGGCTGCGGTAGGGACGCTCGATGTTTGGCAGGTTCTTGCGCAGCAGGATGAACGACAGCGCCTGCATGAAGTAGGAGAACATCGCGCCGAACACCGCCATGTTGAGCAGGGTGCCGCCAATCACCGCGCCACCCTTTTCCTCACCGAAGATGAACCACAGCGCCATCATCACTGCCAGGGCCAGCAGGCTGCCGCCGATCATGGCCACGTGTGGGGTCTTGCGCTGGCCGTGGGTCACCGACAACCAGGGCAGGAAGTAGCCGGCGCGGCTCAGCGAGTACACCTGGCGACCCATGGCGAAGATGATGGTGTGGAAGCTGGCGATCAGGCCGAGCACCGCCACCAGGGCCAGCAGCTTGGCGATGTTGTCGCCGTAGATTGCCTTGAAACCATCCAACAACGGCTCGCCCGAGGAACCCAGGGCGAAGGAGCCGACGCCGCTGGTGGCCGGGTTGAGCCAGAGGATCATGAACGCCGAGAGCATCAGGGTGAACATGCCGGCGATGATGCCCCTGGGCATGTCGCGCTTGGGGTCGACCGATTCTTCGGCGGCCAGCGGCAGCTGCTCGATGGCGAGGAACAGCCAGACGGCGAACGGCAGCGACGCGAGGATGCCGACCCAGCCCTTGGGCAGGAACGGTCCGCCGCCCTCGGGGAGTTCGACGCCATCGGCGCCGACGTTCATCGCGTAGCGGGCGAAGTCGATGTGCGGCAAGGCGCTGAACCAGAATGTCACCAGGCAGGCCAGGGCGAGCAGGGTAACCACCAGGGTGACCTTGAATGACAGCTCGACGCCGATCACGTTGAGCCAGACGAAGGCCAGGTAGAAGCCGATCCACCACAGCGGCTGGTACTCGCTTGGCGTGCCGAAGATGCTGCTCATGTAGCTGCCGATGAAGAACACGATCACCGCCGGGGTGAGCACGTATTCGACGTTTTCCGCCAGGCCGGTGAGGAAGCCGCCCCAGGGGCCCATGGCGCTACGGGCGAAGGAATAGGCGGCGCCGGTGTGGGGCAGGGCCGGGGACATTTCCGCCAGGGAAAAGGTCAGGCCCAGGTACATCACCGCAATGATGATGGCAGCGATCAACATGCTGCCCCAGCCATTGGCCAGGCCGAAGTTCCAGCCGGAAAAATGCCCGGAAATCACCGCGCCGACGCCCAGCGCCCAGAGCGACCAGACCCCGGCATAGCGGCGCAGGCCGCGCTTCTCGAAGTAGGCCTGATCGACCGTTGTGTAACTCACTCCCGATTGCTGTTTCATGTCCCTCTCCTGCATTCGCGTTGGCTTGAGTTCTTGTAGAAATTGCCTTGCTGTCGACGGGATGGAGCACAGCTGCCAGCGGGGAGCGCGGGGGAAGGGATTGGGCGTAGCGGATCGTGGAGCGGCGCAGGCCGTTCCGTAGGCTGATCACCGCGAGAGGGAAAAGCGCCTCGCCGGGGCTGCTGGCTGTTCCTTCGGATACCAAAGAACGACTCCTTGGTTCGGCTGAACTGCAGACAAACGCGCAATCGCTAGCAGGTAAGAGCCGGTTCGCGATCGGATGGACCTGAACTGGCTTGCGGGCATGAACGGCGAGTGAACCTCATGCCGCCCGAGTGGTCTCGGGACACTGCAACTCTAGTCGATAAATCCCGGGGCAGCCCGCGCTCGGGAGATGGGCGCCGCTGTGCTAACCTGCGGCCAGTTCTGCCGGGGCATCCCGGCTTGTTTCGAGGTCATCGATGCACATCCATATTCTCGGTATTTGCGGCACCTTCATGGGCTCTCTGGCGGTGCTGGCGAAAGAGCTTGGCCACCGCGTTACCGGCTCCGACGCCAATGTTTATCCGCCCATGAGCACCCAACTGCAGGCTCAGGGCATCGAACTGATGCAGGGCTACGAGCCGGCCCACCTGCAGCCGGCGCCGGACCTGGTGGTGGTCGGCAATGCGCTGAGCCGTGGCAACCCTGCGGTGGAGTACGTGCTCAACCAGGGGCTGCCCTATGTAAGCGGCCCGCAGTGGCTGGCCGACCATGTACTGCAAGGCCGCTGGGTACTCGGCGTGGCCGGTACCCACGGCAAGACCACCACCACCAGCATGCTGGCCTGGGTGCTGGAGCATGCCGGCATGAGCCCGGGCTTTCTGATTGGCGGTGTACCGCAGAATTTCGGTATTTCCGCGCGCCTGGGCGGCACGCCGTTCTTCGTGGTTGAGGCCGACGAGTACGACAGCGCCTTCTTCGACAAGCGCAGCAAGTTCGTTCACTACCGCCCGCGCACGGCGATCCTCAACAACCTGGAATTCGACCACGCGGATATCTTCCCTGACCTGGCCGCCATCGAACGGCAGTTCCACCACCTGGTGCGCACCGTGCCGGGCGAGGGGCTGGTGATTCACCCGCAAGCCGAAGAGGCGCTGGCGCGGGTGGTCAAGATGGGTTGCTGGACGCCGGTGCAGACCACCGGTGACGGCGGGCAGTGGCAGGCGCGCTTGCTCAGCGAGGACGGCTCGCGCTTCGAGGTGATCTTCGGCGGCAAACCCGAAGGCATCGTCGAGTGGGACCTCACCGGCCAGCACAACGTGGCCAACGCCCTGGCTACCCTGGCCGCGGCGCGGCATGTCGGCGTGGTGCCGGCGCTGGGCATTGCCGGCCTCTCCAGCTTCAAGAGCGTCAAGCGGCGCATGGAGAAGGTCGCCGAGGTCAACGGCGTGACTATCTATGATGACTTCGCCCATCACCCGACCGCCATCGCTACCACCCTCGACGGCCTGCGCAAGCGCGTGGGCGATGCGCCGGTGATTGCGGTGATCGAGCCGCGCTCCAACTCGATGAAGCTCGGCGCCCACCGCGACGGTTTGCCGGACTCGGTGGTGCAAGCCGACCAGGTGTTCTGGTACGCGCCAGCCAATCTGGGTTGGGACCTGGCGGGCACGGTGGCTGGCTCCACGGTGCCCACCGTCGTGTGCGACTCGCTGGAAGGCATCATCGCCGGGGTCAAGGCCATGGCGCTGCCCGGCACCCAGGTGGTGGTGATGAGCAACGGCGGCTTCGGCGGCCTGCATGGCAAGCTGGCGCAAGCGCTGGCTGAATAGATAGTTGACCCCTCTCCCGCCGGGAGAGGGCTGGGGTGAGGGGGGCTGGGCAACTCGGCGTTGCCTGTACGTCCCTCACCCCAGGCCCTCCCCCAGGGGGAAAGGGGAACAAACACTCCGAGGAGTTCGCCCATGAGCGGTCCCGAACGCATTACCCTGGCCATGACAGGCGCTTCCGGCGCCCAGTACGGCCTGCGCCTGCTCGACTGCCTGGTGCAGGAAGAGCGCGAAGTCCACTTCCTGATCTCCAAGGCCGCGCAACTGGTGATGGCCACTGAGACCGACGTCACCCTGCCGGCCAAGCCGCAGTCCATGCAGGCATTCCTCAACGAGTACACCGGCGCCGCGCCCGGGCAGATCCGCGTCTACGGCAAGGAAGACTGGATGGCGCCGCCAGCGTCCGGCTCCGGCGCGCCGAGCGCGATGGTGGTGGTGCCCTGCAGCACCGGCACGCTGTCGGCGATCGCCACCGGCGCCTGCAACAACCTGATCGAGCGCGCCGCCGACGTGGTGCTCAAGGAGCGTCGCCAGTTGATCCTGGTGCCGCGCGAGGCGCCGTACTCCAGCATTCACCTGGAGAACATGCTCAAGCTATCCAACCTTGGCGTGACCATCCTGCCGGCGTCCCCCGGCTTCTATCACCAGCCGCAGACCCTGGACGACCTGATCGACTTCGTCGTGGCGCGCATCCTCAATTGCCTGGGCATTCCCCAGGACATGCTGCCGCGCTGGGGTGAGCATCACCTGTCCAGTGAAGACTGAGCCGCTCGGCGCGCCTGTTGCGCGCGCTGGTCTGTTCGCGGGCAGGGCTCGCGCCCGTAGTTTGCTCGTCGTGTTGGGCTGTCTGCTGCTATCCGGCTGCGCCAGCGTGCGTACCCTCGACGCGGCCAAGCCTGGCGCGCCGGTGGTGTATGCCGGTACGCGACTGGATTGGTACACGCTGAATGGGGGCTGCTGCCCGCGGGATCGCTTCGGTGCCGAAGCGCCGCACTACGCCGCTCTCGACCTGCCGGCCAGCGCCTTGCTGGATACCCTGCTGCTGCCGCTCTCGCTGGCCACTGCGCTGGGTATCGGGCTGGGCATCAGCGGCGGCAACTGAGTGCCTCGGGTGGATGCCCGTTCTGTGAGCAGCTACTGCGCCCAGCCGTACCAGACCCAGGTCATCGGGCGCGGGCCAGGCAGGTAGCCAGCCTTGATTTCCTTGATCTGAAAGCCACCGGCTTTGAGCAGTGCAGGAATGTCGCGGTTGAGGTGGCAGCCGCCGGCCAGGGGTTTCCACAGCGGCGTCAGGCGATCCTGCCACAGGCGTACCTGCGCATCCGGCGCACGGCCATGCTCACTGAACAGCAGCTTGCCGCCGGGCTTGAGCACTCGGCGCATTTCCAGCAGGGCGGCCAGCGGGTCGGGGATGGTGCACAGGGTGAAGGTGCAGACGATGCTGTCGAAGCTGGCATCGGCGGCCTGGATCTGCCCCAGTTCCAGGGCAATCATTTCCACTGGAATGTTGATCTGCGCCGCGCGCTGGCGGGCCAGGGTCTGCATCTGTGCGGCAGGGTCGACGCCGACGATGGCACTGACTTTCTGCGCATCGTAGAAACTCAGGTTGAGTCCGGTGCCGATGCCGATTTCCAGCACCCGGCCCTCGGCCAGGGGCACGACCTTCGAGCGGGTCTTCATTACCTGGCCCATGCCGCAGGCGAAATCGATCAGGCGCGGCAGGATGTGCTGGTCATAGAACTGCATGGTTCAGCGCCCCAGTCGGCGCAGTTCGTCCGACTCCACCACGCGCACGCCGTCGCCTTCTTCCAGCGCCAGGCGCCACAGGGCACGGGCCAGGGTGGTGGCTTCGATGCCGCGGTATTTGCCGGGCAGCCAGCGCATGAAGGGCGCAGCGAGTTGTTCGCCGATGCGGAATTCGCTGCGTGAGCCGAGCAGCAGCGACGGCCTGGCGATGGTCAGTTGGGGCCAGTCCTGCGCCTGCAGGGCCTGTTCCATGTCGCCCTTGACCCGGTTGTAGAACACCGAGGCGTTGGCGTCGGCGCCCAGGGCGCTGATCACCAGCAGGTGGCGGGCACCCATCTCGCGGGCGCGGCGGGCGAAGGCGAGGGCCAGGTCATGGTCGATGGCGCGAAAGGCGTCCTGCGAGCCGGCCTGCTTGATGGTGCTGCCCAGGCAGCAGAATGCAGTGTCGATCTGGCCTTGCAGTTGGGGCAGCAGCGCGGCCAGCTCACCCACCGGATTGTCCAGGTGCGGGTGTTCGGCCAGGGGACGGCGGCTGGGTGCCAGTACGCGGCTGATGGTGGGTTCGTTGAGCAGGCGATCGAGCAGGTGCTCGCCGGTGAGGCCGGTGGCGCCTGCAAGCAGGATGTGCTGGGGCGTCAGATACATGTGTGTGTCTCCGCTGATACAGCCAGCTTAGATCGGTTTGTTCCCGCCAGCTTGTCGGCGCAGCGGCTCATGGGGTTTTCTCCTGCCCGGCCGTGGCAGCGGTCAGCGCCTGGCGGGCCTGGCTTTCGCGCAGCTGGCGCCAGTGCTGGAGCACGGCCTTGGGTGCCCACAGTTGTGGTTCGGAAGGCTGGAAATCGTCAGCCTTCTCCTTTTTGGCCACGGTGGCGCTGGCCAGTTCGAAGGCGCGCTGCAGGTCGTCGGTCTCGTTGAAGGCCTCGGCGAACAGGGCGCGGCCGAAGTAGGTGAAGTCATTCTCATCGGCGCAGCCGAAGGACACCCGGTCGGCGCGGGAGGCTGTCATCACCAGGGTCTTGTCGTCTTTCAGGGGGGGGATGAAGCCGCCGGAGTAGCAGGCGGAGATCACCACCACTTTGTAGCGATCCTTGAGCGGTTGCAGCAGGCTGGCCAGCTCATCGGCCGGTAGGCTGTCCAGTTGCAGGCGCGGCTGGTCCAGGCTCAGTTGATGGTCGCGCGAGCCGTGGCTGGTCAGGTAGATGAACACCAGGTCTTCGGGGCCGCTGCGTTCGGCCAGTGCGCGCACGGCGCGGGTCAGGCTTTCGCGTGTGGCCAGCGGGCGGTCGGCGAAGTGGTCGCGGTGGTTGCTCAGGGTGATTCCGCCGCGCGCGCCGAAGCGTTCGCCGAGCAGCTTGCTGACGTAGTCGGCCTCGCGCAGGAACACGCTCTGGTTGCCGTCGCCGGCCAGGGTCAGGCTGTACAGCTCGACTTCCGGCGTGGAGGGCGGCAGCTTGGCGATGGCCTGTTGCAGCAATTCGCCTTGCTGGAGCAGGCCCAGCTCAAGTGGGTCGGGCAGCAATTGGCCGGCGCCATCGCGAACCCGCTGCCCGGCCTGCCAGGTGCCTTCGGTCTGCTGGCCGTCGGCGCTGGTGAGGGTGCCGATACCGGCGTATTCGCCGCGGGCGAAGTGCCCTTGGTAGCGGCTGCCGTCGGCCAGGGTCAGGGTGCCTTCGCCGTGGTAGCGCCAGTAGCGGAACTGGCCGCTGTAGCGTTCGCCGTCGCTGCCGAGGTAATCGCCTTTGCCGGTCAGGGCGCCGTCCTTGAACAGGCCATTCCACACATTGCCCTGGCCGTCCTGGTAGCGGCCCTGGCCGTGGAACAGGTCGTTGCGAAACTCACCGCTGTAGGTCTGCCCGTCGGCGCCCTGGTAGATCCCCGGGCCATTGAGTACGCCTTGCTTGAAGGTGCCGCTGTAGCGTTCGTCACCATTGATGCGCATGCCTTCGCCATCCAACTCTCCGCGTTCGAAGTGGCCCTGGTAGCGGCTGCCATCCTCGAACTGGAGATTGCCCTGGCCCTGGTAGCGGTCCTTGCGGAATTCGCCGCGGTAGCTCATGGCGCCTTGTTGCAGGTGGCCTTCACCGTGCAGGCGGCCGAGCTTGAAGCTGCCTTCGTATTGGCTGCCGTCGTTGTAGGTAAGTTTGCCGTGGCCATCGAACAGGCCCTGGTGGAATTCGCCGACGTATTGTTCGCCACCCGAGCCGTGCCACTCGCCCTGACCTTCGAACAAACCGTCCTTGAACAGCCCCGAGTACCAGCTGCCATTGGCGTAGTCGAGGCGCCCCTGGCCTTGCAGCAGGCCGTCGACCACCTCGCCGCGGTAGCGCCCGCCATCCGGCAGTACCGCGTTTGGTGGCAGCAGTGGTTCGCTATCGCCACAGGCGGCGAGGAGCAGGGCGAGTGTCAGGGGGGCAAGCAGGCGGGGCATGGCAGACATCCGGGTCATGGACATGCGCCGAGTATGCCGAAGTGCAATGAAAACGGGGCGCTATTGCGCCCCGTTTTGTATGGCCGGATGGCTCAGACGAAGCAAAGAGAAAGCGACTCGGCGATATAAGCCGGCTTCTCCTGGCCTTCGATCTGCAGGGTCGCTTCGACCTTGAACAGCCACTGGCCCGGACGCTTCTCGGTGACTTCGAGCACCTTGGCGGACAGGCGCACGCGCGAGTCGACCTTCACCGGCTGGATGAAGCGCACGCTGTCCAGGCCGTAGTTGACGGCCATCTTCAGGCCTTCAGGGGCGAGCATCAGCTTTTCCATCAGCACCGGAATCAGCGACAGGCTGAGGAAACCGTGGGCGATGGTGCTGCCGAAGGGGGTGTGCTTGGCCTTGACCGGGTCGACGTGGATGAACTGATGGTCACCGGTGCATTCAGCGAATTGGTTGATGCGGTTCTGGTCGATGGTCAGCCATTCCGAGCATCCCAGCTCCTTGCCTACATAGTCTTGCAGTTGCGATACGGGTACGAGCGGCATAGATCCTCCTTGAGGATGCGAGGTTATTTGTTGTTTTTGAGGATGAACCTGGCTGGCTCTAGATCATCATGAGTGCGCGGGAGGGTCAAGCCTGAGGCGCGCTGTTTATGACGTGGCCTAGGGCGTGGCTATAATGGCCGCGCTTTTATCCGGGAGATTTCCATGCTGTTACGTGGCCTGACCTGGCTGGTGCTGTTCCAGTTGCTGGGCACCGCCCTCAACGTCCTGCTCCTGCCGATGTTGCCGGGACCGATCATCGGCATGCTGCTGTTGTTCGTCTTTCTCCTGCTGCGTGGCGAAGTGGGCGAGCCGCTTAGCGATGCTGCTGCCACGCTGCTGCGCTACCTGCCCTTGCTGCTGGTGCCGCCGGCCGTGGGGGTGATGGTCTATGCCGCGCAGATCGCCGCGGACTTCTGGGCCCTGGTCGGCGCGCTGTGCCTGTCCCTGCTGCTGTCCCTGTTGTTCGTCGGCTGGCTGATGCAGAAACTGATCGAGCGCCAGGCGCGCCAGGAGGAGCAGGCATGAGCCTCGATGCGCATGCCGCCCTGCAGGCGGTGATCCATCACCCGCTATTCGGCGTCGGCATCACCCTCGCGGTGTATCAGTTGGCCCTGGCCGCCTACGAGAAAACCCGCTGGTTCTTTCTGCAGCCGGTGCTGGTATCGATGACTGTTTTGATCGGTGTGCTGCTGGTCAGCGGCCTGAGTTATCAGGAATACCGCAGCAGCACCTTCCTGCTCAGCGTCCTGCTGGGGCCGGCGACCGTAGCCTTGGCGGTGCCGCTGTATCTCAACCTGCGACGGATTCGCCAGTTGTTCTGGCCGGTGCTGATCACCCTGTCTGTGGGCGGCGTGGTGGCGACGGCGATGGGCGTGGGCCTGGCGTGGCTGTTCGGTGCCGACCACATGATGCTGATGACCCTGGCGCCGAAGTCGGTGACCTCGCCGATCGCCATGCTGGTGGCTGAGCAGATCGGCGGCGTGGCGGCGCTGGCGGCGGTGTTCGTACTGATCACCGGAGTGCTCGGCGCCATGTGCGGCCCCGA
>JBBNAI010000507.1:0-39472 GCA_037994305.1 Pseudomonas sp. | reverse complement strand
CTCCAGCTCGCACCTCGGCCACCAGCCCACCATCCTCTCTGAAGACCTTTCCATGATCTTCAGCGGTGAAAGCCTCCAGTTGCTTGATTGTCAGCTTGGCCACTCTCTACCCCTAGTAAAACTCTTCGCCGCTTAATTTTGTGCCACTTTTGTGCCACCGAGACGCTTGGCTGGTGATGGCCGTTCGTGGACGCTATGGGAAGCTAAAATAGCCTGTAAGACCCATAATTTCTAGGGTAGTGCTTGTCCGTGAGTGTCTATGGTGATCTATGAAAATCCATAAAATAAGTGCATGGGGTGCAAGGGGTCGAGTGTTCGAATCACTCCGTCCCGACCAAATAATCCCAACATTAAAGCCTGGTCAGAAATGGTCAGGCTTTTTTGTTTTTCCGATCGCTAGAGGTTTGGCTTCATGCCAAACCTTCCGTGAGGGGCGTGGCCCGTTATGCTCTGTGTGTCTGCTTTTTCTTTTGCGATCAATAAAAAACCGCCCCGAAGGGCGGTTTTTTATGTGGCTTGGCGAGCTTAGCCGCCGAGGTAGGCGTCACGTACCTTGGGGTCGTTCAGCAGGGCTTCGCCAGTGCCTTGCATGACGATGCGGCCGTTTTCCAGGACGTAGGCGCGGTCGGCCAGTTTGAGTGCCTGGTTAGCGTTCTGTTCGACCAGGAACACGGTCACGCCATCGCGGCGCAGTTGTTCGATGATGTCGAAGATCTGCTGGATGATGATCGGTGCCAGGCCCAGGGAGGGTTCGTCGAGCAGCAGCAGTTTGGGCTTGCTCATCAGCGCGCGGCCGATAGCGAGCATCTGCTGTTCGCCGCCGGACATGGTGCCAGCGCGCTGTTCGAAGCGTTCCTTGAGGCGTGGGAACAGGTGCAGCACCTTGTCCATCTGCTCCTGGTAGTCGGCTTTCTCGGTGAAGAAGCCGCCCATGGCCAGGTTTTCTTCGACGGTCAGGCGGGCGAACACGCGGCGGCCTTCCGGCACCACCGCGATGCTCTTGCGCATGATGTCGCAGGACTCCTGGCCGACCAGTTCCTCGCCCATGTAGCGGATACTGCCGCTGGTGGCGCGGGGTGAGCCGCACAGGGTCATCAGGAGGGTCGACTTGCCGGCACCGTTGGCGCCGATCAGGGTGACGATTTCACCTTGCTGCACTTCAATGCTGACGTCGTGCAGCGCCTGGATCTTGCCGTAGAAGGTGGAGACGTTGTTGAAGCTGAGCATTACGCTTCCCCCAGGTAGGCTTTGATCACGTCCGGGTTGTTGCGGATCTGCTCCGGTGTGCCGTCCGCCAGGGGTGTGCCCTGGTTGATCACGTAGATGTGGTCGGAAATGCTCATGACCAGTTTCATGTCGTGTTCGATCAGCAGCACGGTCACGTCGTGTTGGTCGCGTAGCAGGGCTATCAGCGCCTTGAGGTCTTCGGTCTCGCGCGGGTTGAGGCCAGCGGCTGGCTCGTCGAGCATGAGGATGCGCGGGCGCGTCATCATGCAGCGGGCGATTTCTAGGCGGCGCTGTTGGCCGTAGGCGAGGGTGCCTGCCGGACGGTTGGCGACGTCGGTCAGGTTGACCTGTTCCAGCCAGTGCGCAGCGTATTCCATGGCGGCTTTTTCGCTGCGGCGGAAGGCCGGTGTTTTCAGCAGGCCGGCGATGAAGTTGGTGTTGAGGTGGCGGTGCTGGGCGACCAGCAGGTTTTCCACCGCAGTCATTTCCTTGAACAGGCGAACGTTCTGGAAGGTGCGCACCACGCCTTTGCGGGCGATCAGGTGGCCGGGCAGGTTTTGCACAGGCTCGTCGTCGAGCAGGATGACCCCACCAGTTGGCTGGTAGAAACCGGTTAGGCAGTTGAACACGGTGGTCTTGCCGGCGCCGTTGGGGCCGATCATCGAGACTACCTGTTTGGGCTGGACGGACAGGGCGACATTGTTGACGGCCAGCAGGCCGCCGAAGCGCATGGTCAGCCCGCTGACTTGAAGAATCGGGCGGCTCATGGTTTCAACTCCAGGTGCGGGCGCTGCATGGGCAAGAGGCCCTGTGGACGCCAGATCATCATCAGAACCATCAGGGCACCGAAGAACAGCATGCGGTACTCGCTGAACTCACGCATCAGTTCCGGCAGCAGGATCATCACTACGGCGGCGAGGATGATGCCCAGTTGCGAACCCATGCCGCCGAGGACGACGATGGCGAGGATGATGGCTGACTCGATGAAGGTGAAGGACTCCGGAGTAACCAGGCCCGGGCGTGCAGCGAAGAAGCTGCCGGCGAAACCTGCGAAGCAGGCACCGAGGGTGAAGGCGGAGAGCTTGATCACGGTAGGGTTCATACCCAGTGCGCGGCAGGCGATCTCGTCTTCACGCAGGGCTTCCCAGGCGCGGCCGATGGGCATGCGCAGCAGGCGGTTGATCACGAACAGGGCCAGCAGGGCGAGCAGCAGGGCGATCAGGTAGAGGAAGATCACCTTGTTGATGCCGTTGTAGGCGATGCCGAAGAACTCGTGGAAGGTCTGCATGCCTTCAGCGGCACGGCGTTCGAACGACAGGCCGAACAGGGTCGGCTTGTCGATGTTGCTGATGCCGTTGGGGCCGCCTGTCAGCTCGGTCATGTTGCGCAGCAGGATGCGAATGATCTCGCCGAAGCCGAGGGTGACGATGGCTAGGTAGTCGCCGCGCAAGCGCAGGACCGGGAAGCCGAGGATGAAGCCGAAGAAGGCCGCCATCAGGCCGGCGATCGGCAGGCACACCCAGAAACCCAGGCCGTAGTAGTGCGAGAGCAGCGCATAGCTGTAGGCGCCGACGGCGTAGAAGCCGACGTAACCGAGGTCGAGCAGGCCCGCCAGACCGACGACGATGTTCAGGCCCAGGCCGAGCATCACGTAGATCAGAATCAGCGTGGCGATGTCCACCGCACCACGGCTGCCGAAGAACGGCCAGGCCAGGCCGATCACGATCAGGCCGAGGATGATCCAGCGCTGGGTCGAGGGCAGGGTGAGGAAGTTGCTCGCCTTGCTCGGCACCGCAGGCAGCTTCGGGGCGCTAGCCCAGGCGCTGCCAATCTGGTCGCGGAACAGCTGCCAGACGAACATGGTGATCGCCGCGATGGCGATGCTCCACAGCACGTCGGCGCTGGCTCCATGTACTTCGAGCTTGATGCCGACCGTGGTCAGCTTCAGGCCAAGCACCGGATAGGCCACGGCCAGTACCAGCAGGGCGCTGAAGAAGGCCGTCTTGAGGTTTTTGCGAATAGCAGAACTCATACTTTTTCAACCTCCGGGCGGCCCAGGATGCCGGTCGGCCGGAACAGCAGCACCAGGACCAGTAGGCCGAAGGCCACCACGTCCTTGTACTGGTCACCGAAGATGTCTGCACCGAAGGCTTCGGCTACACCTAGCACCAAGCCACCGAGCATGGCGCCCGGAATGCTGCCGATCCCGCCGAGTACGGCGGCAGTGAAGGCCTTGATCCCGGCGAGGAAGCCGATGTGCGGGTTGATCACCCCGTACTGCATACCCAGCAGCACGGCGGCGACGGCGGCCAGAGTGGCGCCGATGACGAAGGTCAGGGCGATGATGTTGTTGGTGTTGATACCCAGCAGGTTGGCCATCTTTATGTCTTCCGCACAGGCGCGGCAGGCGCGGCCGAGGCGGGAGCGGGTGATGAAGAGGGTCAGGCCGTACATCACCAGGATGGTGACGATGAAGATCAGCACTTGCATGTAGGAGATCGTCACGCTGTTCATGGCGCTCTCCCCGAATACGAAGTTCCCCGGAATCAGGTTGGGGATGGCTTTGTCTTTGGAGTCTTGGGCCAGCAGAACCTCGTTCTGCAGGAAGATCGACATGCCGATCGCCGAAATCAGCGGGATCAGGCGATTGCTGCCGCGCAAGGGTCGGTAGGCCACCCGTTCGATGCTGTAGCCATAGGCGCTGGCGACGATGATGCTAGCGGCGAAGGCGCCGATGATCAGGATCGGCAGGCTGTCGAGGCCTAACATGGTCAGCCCGGCGATGACGATGAAGGCCACGTACGAGCCCAACATGTACACCTCGCCGTGGGCGAAGTTGATCATGCCGATGATGCCGTAAACCATGGTGTAGCCGATGGCGATCAGGGCATAGGTACTGCCAACGGTCAGGCCGTTGATCAGCTGTTGCAGGTAGTGATAGAGATCAGGCATTACCCAACTCCTCGGGACATCGCGTACAGCAGCGCTTGTGGCGCGGCGGATACCCGGAAAACTCAATAAAACAAAGCCCACTGCTCGCGCAGTGGGCTCTGGGTTTCAGGCGGGAAGCTTACTTGGCTTCGGTTTTGGTACCGTCCTGGTGCCACTCGTAAACCACGAAGCTGAAGTCTTTCAGGTCACCCTTGTCGTCGAAGCCGAGGCTGCCGGTCGGGGTTTCGAAGCTGTTGGCGCGCAGGGCTGCGGCCACTTTGGCAGTGTCGGTATCGCCGGCTTTCTTGATGCCTTCGGCAATGACTTGCACAGCAGCGTAAGCCGGGAATACGAACGGGCCGCTCGGGTCCTGGTTCTTGGCCTTGAAGGCTTCAACCAGTGCCTGGTTCTTCGGATCCTGGTCGAAGGACTTCGGCAGGGTAACCAGCAGACCTTCGGAAGCCGGGCCGGCGATGGCGGAGATTTCTTTGTTGCCGACACCTTCAGGGCCCATGAACTTGATGTTCAGGCCTTTCTCTTTGGTCTGACGCAGCAGCAGGCCCAGCTCAGGGTGGTAGCCGCCGTAGTAGACGAAGTCGACGTTGGCTTGCTTGAGCTTGGCGATCAGGGCGGAGAAGTCCTTGTCGCCGGCGTTGATGCCTTCGAACAGGGCAACTTTGGTGCCTTTGCCTTCCAGGGTCTGCTTGACGGCGGTGGCGATGCCTTCACCGTACTGCTGTTTGTCGTGGATCACGGCAACGGTTTTCGGCTTGACGTGGTCGGCAATGAAGTTGCCGGCGGTCGGGCCTTGCAGGCTGTCGAGGCCGATGGTGCGGAATACCAGCTGGTAGCCACGAGCGGTGATGTCCGGGCTGGTGGAGGCCGCGGTAATCATCAGAATGCCTTCGTCTTCGTAAATGTCGGACGCCGGCTGAGTGGAGCTGGAGCAGAGGTGGCCAACCACGAACTTCACTTCGTCGTTGACGATCTTGTTGGCTACGGCAACGGCTTGTTTCGGATCACAGGCGTCGTCGTATTTCACGCCTTCGAGCTTGGCGCCGTTCACGCCGCCAGCTTTGTTGATCTGCTCGATGGCCATTTCGGCACCGATGAACTGCATCTCGCCGTATTGGGCGACGGCACCGGTTACCGGGCCGGCCAGGGCGATCTTGATGGTGTCAGCAGCCATTGAGTAGCTGGCAACGCCAGCCAGGGCCATGGCGGCGAACAGCTTGGAAACTTGCTTGCTAGCCTTGTTCATAGTGCTCCACTCTTTATTAGTGTTTTCGTTGTTTTAATCCACGCGGCCAAAGCTGCAGGACCGGATCAGATACCCCGGTCATACCCCGGCAACTGTACCGGCACAGTGTAGAACTCCGTTTCGCGCCTTGAAAAGCAGGCAGTTCGAGGCATGAAGGGGGTGTGTCGCTAAATTGAAATAAACGTACAGAATAACGGCGTGCTTTTTCAGTGACTGATGAGTCTTTGCAGCCATGACTGTACGCGGGTTTGCCCTCGTCGGGGGCGGCGCTATCATGACGCCGCAATTTCCTTCGTATGTGTCTGGACACAGAGCAAACCATGAGTGAACAACCTAGCACCCTCTATGCCAAGCTGCTTGGCGAAACGGCTCCGATTAGCTGGCAAGAGCTGCAACCGTTCTTTGCCCGCGGCGCATTGTTGTGGGTGGGCGCAGAGCAGGATCTGGTCGAGGTGGCGCAGGCTGTGGCGGAGGATGACCAGGGCAAAGTAGCCAGCTGGCTTGCCGCCGGTACGCTGTGCAAGGTAGAAATCGAGATTGCTGAAGACCTGTTGGCTCGCGACCCCAAGCTATGGGCGGTGGTGGTGGCGCCCTGGGTACTGGTACAAGAGCGTGCTGGTGAGGCGCTGTTGCACTGAAGCAGAGCGCAATCATCTTCTACAGGACGGTCTAGACTGAGCTTTTGCGTTAAATCAAGGAGAGTCACCATGTTCGAACCGGGTCACCTGCATCGCTCCAGCCTGCCTGGCCAGACCGATTTTGCCATCGATCTTTATTACGAGGTTCGCCGCGATCCCAAGGAAGGGCCGATGATGCACTTCCGTATGGAGGGGCATGTTTCAGGCAAGCCGTTCAAGGATGAGTTTGAACTGCACCGTGATACCGCTTTCAACTTTGCCAGCGTGGCGACGCGCATTGCGGCCAAGCATGGCCTGCCCACCAACCACAGCCTGATCATGCGCGGCCACGCCGAGTTCGATCGTATGTTCGAGGATATCCGCGACAAGCTGGGGGCCAAGCCGGGCGAGACGGTGGACTTCGACCACCTTGAAAAAGACGGTTTGTAATCCCCCACGATAAAACCCCGGGCCAGTCCCGGGGTTTTGCATTTCACGGCAACGACTTTCGGGCAGCAGTTAAGATAGGTGCCTTTTATTGCCGTGGAGCTGCGCATGTCCGCCCCCCTTCCTACCCTGGCATTTGCCGGTATTGGCCTGATGGGCCTGCCCATGACTCGTCGGCTGTTGGCTGCGGGGTATCCTCTGGATGTCTGGAACCGCTCTGCCGACAAATGTTTGCCGCTAGAGCAGACCGGTGCGCGGCGCGTGACAAGCCCGGCTGAATTGTGCCGAAACGCTGACATTGTGATGCTGTGCCTAGCGGATACTGCTGCAGTGCGCGAGGTGGTATTTGGCACGGATGGCATCGTCGAAGGAGCCAGGCCTGGTCAACTGCTGGTGGACTTTTCCAGCCTTGAGCCGGCGGCAACTCGTGAGATGGCCGCAGAGCTGGCGGCACGGACCGGCATGCGCTGGGTGGATGCACCGGTATCAGGCGGCACGTCGGGTGCCGAAGCAGGTAGCCTGGCGATCATGGCGGGTGGTGAGGCTGCCGATATCGAGCAACTACGGCCGATCCTCGCACACCTTGGCCAGCGGCTGACACGCATGGGCGACGTGGGCGCAGGGCAGGTGACCAAGGTGTGCAACCAGATGATCGTCGCCTGCAATGCGCTGGTGATCGCGGAGGTCGTCGCCCTGGCGGAAAAGGCCGGGGTCGATGCCGGCCTCATTGCCCCAGCCCTGGCTGGTGGCTTTGCCGACTCCAAACCCTTGCAGATTCTGGCGCCACAAATGGCCGAGAGCCGTTTCGAGCCGATCAAGTGGCATGTACGTACCTTGCTCAAGGATCTGGATACTGCCGCCAGGCTCTCTCGTGAGCAGGGCAGTGCCACGCCCATGAGTGGCCTGGCCGCGCAGCTGATGCGTTTGCACGCCAGCCAGGGGCACCTTGAACACGATCCGGCGACCCTGGTGCAGCAGTACCGTGAGGAGCAGGTATGAAGATCGCAGCCAACCTGTCCATGTTGTTCACCGAGGTGCCGCTGATCGAGCGTGTGCTGGCTGCGGCCGCTGCAGGCTTCGACGGTGTGGAAGTCCAGTTCCCTTATGAGGTGCCCGCGATTCGTCTGAAAGAAGCGCTGGAGCGAGCCGGGATGCCATTGGTGCTGATCAACCTGCCGGCGGGCGATTTCATGACAGGTGGTCCGGGGTTGGCGGCGGTACCGTCGCGCCAGGCCGAATTCGATGCTGCATTGCAGCAGGCGCTGACCTATGCGGCGATGGCGCGGCCTCGTTGCGTCAATGTGCTGGCCGGACGGCTGGCCGAGGGTGTGCGCCGCGAGCAGGCGCTAGCTACCTTGGTTGCCAACCTGCGCACGGCCGCCGAAGCTTTTCAGCTTCTCGGTATTCGCCTGTTGTGCGAGGCGATCAATCCGCTGGATGTACCGGGCTTCCTGATCAATACACCGGAGCATCTGGACGAGCTGCTGCGTGCGGTCGATCACCCCAATTGCCTGGCGCAGTTCGATCTCTACCACATGGCGCGACAAGGGCTGGATAGCGAGGCGGGTATCGGCTTGCTGGCCGGGCGGATCGGCCATGTGCAGTTTGCCGATTGCCCGGGGCGCAGAGAACCGGGCAGCGGCGTCATAGACTTTCCTTCCCTGTTGCGAGGACTGCAATCGACAGGCTACTCCGGGTGGTTGGCTGCGGAGTACAAGCCAGGTGGTCCCACGGCAGAAAGCCTAGGTTGGTTGAGCGGTTTCAGAGGATAAAAAAAGGGCCTGCATTTGCAGGCCCTTTTTGGTTTTTCCGGCAACCGATCAGGCTTTGCCGTTGTAATCGTTGAGCGAGATGACGCGGGTCTTGCCGACGCGGTGGCGGTAGATTTCGCGCAGGTACTTGATGGCTTTCTTCACGCTGTCGCGCGACAGGCGGATGTCGTTGATCGAGACGAACTTGTCTTGGTCGTTGATCAGCTCGCGGTACTTCTTCTCGTACATAGGCTTGATCGCGTACCAGTTGGTATCGAGGATCTTCGCCGGGTTCTCGTGCTCGTTGAGCATGGCCTCGATGAGTTCCTCATCGAACTCCTCGGAGACGATGAAGTCGAGCATTGCGTTGTCCAGGCTGTCGTCGTAGCGGTATTGGTCGCGGGCGAAGCAGCGCTTGATGAAGGCTACGATCAGGGTCAGGAAGTCGTCCGACAGGCACGGGCTCTTGACGATCAGGGTGGTCAGCGACAGGTTGGCCGAGGCGCCGATTACCAGTGCATAGCGCTTCAGCGTGGTATTGGGGAACAGGCTGTTGAGGTGGGTCTTGAGCCGGTTCAGGTCCATGTAGGACAGCTTGTAGTCTTTCGGCAGCGAAACGATGGAGACCACCGAGGAGCAGTTCTTGAAGAAGTGCAGGTCGCTCAGTGCGCTGGCGTCGAAACCGGTCTTCTTGTACTGGTCGAGGGCTTCGCGGTAGCGCTTGGCCTCGATCGGCAACAGGCTGATGCCTTCGATGGCCTGGGTCGCCTTGTTGAAGTGCGGCAGGTCGATGGAGCGGAAGAACAGGTCGTCGATGTTCAGCTTGGGCTGTTCTTTCTCGAAGACCTTGAACTTGTCGGTCGGTGGTGTGGCCTGCTCGGCTACCACGGACTCGGCATAGGCCACGGCTACCGGGCCGGCAAGGCTCATGAACAGGTCGTTGGCGTCGAGGCGGATGGTCTCGCCGATATCGATGCCGGCACGACGGAAGTAGTTCTGGTCGTAGTCGGTAGTCACCGCCTGGGCGGTGAGGATGTTGAAGATCTGCTGCGAGATGTACTGGTTGGCGTGGCGCTCCATGGCGTTCACGTCGATGTTCTGGATGTTGCCGCCGTCGCTTTCCTCGGCGTAACGCATGATGTCGTTGGAGATCAGCATCATCGCGTTCCACGGGCGGATGCGGCGCATCACGCTTTCTTCGCCGGTTTCTTCGCTGTCGAAGTTGTAGGAGAAGTCCCACTCTTCGGAGAGGTACTTGCACAGCAGGCGGCCAGCGTTGATGTGCAGGGCTTCGGACATCTCGATACGTTGGTCGGAGATGTTCGGCAGGATGCAGATGCCGCTGGTGAAGATTGGCTCGAAGACGAACGAGTGGTCGCGGTTGTCGCCGCTGACTTCCGGTTTGATCTCGAAAGTCTTGCTCATGTAGGCGAATTGCTGGGCCAGGCCGAATTCCGATGCCATGCCCGAGCCAGTGCCGCCGCCGGCGCTGAAGATGTAGAAGTACAGGCGCGACTGGTTGGCCTTGATGCCGCAGGAGTCGATCAGGTAGCTGTGGATGAACTTCCAGTCTTCGTTGGTGAAGCGCTGGGTGTCTTTGTTGAGGATGATCTTGGCCAGGTACTGGCCGAGGATCGGCGCGTTACCGGCGCCGCCGGCATGGACTTCGGAGAGGTCCATGATTTTCATCTTGCTGTAGTCGTTGAGGAAGCCGCTGGTCTCGGTCTTGCGCGAGAAGCGGATGCGGCCCTCGATGTCCTTGTCCAGGTCGCCCAGCATCACCAGCGGCTCGATCAGGAATACCGGCTTGGCCGCGCGGCTCGGGGACAGGCGCAGGTTGTTGCGGATCCAGCTGGCCGGGCGCTGTTCGCTGTTCAGCTTTTCCTGGTTACTGAATTCATTGAGGTAGAACTTTCGCGCGTTGTACACCAGCGAGGCGACATCCAGGGCGATGTTCGAGCCGCAGCGGCCGAGGCCGATCAGGCAGACGGACGGGAAGGGCTGGGTGTTGCGGGCTTCGCTGCCGTCATCGTTGCGCACCTGGGGAAACACACGTTCGCGCAGGCCGTCGAGGTTTTCCAGGATGCGATCGATATCGCGTTCTGTGAAGTACATGTACTGCTCGCCATTCGGCGTGATTGCCGAGATCGGCAGTGCAGGCAGCAGATTCTGCTGGGCCTCTGCGGCTGCAGCAGCGGCTACGGCGCGCGCTTCGGAGACTGTGGAATCTGCGTCTTTTGTTGTTTTCATCGTCGACATTCCAATGAGTGAACGAGTACGAACCGGTAATACGTACTAAATAAATTCTGTTTTGTTACATGAGTGCACTATATACAGCGAATTCGCACTATTCGAGCCGGAGGCCGGCTTGTTACGGGCTTTTTTCATCGCTACTGATCGGACGGGTTTAGTTGTCTGTTCAGCCGCGTTCTGCCTGCATGGTCATTGCTGTTTTGAGCGTCCTGGCGACTCGCCTATTCACCCGCACTTCTGCTGTGCGCCCTTGTAGCCGGTGGGCGCAATCAACGGGGTAAGGGGTGGTTGGGGAAAGGGCCGTTCGGCCTGGACGTGGCACTTTGATTGCACTTTAGCTGGTTTCCCAGGTGGAAGAATAGGTATCAGGCTCTGTGGTCGATGATCTGCCGTAATTTCCCCGTTGCTTTCTTCTCGTGGTGGGATAGGGCGCGTGGGCTGGCAAGCGGGGGGATATCGGCAGTCGTCTCTGCGCAATTGAGTAGCTGTCTTTGTAGTCAGCTTTATGGTGTTTTGCCTTGCCCGAAAGGCCGGCCAGGGAGTAGGGTTACAAGTCCGGCCTGCCTGGCCTCGATGTTGTTGGATGACCTGTGAAACCCGTATCTAAGGCCATGCTGATGCTGGCCTTGGTGCTGGCGGCGATCAACTTGCGCCCCGGCATCACCTCCCTTGCGCCGCTGATCGAACGAATCGCAACCGAACTGGCCTTGAGCCGCGGCTTGATCAGCCTGACGACTGCCTTGCCGGTGCTGTGCATGGGCCTGCTGGCGCCACTGGCGCCGCGTCTGGCGGTACGCCTGGGCCTGGAGCGCACCATTGCCCTGTGTCTGGCATTGATTACGTTGGCGCTGCTGCTGCGGCTGGGTAGCCAGGCCAGCGTGTTGCTGATTGGCAGTGCGGTGCTCCTCGGTGCCGGTATCGCCGTGGCCGGGCCATTGTTGTCGGGCTTCATCAAGCGGCATTTTCGCGACCATGTCGGCCAGATCGTGGGCTGGTATTCCTTCAGCATGGCCATTGGCGGGGCGGGCGGGGCGGTCTTGACCGTACCGCTGACCCAGGGCCTGGGTGACAATTGGAGTTATGGCCTGGCGGCCTGGGCGCTCCCCGCGTTGCTGGCCCTGTTGCTCTGGCTGCGCTTGCCGAGCCATGCCGAGCCTGCCGCGCAGAGCGATGCCCAGGGGTTGCCCTGGCGTGAGCCGCGGGCCTGGTTGGTGACCGGGTTCTTCGCCATTCAGGCGGGGTTCTTCTACACCATGGCCACCTGGTTGGTGGCGCGTTACCACGAGGCGGGTTTCAGCCTGTTGCACAGCAATGGCCTGTTCAGCCTGTTCATGCTGGTCGGTCTGCCGAGTGCCTGGCTGATGCCATGGCTGGCGCAACGCTTCGATATCCGCCAGCCACTGCTGGTAGCTTGCGGTGCGTGCATGAGCGTATGCCTGTGCATGATCACCTTTGCGCCGCAGTTTCTGCCCGAGACCTGGGCTGTACTGATGGGCTTGGCCCTCAGTGGCTCGTTTTCGCTGTCCCTGGTGTTGCCGCTTTATGAAGTGCATACACCGCTGGCAGTCAGTCGCTGGACCGCAATGATGCTCTGTGCCGGTTACGGCATGGCCTGCCTGGCGCCGATTCTGGTTGGCCTTGGGCGCGACCTCGCCGGCAGCTATCAGGTCCCGTTCATGGTGCTGATCGGCCTGGCGCTGCTGATGACGGTACTGGCCTGGGCATTGCGTTCGCCGAGCGCGCAGCGAGCGAGTTAAGGCATAGTTCCTTTGCAGCGGCTACACCCTGTGATAGAAGGCTGCCTGATCTTTCTGGAGTACCCGCGTGGAGCCTGAATCCATCGTCTATGGCTGCATCCGTGACTGGCCGTCCGGTGACCGCGAGCAGCGGCTGCTGCGCCGCGATACCAACCGGCGGATGCTCGACCAGTTACCCCAGGGCGAAGCCTGGCCCTTCCTCGGGCGCGAGATGTTTTCCTTCTGTTCGGCCGATGGCGAGGGCCTGTACCAGACCCAGGTGATTCACTTCGGCGCCAGTTACCGGGCGGTGGAATACGAGTGGAAGCTCTGGGTCGAGGAGTTCGAGGCCCTGCTCAAGCGCCTGTACTGGGCCAGCGCGGTGGTCCACCTGGAAACCGAGCTGAATGGCGTGCACACCTTCCGCTGGGAGTCCGAGAGCGGCTTCCACAGCCCGCAGGAGGATGACCTGCGCATGCGTTGTGTGTGGGAGCGTGAAGGTAGCCTGCGCGGCTGATCGATCCACCCCAGGTTCCGAGATTCGTGATGCTCAACTACTTCTGGTTCTTTCTCGCCGCCGTATTCGAAATCGCTGGCTGCTATGCCTTCTGGACCTGGCTGCGGCTGGGCAAGAGTGCCTGGTGGATTGCCCCAGGGCTGCTCAGCCTGACGCTGTTCGCGCTGCTGCTGACCCGGGTCGAAGCCAGCTATGCCGGACGTGCCTATGCGGCCTATGGCGGGGTGTATATCGTTGCGTCGCTGCTGTGGCTGTGGGTGATCGAGCGGGCCAGGCCAATGAATACCGACTGGCTGGGTGCCGGGCTGTGCCTGCTCGGGGCCGGCATCATCCTGTTCGGCCCACGGCTCGGTTGGCGTTGAGCCGCGCGCTGATGCGCTAGCGGGTTACTCTTCCAGCCACTCGCGTGGCACCTCACTTTTCAGTGCCAACTGGCATTGCTGGCTTTCCGCATCGAAGACGATCACGGCCTGGCCCTTGTGCAGGGCGTGACGGGCGCGTTCGACACGGGTCACCAGCGGGGTTTCGTCGCCGTTGTCGGTGCCGTCGCGGGTAACGAAATCTTCCAGAAGGCGGTCCAGGGTGTCGGCTTCGAGCAGGTGATAGGGGATCAGCATGGCGGGTTCTCTACGGCAGGGCGCCCATGCTAATCCTTCGCCAGGGGCTGATCGAGAAGAAAGCGATCGAGCGTGGCGAACAGCAGCTGGCTATCCAGTGGCTTACCGAGGAAATCGTCCATGCCGGCCTGGGCGCCCATCTCACGGTGTTCATCGAGGATGTGCGCGGTCAGCGCAATGATCGGCACGTTGCTCAGCTGTTTGCTGCGTTCCAGCTTGCGGATCTGCCGGGTCGCTTCGAAACCGTCCATTTCCGGCATCTCGCAGTCCATCAGGATCAGTTGAATCGAGTCCGGATCGCGCTGGTACTCGTTGACGGCGGCCAGGCCGTTGGTGACCAGGCGCACGCAGTAGCCGCGCTTCTTCAGGAAACCCTGTACCACCAGTTGGTTCACCACATTGTCCTCGGCGACCAGGATGCAGGGCACGGCGCTGCCATTGCTGCTGGGCTCGGGCTCGGCTGCACGGGACTCGCTGCGCCGCTCGCTGTAGAGCTCCAGCAGGGTGCTGCGCAGGCTGGTGATGGCAATCGGCAGCGGCAGGTTGAGCAGGCGCAGGCCCTGGCCGTTGGGCAGGGTGGGTGTCTGCTCCGGCGGGTGTAGCAGGAGTACGCGCTGGCCACGTTCCAGCAGCGGGCCGAGGCTGTCCAGCCAGTGGCTGGTGCTACCGGGCCAGGGCGTCATGAGTACCAGCAGGGGCGGCGTGGCGAAATCTTCCAGGCAGTCGCGCAGGCGCTCCGGATCCTGGCAGCGCTGGGTGCGCATGCCCCAGCGCTCGAGCAGGTGGCTGAGTGCTTCCAGCCCTGCGCCATCCAGCGAGCAGAGCAGGGCGGTGCGTCCGCTGATCAGGCTGGCCAGTTCGTCCAGTTCGTCGTTGCCGGCGCGCAGGGGGATGTTGAAGCTGAAGCGGGTGCCCTGGCCGAGGGTGCTCTGTACCTCGATCTGGCCGCTCATCATTTCCACCAGCTCCTTGCTGATGGCCAGGCCCAGGCCGCTGCCGCCGTAACGACGGGTGGTGCTGGAGTCACCCTGGGAGAAGGACTTGAACAGCTGGCTGAGGGTCTCGGTATGGATGCCGATACCGCTGTCGCTGATGCTGAACACCAGGTGCGCGTTGCCGAGGCTGTCGCTGCGGCGGCAGATGTTCAGTGCGACATGGCCTTCCTGGGTGAACTTGAGGGCGTTGCCCAGCAGGTTCATCAGCACCTGCTTGAGCCGTGTCGGATCACCCTGGATACGCCGTGGCACACCGGCCTGCAGGCTGACATACAGGCGCAGGCGCTTGTCCTGAGCCTGGGCGCTGAACAGGATCAGGGTGTCGGTGAGCAGTTGCTCGAGGTCGAATTCGATTTCTTCCAGGCTGAGCTTGCCGGATTCGATGCGTGCGTAATCGAGGATGTCGTTGATCACCGCCATCAGCGAGCTGCCGGAGCTGCTGATGGTGTCGACGTAGAAGCGCTGGTTGCGATCCAGGCTGGTGTCGCGCAGCAGTTGCAGCATGCCCAGCACACCATTCAGCGGGGTGCGGATTTCATGGCTCATCTTGGCCAGGAAACGGCTCTTGGCCAGGCTTTCCACCTCGGCCTGCTCGGCTGCCTGGCGTGAGCGGTAGCCTTCCTCCTTGAGCAGGTTGATGCGGTCCGCCAGGCCGATGGACAGGGTCAGCAGCTCGATGGTGACGCCAACCTTGACGATTTCCGCACCGTAGATGCCGAACAGCTCCACGCCCAGCGACCCGCTGGTGACCAGCATGAACGAGACCAGCAGCACGCCCCAGGCCAATACGTAATAGGAGCCGTGGCGAATGCCACGACGCCAGACATAGATCCCGGCCAGCAGCAGGGCCAGCGAGACGAACAGCACGGCCAGGCTGGCGAGGATATTCCAGGCTTGCAGGCCGATGGCAGCAACCGACAGCAGGCAGCCGCAGATGAGCAGCATCAGCAGGCGCAGGCCTCGGTCGAGGCGTGGGAAGTACTGGCGGGTATGCAGGAAGTGGCGGCTGAACTGGGTGGCCGTGAGGCAGTGCAGGAACATCAGGATGTAGATGCTGACCGACTGCAACGCGACGTGTTCGGGCAGCAACTTGAACAGCATGCCGTCGAAGCAGGCGGCGAACAGGCCGATGTTGACGTTGTACACCAGGTACCAGAAGTAGGCCTTCTCACGCAGGGAAATGAACAGGAACAGGTTGTAGCAGAACATGGCAAACAACACGCCGTAGAAGGCGCCGTTGATGCCCATGAGGTTTTCCTGGGCTGCCGCGCTGGCTCCGTAGGTGCTGAAGAACAGCGGCACGAACAGGGTGCTGGTGGACTCGATGCGGATCAGCAGGGTGTTGCTGCCGTGCAGCAGGTGCATCGGGAACCAGAAGTGGCGCACCTGCACCGGGCGCTGGGCGAAGGCGAAACGGTCGCCGCTTGCCTGGTGTTGCAGGTTGCCATCGGGGTCCTGCACGTAGACGTCGATCTGGTCGAGCAGGGCGTAGTTGATTTCCAGGTAGCCATCCAGCGCTTGCTGCCGGCTGTTGACCAAGCGCGTCTTGAACCACCAGACCGAGTCGTTCTTGCCGAGGTTGGCGTGGTCGCCGTTGATCTGCTGGAAATCGCTGTCCGGCAGGTGCTGCACCTGCTCGGCACTCAGGCTGCCGTCGCGGTCCTGGTAATAGCCGGTGTAAGGCGCCAGAGACAGGCGCAATTCATCGCGGTCCAGGGGGGCTGGAGTCAGCGCCCAGAGCGGCCCGCTAAGCCACAACAGCAGCAGGGCCAGACAAAAGCGAGGCATCGCTAACCTCTTTATTTTTATGCGTCCGTAGGCGCACTGTGCCTTGTATGCCAAGGGGGCCACAAGCCCCCCTGCGCTGCGCTGGACGCAGCTGCCTAGAGCAGCTTAGTCGGCCTGCGTCGGGCGTGCCCCCAGTACGCTTTCGACAGTGGGTACCTGGGTTTCGCTGGCCATCTGCGCGTCGTGTTCGATCTGGTGGCTGAAACGTTCCAGGGAGTGATGCTTGGCCGGTTGCGCATCGCTGGCGAATACCGGCGGGCTGAGCATGTAGGCGCCGAGCAGGCGCGCCAGGCTGGACAGGCTGTCGATATGGGTGCGCTCGTAACCGTGGGTGGCATCGCAGCCGAAGGCCAGCAGCGCGGTGCGAATGTCATGGCCGGCGGTCACCGCCGATTGCGCATCGCTGTGGTAGTAGCGGAACAGATCGCGGCGCAGTGGCAGTTTCTGTTCCTCGCCCAGGCGCAGCAGGTGGCGGGACAGGTGATAGTCATACGGCCCGCCGGAATCCTGCATGGCCACGCTGACGCAGTGCTCGCTGGAATGCTGCCCCGGCGCCACGGGGGCGATATCGATACCGACGAACTCACTGACATCCCAGGGCAGGGCGGCGGCCGCGCCGGAGCCGACTTCCTCGGTGATGGTGAACAGTGGGTGGCAGTCGATCTCCAGTTCGGCGCCGCTGTCGCGGATCATCTTCAGTGCGCAGAGCAGGGCAGCAACACCGGCCTTGTCATCCAGGTGGCGGGCGCTGATATGGCCGCTCTCGGTGAACTCGGGCAGCGGGTCGAACGCGACGAAGTCCCCGATGGAGATGCCCAGCGCCTCGCCGTCGGCGCGGGTGCTGCTGTAGGCATCCAGGCGCAGCTCGATGTGGTCCCAGCTGATGGGCATCTGGTCCACTTCGGTATTGAACGCATGCCCGGATGCCAACAGCGGTAGCACGCTGCCGCGCAGCACGCCCTGGTCGGTGAACAGGCTGACACGGCTGCCTTCGGCGAAGCGGCTCGACCAGCAACCGACGGCGGCCAGGGCCAGGCGGCCGTTGTCCTTGATCTCGCGCACGCTGGCGCCAATGGTGTCGAGGTGCGCGGATACCGCACGATCCGGGCTGTTCTGGCGGCCTTGGAGGGTGGCGCGGATAGTGCCGCGACGGGTCAGTTCGAAGGGAATGCCGAGTTCTTCCAGGCGCTCGGCCACGTAGCGCACGATGGTGTCGGTGAAGCCGGTAGGGCTGGGGATGGCGAGCATCTCCAGCAGGACCTTGCGTAGGTAGGTGAGGTCGGGCTCGGGCAGTCTGGGCATGGGGTCTCCTTGGTTGCACGGCGCTTGTGCGCTGGCGGCTGGCGTCAGGTCTGCTGGCGCAGCAGCGGGAACAGCAGGTCGACGAAGCGCTCGGCGGTCGGTTGCGGTTCGTGGTTGGCCAGGCCAGGGCGTTCGTTGGCCTCGATGAATACGTGCTCGGCCTGGGTGGCGTCCGGCACCAGCAGGTCCAGGCCGACCACCGGGATATCCAGGGCATGGGCGGCGCGCAGGGCGGCCTCGCGCAGTTGCGGATGCAGCTGCGCGGTGACGTCCTCCAGGCTGCCGCCGGTGTGCAAGTTGGCCGTCTTGCGCACGGCCAGGCGGGTGCCGGCCGGCAGCACGCGGTCGTAGTCGTAGCCAGCGGCATGCAGGGTGCGCTGGGTTTCCGCGTCCAGCGGGATACGGCTCTCGCCGCCAGTGGCGGCCTGGCGTCGGCGGCTCAGGGCCTCGATCAGGGCACCGATGCTGTGGCGGCCGTCACCGATCACTTCGGGCGGGCGGCGGATGGCGGCGGCGACCACTTCGAAGCCGATCACCAGCACGCGCAGGTCATGCCCCGTGTGATAACTCTCCAGCAGCACGCGGCTGTCGAACTGGCGGGCGCGCTCGATGGCGGCCTCGACCGCTGCTGCGTCCTGCAGGTCGACGGCAACACCCTGGCCCTGTTCACCATTCACCGGCTTGACCACCAGGCTGCCGTGTTCTGCAAGAAACGCAGCGTTGTCTTCGGCGCTGCCGGCCAGGCGCTGCTCGGGCTGGCGCAGGCCGGCGCGGGCGAAGGCGCGGTGGGTGAGTTGCTTGTCCTGGCACAGGGTCATGCTCACGGCGCTGGTCAGGTCGCTCAGCGATTCGCGGCAGCGGATGCGCCGTCCGCCGTGGTTGAGGCTGAACAGGCCGGCCTCGGCGTCATTGACCAGCACGCCGATGCCACGCCGCCGCGCCTCATCGATGATGATGCGTGCATAGGGGTTGAGCGCCGCCTCCGGCCCGGGGCCGAGGAACAGCGGCTGGTTGAAGCCATTCTTGTGCTTCAGGGAAAAGGTCTGCAGGTCGCGAAAGCCGAGCTTGGCGTAGAGGTTCTTGGCCTGGCGGTTGTCGTGCAGCACCGACAGGTCGAGGTAGTTCAGGCCCCGCCCCATGAAGTGCTCGATCAGGTGGCGCACCAGCGATTCGCCGACGCCCGGGCGCGGACATTGCGGGTCGACGGCCAGGCACCAGAGGCTGCTGCCGTTTTCCGGGTCATGGAAGGCGCGGCAATGATCGAGGCCCATGACGCTGCCGATTACCGCACCGCTGGCGCTGTCCTCGGCCAGCCAGTAGGTGGGGCCGCCCTTGTGCAGTGGGGTCAGGCGCGTGGGGTCGATGGGCAGCATGCCGCGCTGCTGGTGCAGGCGGTTGATCGCCTGCCAGTCACTGTCGCTGCCGGCCCGGCGGATGTTGAAGCCGCGGTGCGGGCGCCGCGCCGGGCGATAGTCGCTGAACCACAGGCGCAAGGTGTCCGACGGGTCGAGAAACAACTGCTGCGGAGCCTGGGCCAGCACCTGTTGCGGCGCGGCCACGTACAGCGCGATGTCACGCTCGCCTGGCTGCTCGCCCAGCAGGTCGGCGGCCAGGCTGGCGGCGTC
Organism: Pseudomonas sp.; assembly: GCA_037994305.1. Classification (GTDB taxonomy): domain Bacteria; phylum Pseudomonadota; class Gammaproteobacteria; order Pseudomonadales; family Pseudomonadaceae; genus Aquipseudomonas. The sequence goes on along the minus strand of JBBNAI010000507.1, from coordinate 20,405 downwards.
CGGGTAGGTATGCCCGATCAGCAGACGCCCCCAGCCGCAGTGCAGCACCTGTGGTGTGCTGGTCGGCGTGGTGCCGTCCTCGGCCAGGCGTGCCTGCAGGCGCTCGTAGGAGGGTGTCTGGCCGCGCAGCAGGCGTTGGTTCAAGGCGGTGGCGCGCATGGTGATCTCCCTGTCGTATTCAAAGGCCGTGTTCATTCAGCCAGAGGTGCAGTGCGGCCAGTTGCCAGAGCTTGGAGCCGCGTAGTGGGGTGAGCTGGCCTTGCGGGTCGCCCAGCAGGCGGTCGAGCATGGCTGGCTGGAACAGGCCGCGGTCCTGGCTGGGGTCGAGCAGCAACTCGCGCACCCAGTCCAGGGTGCGGCCTTGCAGGTGCTTGAGGCCGGGTACCGGGAAGTAGCCCTTGGGGCGGTCGATCACCGCATGCGGGATGATCTGGCGCCCGGCTTCCTTGAGCACGTACTTGCCGCCATCCGGCAGCTTGAAGCGCGCCGGGATGCGCGCCGCCAGCTCCACCAGGCGGTAGTCGAGGAATGGCGTGCGGGCTTCCAGGCCCCAGGCCATGGTCATGTTGTCGACCCGCTTCACCGGGTCGTCGACCAGCATCACCGTGCCGTCCAGGCGCAGGGCCTTGTCCACCGCCGCCTCGGCGCCGGGCATGGCGAAGTGCTCGCGGAGAAATTCGCCGGCCCAGTCCGGGCCATGCCATTGCGGGCGCAGGGTGGCCAGGGTCTCCTCGCGGGAGCGGTCGAAAAAGGCGGCGCGGTAGGCCGCTTGCGGGTCCGCGGCGCCATCCACCTGCGGGTACCAGTGGTAGCCGGCGAACAGCTCGTCTGCGCCCTGGCCGCACTGCACCACCGTGCAGTGCCTGGCTACCTCGCGGCCGAGCAGGTAGAAGGCGATGCAGTCGTGGCTGACCATCGGCTCGCTCATGGCGCGGAAGGCGTCCGGCAGCTCGGCGAGGATCTCCGCCTCGGCGATGCGCAACTGTTGGTGGCGGGTGCCGTAATGGCGGGCGATCAGGTCCGAGTAGTGGAACTCGTCACCGCGCTCGCCGCCGGCATCCTCGAAGCCGATGGAGAAGGTCGCCAGGTCGGCCACGCCGGCCTCGTGCAGCAGGCCGACCAGCAGGCTGGAGTCGAGCCCACCGGAGAGCAGCACGCCGACATCCAGCGCCGCGCGCTGGCGCACCCGCACGGCCTGGCGCAGGCCATCCAGTACCCGTTCGCTCCAGTCTTCCAGCTGCAGGCCGGTCTCGTCGGCGCGTGGGCCGAAGTCCAGCTGCCACCAGCGGCGCTCGACGCGCCGGCCGTCGCGCTCGATGCGCAGCCAGGTGGCCGGTGGCAGCTTCTTCACTCCGGCCAGCAGGGTGCGCGGCGCCGGCACCACGGCGTGGAAGTTGAGGTAATGGTCGAGCGCGACCGGGTCCAGCGCCGAGTCGATGTCGCGGCCCTGCAGCAGGGCCGGCAGGGTGGAGGCGAAGCGCAGGCGGGTGCCGTCGTCGCTCAGGTACAGCGGCTTGACGCCGAGGCGGTCGCGGGCGAGGAACAGGCGCTCCGTGTCGCGCTCCCAGATGGCGAAGGCGAACATGCCGTTGAGCTTCGGCAACAGGGCTTCGCCCCAGGCGTGGTAGCCCTTGAGCAGGACTTCGGTGTCGCCGTCGGAGTGGAACTGGTAGCCCAGGGCACGCAGCTCGTCGCGCAGTTCCGGGTAGTTGTAGATGGCGCCGTTGAACACCATGGCCAGGCCGAGCTGCTGGTCGACCATCGGCTGGCCGGAGGCCGGTGCCAGGTCCATGACCTTCAGACGGCGGTGGCCGAGGCCCAGCGAGCCGCTGCTATGGAAGCCGCAGGCATCGGGGCCGCGTGGGGCCAGGTGGTGGGTGATTCGGGCGAGGGCGGCCAGGTCGGCCGGTTGGTGATCGAAACGTAATTCTCCAGCTATTCCGCACATGGTTCCTTACCGGTTTTGCCGTTGGGGATGGCCCTGCCAAGGGCAGGGGCACAGCTTCCGACAGGCGTATTCCCGGAAAGGTCTAGTCCATTTGGTTATATGTGCGGCGATGCCATCACGGCCTGGCGGCCTAGCCGCGGATCAGGCGGCGCAGGGCGAAGCGGTTGGGGTGGCAGGCCTCGGCGACCGTACGCGGCAGAGGCAGCGGCTCGTCGTTGAGCCAGGCGGCCAGCAGTTCGCCGCACAGCGGCGCGCTGATCAGCCCGCGCGAGCCGTGGCCACTGTTGACGTACAGGCCGTCCAGCCAGGGGCAGGGCACATCCGGCACCTGGCGCGCGTCCTTGCCGAGCACCGCGTAGGCCTCGGCGAAGGCGGCTGGATCGGCCAGTGGTCCGACTATCGGCAGGTAGTCCGGGCTGGTGCAGCGGAACGCGGCGCGGCCTTGCAGCTGTTCCGGGGCGAGGGCATCGGCGCCCAGGCGCGCGGCCAGGTCGCTGGAGATTTCCCGCAGCAGATCGAGATTACCGGCGTGCTCGGCGGCGGTCGGCGCCAGGTCCTCGGCATGGAAGTCGAAGCTGGCGCCGAGGGTGTGCTCGCCGGCGCGCGGCGGCGCCACGTAACCCTCGGCGCACAGCACGCAACCCAGCGCGGCGCTGGCCGCGGTCCGCGGCAGGCGGCTGATCTGCCCGCGGATGCGCTTGAGCGGCAGCTCGGCGAAGCGCTGCACCTCGGCGGCGCCGGCCAGCACTGCCACTGGAGCCTCGGCCAGCAGGCGTTTGCCGTCCAGGGCCTGCCAGCGGCCGTCGACGCGGCGCAGGTCGAGCGCTTCGCTATGCGGCAGCAGGCGGATGCTCGGATGCTCGGCCAGCAACTGGCACAGGGCGGGCGGGTGCACCCAGCCGGCCTCGGGGTAGAACAGGCCGCCGGCCGGTAGCTCGACCCCGGCGATGGCCTCGGCCTGCTGGCGATCGAGTGGCTGCAGCAGGTCGGAAGGGAAGGCCTCGGCCAGTTTGGCCTGACGCTCGGCCTCCTTGGCGTCGAAGGCCAACTGCAGCACGCCGCAGGCTGCCCAGTCGCCCGGCTGCAGGCGCTGCAGCAGGCGCCGGGTATGACCGAAGCCGGCCAGCACCAGCTGCGACAGTGCGGTGCCATGGGCGGAGAGCTTGAGGTAGAGCACGCCCTGGGGATTGCCCGAGGCCTCGCGGGCGACCGCGTCGTGGCGCTCCAGCAGGGTGACCTGCCAGCCGCGGTTGGCCAGGCTGGCGGCCGTGGCGCAACCGGCCAGGCCGGCGCCGATCACCAGGGCCTGGCGCCGCTCCTGCTGCGGCGGGCGCGCATACCAGGGTTTTTCTGCCGGAGCGGCAGCGCCCTCGAAGCTCCCGCGCAGGATCTCCCACTTCTTGCCGTAGCCCGGCACGCGACGCATGACGAAGCCGGCGTCGTTCAGCGCGCGGCGCACATAGCCGGTGCTGGTGAAGGTGGCCAGGTTGGCGCCGTGGGCGGACAGCCGCGCCAGCTGCTGGAACAGTGGCGGCGTCCACATCTCCGGATTCTTGGCCGGGGCGAAGCCGTCGAGGAACCACAGGTCGATGCACGCATCCAGCTGCGGCAGCATCTGCAGCGCATCGCCGATCAGCAGGGTGAGGATCACCCGTCCCCCGGCCAGCACCAGGCGCTGGAAGCCGGGGTGGATGGCCACATACTGCTCCAGCAGTTGCGCGGCCCAGGGCGCCAGCTCCGGCCACAGGGCTAGGGCGCGTTGCAGGTCGGCGGCGGCCAGCGGGTATTTCTCGACGCTGACGAAATGCAGCTGGGCATCGGCCGGCGCGCTGCGCTCGAACTGGCGCCAGGCGCAGAGGAAATTGGTGCCGGTGCCGAAGCCGGTCTCGCCGATCACCAGGCGTCCTCCGGCGGGCAGGGCGGCGCTGCGGGCCGCCAGGTCGGTCCCTTCGATGAACACATGGTGGGTCTCGCCGAGCCCGTCCTGGCTGGCGAAATAGATGTCGCCGAACTGGCGCGAGCGGGGCTGGCCCTGGTCGTCCCAATCGAGCTGGGCGTGGTGGAAATCGGTCATGCGCGCATCCGGATGCAAGGTGGCGCATTGTAACGACATGCCCGGGGGCGCTGGGAATCCGCTAGGCTGAGCGGATTCTTGGCAGGGAGATGGATATGTTCGAGTCCGCCGAATTGGGACATGCAATCGACGAGGAGACCTTCGACAAGGAGGTGCCGGCGCTGCGCGAGGCGCTGCTGGAGGCGCAGTTCGAGCTGAAGCAGCAGGGGCGCTTCCCGGTGATCATCCTGATCAACGGCATCGAGGGCGCCGGCAAGGGCGAGACGGTCAAGCTGCTCAACGAGTGGATGGACCCGCGGCTGATCCAGGTCAGCACCTTCGACGTGCAGACCGACGAGGAGCTGGCGCGGCCGCCGGCCTGGCGCTTCTGGCGCCAACTGCCGCCCAAGGGGCAGATCGGCATCTTCTTCGGCAACTGGTACAGCCAGATGCTGCAGGGCCGGGTCCACGGCCACTTCAAGGATGCGGTGCTGGACCAGGCCATCGACGGCGCCCTGGCCCTGGAGCAGATGCTCTGCAACGAGGGCGCGCTGATCTTCAAGTTCTGGTTCCACCTGTCCAAGAAACGCATGAAGACGCGCCTCAAGGAGCTGCAGGACGACCCGCAACGCGCCTGGCGCATCAGCCCGCTGGACTGGCAGCAGTCGAAGACCTACGACAAGTTCGTGCACCACGGCGAGCGCGTGTTGCGCCGCAGCAGCCGCGACTTCGCACCCTGGTACGTGGTGGAGGGCAGCGACGAGTGCTATCGCAACCTGACGGTGGGACGCATCCTCCTCGATGGCCTGCAGGCCGCCCTGCGCAACACCGGTCCACGCGCCGCGCAGCCGCATGTGGCGCCGCTGATCGCCAGCCTGGACAACCGTGGCCTGCTGGACTGCCTGGACTTGACGCAGAGGCTGGAGAAGGACGAGTACAAGGACATGCTCGCCGTCGAGCAGGCGCGCCTGGCCATGCTGATGCGCGACAAGCGCATGCGCCGGCATGCCTTGGTGGCGGTGTTCGAGGGCAACGACGCGGCGGGCAAGGGCGGCGCGATCCGTCGGGTGGCGGCCGCGCTGGACCCACGCCAGTACCGTATCGTGCCGATCGCCGCGCCGACCGAAGAGGAACGCGCCCAGCCCTACCTGTGGCGCTTCTGGCGACACATTCCGGCGCGCGGCAAGTTCACCGTGTTCGATCGTTCCTGGTATGGCCGGGTGCTGGTGGAGCGGGTGGAGGGCTTCTGCGAGCCGATCGACTGGCTGCGAGCCTATGGCGAGATCAACGACTTTGAAGAGCAGATGAGCAACGCCGGGGTCGTGTTGGTGAAATTCTGGCTGGCCATCGACCAGGACGAGCAGTTCGAGCGCTTCCAGGAGCGCGAGCAGATCGCCTTCAAGCGCTTCAAGATCACCGAGGAAGACTGGCGCAACCGCGACAAGTGGGGAGAGTACCGCGATGCGGTGGGCGACATGGTCGACCGCACCAGCACCTCGATAGCGCCCTGGACGCTGGTGGAGGCCAACGACAAGCGCTTCGCCCGGGTGAAGGTGCTGCGCACCATCAACGAGGCCCTGGAACGGGCCTTCGCCGAAGACTGACTAGAAGGCGCGACTCTCGATGATGTCGCTGGCCTGGCGCATGCGGCGGATATAGAAGGCGATTTCCCGCTCGGCATCGACGCGGGTGAAGTAGGGGCCTTCGAGGGTGCCCTCGCGGGTGGAGAAGAAGTACTGACCGTTGACCGCGCTGACCCTCTCGCTCCGGTAATGGGTGCCGGGAGTGGGGTCGATATGGCGTTGACCGAACATGGCGAAGCCTCCTGCAACAGGTTGCACTGTTATGAGTGTAGAGGCTGGCCTCAGGCGAGCCGGCGCGTGCGACAAGTGGTCATTTTTTAGCCATCTCAGGATGGCGCGCAGCACAGTTGCGTCCTGTCCGCATGGTCAACTGTGGCTGCCGGAGCCGCGAGCCACGGCCTAGAATGGTGGGCTATTTCGCTGTTGCGCTGTCGAGGCTGTCATGCACGTTTCCTCCGGCCGCTGGCTCTTCGGCCTGCTGCTCGCCCTGACCACCGCGGTGCTCTGGGGCATCCTGCCGATCAAGCTCAAGGAAGTGCTGCAGGTGATGGACCCGGTCACCGTCACCTGGTATCGCCTGCTGGTCTCCGGCCTGCTGTTGCTGATCTGGCTGGGTACTACCCGCCGCCTGCCGCGCTTCGCACCACTGGGCCGCCGTGGCCAGGGCCTGCTGGCGCTGGCCATCGCCGGGCTGACCAGCAACTATGTGCTGTACCTGATCGGCCTCAACATGCTCAGCCCCGGTACCACTCAACTGGTGATCCAGATGGCGCCGATCCTGTTCCTGGTGGCCAGCCTGATCGTGTTCCGCGAATCCTTCAGCCTCGGCCAGGGCATCGGCATGGCCATCCTGCTGCTGGGCTTCGGCCTGTTCTTCAATCAGCGCCTGGAAGAGCTGCTGACCTCGCTGACCGCCTACACCACCGGGGTGCTGGTGATACTGCTGGCGGCCTTCCTGTGGGTGTTCTACGGCCTGGCGCAGAAGCAGCTGCTGACCCAGTGGAGTTCGCCGCAGATCATGATGGTGATCTACCTGGCCTGCGCGCTGTTGCTGTCGCCCTGGGCCCATCCGCTGCAGGTGCTGCAGCTCAGCCCTCTGCAGTTCTGGCTGCTGCTGGCCTGTTGCCTGAACACCCTGGTGGCGTACGGCGCCTTCGCCGAGGCGCTGGCCCACTGGGAGGCGTCGCGGGTCAGCGCGACCCTGTCGATCACGCCGCTGGTGACCTTCGTCGCCGTGGCCCTGGCCGCCGTCTGGTGGCCGGACCATGTGCAGCCGGAGCAGATCAACCTGCTCGGCTACGGTGGTGCACTGCTGGTGGTGCTGGGCTCAGCGCTGACCGCGCTGGGCCCGTCGCTGCTGGCCGGCTGGAGGGCACGGCGCGCGCGCCTGGCCCTCAGGTAAACGCGGACGTCAAACCCTGACGCCCAGGCTCTCGGCCTTGCGCAGCCAGCCCTGACGCTGCTCCTCGGACGAGGGGCGTACCGGGGCGAACTCAGTCAGGCGGCGGGTCTTGATGCCGCAGAAGCCGAGGATGGTGCGCACCATCTGCCGATGCGCCGGCGCACCGTAGATCCAGCGGAAGTACCAGGGCGGGGTGTCCAGGGTCACCAGCAGGTCGGCGGTGCGCCCGGTCAGCAGCTTGTCCCACAACTGCGAGCGGTTGCGGTACTTGAAGGCGAAGCCGGGCAGGAAGGTGCGGTCGAAGAAGCCCTTGAGCAGCGCCGGTACGCCGCCCCACCAGACCGGGTAGACGAACACCAGGTGCTCGGCCCAGTGGATCTGCCGCTGGGCCTCCAGCAGGTCCGGCTCCAGCGCCTGGTGCTGGCCGTAGCCCTCGCGCAGGATCGGGTCGAACTGCAGCTCGCCGAGCTTCAGCTGGCGCACCACATGACCCTCGCCGCGGGCGCCGCTGCTGTAGGCCTCGGCGATGGCGTGGCACAGGCTGTCGCTCTTCGAGGTGCCGAGGATCATCAGGATGCGCTTGCCGTCGCCTTCCAGCGGGGTGGCGCCACTCTTCGCTTCCTCAGCCATGTTGTCCGGACTCCAGCATGTTTTCCGGGCGAACCCAGGCGTCGAACTGTTCGTTGCTCAGATGACCCAGCTGCAGCGCCGCCTCGCGCAGGCTGAGGCCCTCGGCGTAGGCCTTCTTGGCGATCTCCGCGGCCTTGTCGTAGCCGATGTGCGGGTTCAGCGCGGTGACCAGCATCAGGCCTCGCTCCAGGTGCTCGGCCATCTGCCGGGCATCCGGTTCCATCCCCGCCACGCAGTGCTGGGCGAAGTTGCGGCAGCCGTCCGCCAGCAGGCGCGTGGACTGCAGCAGGTTGTGGATGATCACCGGCTTGAACACGTTGAGCTGCAGGTGGCCCTGGCTCGCGGCGAAGGCGATGGTGGCGTCGTTGCCCAGCACCTGGCAGGCCAGCATGGACAGCGCCTCGCACTGGGTTGGGTTGACCTTGCCGGGCATGATCGAGCTGCCGGGCTCGTTGGCCGGCAGCTTGACTTCGGCGAAGCCGGCGCGCGGGCCGGAGCCGAGCAGACGCAGGTCATTGGCGATCTTCATCAGCGCCACGGCCAGGGTCTTCAGCGCCCCGGACAGCGCGGTGAGCGGCTCGTGGCCGGAGAGGGCGGCGAACTTGTTCGGCGCCGAGATGAAAGGCAGCCCGGCCAGCGCGGCCAGTTCGGCGGCGATGGCTTCGGCGAAACCCTTGGGTGCGTTGAGTCCGGTGCCGACGGCGGTGCCGCCCTGGGCCAGCTCGCAGACGGCCGGCAGGGCGGCGCGAATGGCGCGGTCGGCGTATTCGAGCTGGGCGACGAAGGCCGACAGCTCCTGGCCGAAGGTTACCGGCGTGGCATCCATCAGGTGGGTGCGGCCGGTCTTAACCAGATGCATGTGGCGGGCCGACTGGTCCGCCAGCGCGCCGGATAGTTCCGCGATGGCCGGCAGCAGCTGTTGCTGCACCGCCTGTACGGCGGCGATGTGCATGGCGGTGGGAAAGCTGTCATTGGAGCTCTGTGCCCGGTTGACGTGGTCGTTGGGGTGCACCGGACTCTTGCCGCCGCGGCCCTTGCCGGCCAGCTCGTTGGCGCGGCCGGCGATCACCTCGTTGACGTTCATGTTGCTCTGAGTGCCGCTGCCGGTCTGCCACACCACCAGGGGAAACTGCGCGTCGTGCTGGCCAGCCAGTACCTCGTCGGCGGCCTGCTCGATCAGGCGGGCGACCTCTGGCGGCAGCTCGCCGATGCGGCTGTTGACCCGCGCAGCGGCCTTCTTGATCAGCGCCAGGGCGTGCACCACGGCCAGCGGCATGCGCTGCTCGCCGATGGCGAAGTTAATCAGCGAGCGTTGAGTCTGGGCGCCCCAGTAGGCTTCTTCGGGTACTTCGATGGCGCCGAGGCTGTCGGTTTCGATGCGGCTCATGAACTCTCTCCGGACTGTTTCCGGCAGTTTAGGCCGCCGCTACCGTGGCGGGTTCCCTGACCGGGGATTACCAGCGGGCGTGGGTTGCGCCCAGCCAGCCATAAGCGCTGCTGACCGGCACTTTTTCGCCCTGGGGGCCGCGCAGCAGACCGTCGAAACGGCCAAACCACTGGCGGGTGTCGGCATAGAAGGGGCCGAACCTGGGGCAGGCCTGATGCAGCTGACGTGGGGTGAAGCACAGGTCGACCTGGCCGCTGGGGCTGGACAGGCGCCAGGGCTCCAGCGAGTTCGGCGAGCCCTGCGCGATCTCTACGCGTTCTTCTAGGTGCAGTAGCTCACCACCGAACCACAGGGCGTTTTCCGACAGGCCGCTGTAATCGCACCAGCCGGTGCCGAAGTTGCCGGCGATACCACCAGGCGCGGCGAAGGCGGCGCGGGTCCAATGGCTGTTCAGTGGCCATACGCCACGGGCGAAGTCCAGTGAGGCGAAGCTCTGGCCTGGCGTGCACAGGTACTGCTGCTTGCCCAGCTGCAGGTTGCCGCTTACCGGCAGGCCGAGCTGGCGGCTGGTGGCGTGGAAGGTGCGGCGGCCCATGGGGCAGATCAGGTTGACCGAGTCCAGGTGGGGCGGACGCTGGATGTCCAGGGCCACCTGCAGCGGCTGGCCGCCGATGTCCGGCGCCACCACGGTGAGGCGGACCGAGCTGCCGCGATCGTCGGCGCGCAGCTGCAGATGGCTGTGGCTGAACTCGTGGCTATCCAGCGGCGAGTCGGGCAGGGCGCAGCCCAGGCCGAACGGGCGCAGCTGGGTATGGCTGGCAGACTTGCCGCTGTGCAGATCGAGGAAATAGGCGGCGCCGTAGCCCAGGTAGTCGAGGTCGGCGAAGGTCAGCGCCAGCATCCAGTCCGGGGTGGTGATGCACCAGTGATTCCAGCGCTTGCGCCGGCCGCGGTTGCCGGGCATGGCGCAGTGCACGCGCGGCCGCGGCGACCAGCCGACGGCATCTTCGGCAAGGCGGCCACGGGCATCGCACAGCGGCTGGGAAAGAGGGGCGAGCGGATTGGTGAAGCTGTTCATCAGACACATCCGTGTGTGGGGCCGCGAGCGCTGGTGCGGCCTCAGAACCTGTTGGCGATCCGTGGCGCCTGCCATGCGTCGTTGAAACAGCCTGGCTAGCCCGCGGGATCCCTGAGCAGGGTCTTGGGAGAATGGTAAGCATGCACATTTGCAGGTGCCTGAGGCAAGTGCTGGCTTTTTGCCCGGCCGCGGCGCGCTTGAGCGGCGCGGGCCGGACGCGCAGAATGGCCGCCCGCTTTTTTGCCCGAGGATTGCCCATGACCCGCCTGCGCGCCCTGTTTTCCTGCCTGCTGCTGGTCGCCAGCGGCCCGCTGCTGGCCGACGCTACCAGCCACGCCGCCGAGGCCAAGCGCTTCATCGAGATGAGCCGCGCCGACAAGCTGGCCGTACCGGCGCACATGCAGGTGCGCCAGATGTTCGCCCAGCGCTTCGCCCAGGCCGGCGGCAGCGAGGCGAAGAAGGCCGTGCTGGAGCGCTACCAGGCCCAGGCCGATGCCGCCATCGAGCGCGTGGTCGGCAAGGGCAAGCTGGAGTCCGAGCTGGTCAGCCTCTACACCGACGCCTTCACCGAGGCCGAGCTGAAGGAGCTGCTGGCCTTCTACCAGACCCCGGTCGGGCGCAAGGTGCTGGAGCAGATGCCGCAGCTGATGGCCCACGCCGCCCAGCTGACCCAGGAGCGTCTGCAGCAGGCCGTACCGGAAGTGGACAAGCTGCTCGGCGAGATGACCGCCGAACTGCAGCCCGCCAAGCAGTAAGGAGCGCCGAACATGAGCATGCGCGACAAGATCCAGCAGGCCCTCAGTGACCTGCAGCCCGAGCACCTGGATGTGCTGGACGAGAGCCACATGCACAGCCGTGGCCAGGAGACCCACTACAAGGCGGTGATCGTCAGCCCGGCGTTCGCCGGCCTCAATGCGGTCAAGCGCCACCAGAAGGTCTACGCCACCCTCGGCGAGCTGATGGGCCAGTTCCACGCCCTGGCGCTGCACACCTATACCCCCGAGGAGTGGGCGCAGCAGGGCATGGCCCCGGATTCGCCGACCTGCCGTGGCGGCAGCAAGCACGACCACTGATCTCACCCGTGTGCCCTAGGGCGCGCGGCTGCGTTAGAATCGCCCCCGCGCCGGCCCTAGCCGGCGCTTTCATTTCATCCCCGGTCCGCCCTTTGCGAGGGCGACCACTGGAGAGAGTCCGCATGACCGACAAGATCGTCGTCGCGGCGCTGTACAAGTTCGTCTCCCTGCCGGACTACCAGGCGCTGCGTGAACCCCTGCTGCAAATCCTGCTCGACAACAACGTCAAAGGCACCCTGCTGCTGGCCGAGGAAGGCATCAACGGCACCGTGTCCGCCAGCCGCGCCGGCATCGATGCGCTGTTCGCCTGGTTCCGCCAGGACCCGCGCCTGGCCGATGTCGACCACAAGGAATCCTACTGCGACGAGCAGCCGTTCTATCGCACCAAGGTCAAGCTGAAGAAGGAAATCGTCACCCTCGGCGTGCCGGGCGTGGACCCCAACCAGCGCGTCGGCACCTATGTCGAGCCGCAGGACTGGAACGCCCTGATCAGCGATCCCGAGATGCTGCTGATCGACACCCGCAACGACTATGAAGTGGCCATCGGTACCTTCGAGGGCGCCATCGACCCGCAGACCAAGTCGTTCCGCGAGTTCCCCGACTACATCAAGGCCCACTACGACCCGGCCAAGCACAAGAAGGTCGCCATGTTCTGCACCGGCGGCATCCGTTGCGAGAAGGCCTCCAGCTACATGCTCGGCGAAGGCTTCGAAGAGGTGTTCCACCTCAAGGGCGGCATCCTCAAGTACCTCGAAGAGGTGCCGCAGGAGCAGACCAAGTGGCGCGGCGACTGCTTCGTGTTCGACAACCGGGTGACCGTGCGCCACGACCTCAGCGAGGGCGACTACGACCAGTGCCACGCCTGTCGCAATCCGATCTCCGTCGAGGACCGCCAGAGCCAGCACTATTCGCCCGGCATCAGCTGCCCGCACTGCTGGGATTCGCTGCCGGAGAAGACCCGCGAGGCGGCCCGCGAACGCCAGAAGCAGATCGAGATCGCCCAGGCGCGCAACCTGCCGCACCCGATCGGCTTCAACTACAAGGCGCTGCAGGAAGGCTGAACCGCTGCCCCAAATGGCTGCTCTGTACGTACACTGCAGCCATTCCACCTCGTCGCCTGCCGACTAAGGACCGCGTCTTGCGCCCAGATCGCCTGCTCTACGTGATGGACCCCATGTGTTCCTGGTGCTGGGGCTTCGCCCCGGTGGTGCAGGCCCTGGCCGAACAGGCCGCTGCGGCGGGCGTGCCGCTGCAGCTGGTGCTCGGCGGCCTGCGCCGCGAGCGGGCGGCGCTGGATCCGGCGATGCGCGTGCGCATCCTCGCCCACTGGCAGGCGGTCAACGCCAGCACCGGCCAGCTGTTCAACTTCCATGATGCGCTGCCCGAAGGCTTCGTCTACGACACCGAGCCGGCCTGCCGCGCCCTGGTCACCGCCCGTGGCCTGGACGAACAGAGCGTGTGGCCGCTGCTGCAGTCCATCCAGGAGGCCTTCTACGCCGAGGGCCGCGACGTCACCCGCGCCCAGGTGCTGGTGGAACTGGCCGAGCGTGCCGGCATTCCGCGCATCGAGTTCGCCGCCGCCTTCGACAGCGATGAGGCCGCCGAGGCAACTGCCGCCGACTTCGCCTGGACGCAGGACCTCGGCATCTCTGGCTTTCCCACCCTGTTGGCCGAGCGCAATGGCCGCCTGGCCCTGCTGACCAATGGCTACCAGCCACTGGAGGCCCTGTCACCATTGCTGGGCCGCTGGCTGGAGCAGCGTGCCCATGCCTGATCGCTTGACCTGGGCGGAGATCCGTCGTCTCGCGCTGCGCCATCGCAAGGGCCTGATCCTGGCCAACCTGATCGCCTTCGTCGCCACCCTGTGCAGCGTGCCGATTCCGCTGCTGCTGCCGCTGCTGGTGGACGAGGTGCTGCTCAAGCAGGGCGACGCCGCGCTGAAAGTGATGGACCGTTTCCTGCCCAGCGGCTGGGAGAACGCTGCCGGCTACATCGGCCTGATGCTGGTGCTGACCCTGGTGCTACGCCTGGGCGCCCTGGTCAGCAACGTGCTGCAGGCGCGCCTGTTCGCCCGCCTGTCCAAGGACGTGATCTACCGCCTGCGCGTGCGCCTGATCGAACGGCTCAAGCGCATCGCCCTGGGCGAATACGAGAACCTCGGGGGCGGCACCGTCAGCGCGCATCTGGTCACCGATCTGGACACCCTCGACAAGTTCATCGGTGAGACCCTGAGCAAGGTGCTGGTGGCGCTGCTGACCCTGACCGGCACTGCCGCGATCCTGATCTGGATGCATTGGCAACTGGCACTGCTGATCCTGTTGTTCAACCCGCTGGTGATCTACGCCACGGTGCAGCTGGGCAAGCGGGTCAAGGGCCTGAAGAAACTGGAGAACGACAGCACTTCACGCTTTACCCAGGCTCTCACCGAAACCCTGGAAGCCATCCAGGAAGTGCGCGCCGGCAATCGCCAGGGCTACTTTCTCGGTCGTCTGGGCCTGAAGGCCCGTGAAGTACGCGATTACGCCGTGGCTTCGCAGTGGAAGAGCGATGCGGCGAGCCGCAGCAGCGGTTTGCTGTTCCAGTTCGGTATCGACGTGTTCCGCGCGGCGGCGATGATCACCGTGCTGTTCTCCGACCTGTCGATCGGTCAGATGCTCGCGGTGTTCAGCTACCTGTGGTTCATGATCGGCCCGGTCGAGCAGCTGCTCAACATGCAGTACGCCTACTACGCCGCAGGCGGCGCCCTGCAGCGGATCAACGAGCTGCTGGCGCGTGCCGACGAGCCGCAATACCCAGGTCGCATCGACCCATTCAAGGGGCGCGAGACGGTCGGGGTCGAGGTGCGCGGGTTGACCTTCGCCTACGGCGAGGAGCCGGTCCTGGACGACCTCAACCTGTCCATCGCCCCTGGCGAAAAGGTGGCGCTGGTTGGCGCCAGCGGTGGCGGCAAGAGCACCCTGGTGCAATTGCTGCTCGGCCTCTATTCGGCTCAGGCTGGCAGCATTCGTTTTGGCGGTGCGAGTCTCGAGGACGTCGGTCTGGAAACCGTGCGTGAGAACGTGGCAGTCGTGCTGCAGCACCCTGCACTGTTCAACGACACGGTACGCGCCAACCTGTGCATGGGTCGCGAGCGTGATGAAGCAGCCTGCTGGCAGGCCCTGGAAATCGCCCAGCTGGCGGCGACCATCCGCGCCTTGCCGCACGGCCTGGACAGCGTGGTCGGGCGTTCCGGCGTGCGTTTGTCCGGTGGCCAGCGTCAGCGCCTGGCGGTGGCGCGCATGGTCTTGGCCGATCCCCGCGTGGTGATTCTCGACGAAGCGACCTCGGCCCTCGACGCCGCTACCGAGTACGCCCTGCATCAGGCGCTGGGTACCTTCCTCAAGGGCCGCACCACGCTGATCGTCGCGCACCGCCTGAGCGCGGTGAAGCAGGCGGATCGGGTGTTGGTGTTCGATGGCGGACGCATTGCCGAGGACGGCGACCATCAGCAGTTGATTGCCGATGGCGGACTGTATGCCCGCCTGTACGGCCACCTGCAGCACTGACAGGCGAAAAAAAGCCGCCTTGCAGGCGGCTTCAACCAAAGGATTTCACACGCATCGGGCGCTTCACGGCGCCCGCTTTGGTTAGTGTCTGTGGTGGTGCAAGTCTTAGAAAGACTTGGAGACCGACAGGGTTGCAGCGGCATCGCACAGGCCGTCGTCGGCGGTCTGCCAGGTGCACTCTTCGTCGTTCATGTCGGTGTCGCTGTACACCAGGGCGAAGTCCAGGCCGACCAGGGTCTTGCTCAGGCCCACGCTCCAGTCCTTGTACTTCTCGTCGCCATCGGCACCGTCGACCGCGTCTTTGTAGTCGCTCAGGCCGTAGGACAGCGACAGGCCGATTTCATACGGCAGCTCGTAGTCGTAGCTGACGTAGGTGTAGAGCTTGCTCTGCGGGTCGTAGGCGTACTTGCCGCCCAGGGTGAAGCCGAAGGCGCTGATGCTGGCCAGGACTTCGTCGCTGTTCCAGACGCTGGCTTGCGGGTAGGTGTAGGTAGCCCAGGACAGGTCGTAGCTGACGTCCTCGGTGATGCTGCCTGCGAAGCCGGCGTAGTAGTCGACCTCCATGTCGGCGCCGCCCTTGTTGCCGGTGAACAGCTCGTCATCGACGTTGGAGGCCCACACGCCTACGTACAGGCCGCTTTCGTGGGCAACGTCGAGGCTGCCCTGGATGGCACCGGCACCGCCGGTTTGCGACTGGCCGCGCCAGATGTAATCGCTGGCCAGGGTCGCGGTCATGCTGACGTCGAACTCGCCCGCTGCGCTTTTGAAGGTTTCGGAGACGGCGAGGCCGCTGAACGCAAGAGTAGAAGCGGCGGAGATCGCCAGGGTCAGTTTCTTCAGCATGGTTTTACTCCAGAGTGCGAAAAGTGTTGGGGGCTTTCCCTTGGGGTAGTTAGCGTTAATCGCTATTTTTATTAAGCCGATTGCTTCTAAGCACAGGCCTTGCCAGCTTTTTGAAAGCGCTTTTAAAACAGTGTCTTACGACATAAATATCGACTTATATCCGCTATCCGTCGTTCAGCAGAAGCGCATCCGCCCGGGTTTGTGCGCGCTCATGGCGCATTTCTATCCCCCTCTGTGGCTGGCTTGGCGCTTGCAGAGAACAAGCATCTTCAGTCCATGAGAGGCGTGTTTATGCGTGCTGTTTTTGTCGGTCTGGCCTGTCTGGGTGCGGCTTGCGCGAGTGCAGAGGAACTGCGGGTGATGGCCGGGCAGGCGTACCTGATCGACCAGCCTGTGCTGCATCTCGAGCGCCTGTTGCTCGAAGATGGCGCGACCCTGCGGGTCAAACCGGGTATCGAGAAGGTGCAGATATATGCCGAGCAAGCCTGGATCGGTCGCGATGTACAGCTACTGGCTGCCGGTGGTGACGGGCGTTCCGGGCAGAGTGGCGTGGCCGCGGCGGTTGCCAGCGGCTGCGGCGACGGTGCGCCCGGCATGGGTGGCGAGGCCGGGCAGGCCGGCGGTTCAGGCGTCAGCGTTGAACTGGCGCTGGGCCTGCGCAGCTTCGGTTCGATGCGCCTGGACACCCACGGCGGTGCAGGTGGCGCCGGTGGCAATGGAGGCAACGGTGGAGCTGGAGGCTCGGCCGATACCTGTGCCGGCGGCAGTGGTGGGGTCGGTGGCAGCGCCGGTACGGGCGGTGCTGGTGGACGTGGTGGTGATGTGCTGGTGCGCTACTGGAGCCTGAGTGCCGACGGCTATATCCCGATCAGCAACTACGGCCCCGGCGTGCAGGTACTTACCGCGGGCGGCGCGGGGGCGCCGTCTGGTCAGGCGGGCGAGGGCGGTGCGGGCGGCACCGGGCAACTGGTCAAGCGCCCGACCGGGATCAAGGTATTTCGCAACCCGGGCATCGCAGGGCAACCAGGTGCCGCTGCGGCCTATGGCGAGGCGGGGGCTTCCGGTCATTTCCTGATTCAGCCGCAGGCGGTGCCTTGATCTGTAAATGACAACAGCAAACAAAGAGCCGCCCAGTGGGCGGCTCTTGGCATTTCAGCTGATGACTGGAGCGATCAGTTGCTCGGGTGCAAATCGCCCGACTGCCAGCGGGTTTCGCTGTCGCTGAGTGCCTGGGCGATATCGCTCAACTGAGTCGACGGCAGGGCGTTAGGCAGTGGATCCTGACCGACGCTGGCGAACAGCTGGCCGTAACTGTTGCGCAGTTCGGCGTAGGCGAGATCGCGGCGCAGATCGGCTTGCAGGGCATTCAGTTCACCCTGGATCAATTCCAGCTCACCGATGCCCTGGGCCTTGTAGCGGTTGCGCAGCTGTTCGACGATCTGGCTGTCGAGCCCGGCCAGTTGCTGACTGGTCTGGAACTGGCGCTGTGCCTCATGGAAGTTGGCGTTGGCGACATAGAGTTGGGCCAACACGGCCATGGACATCGCCTGGCGGCGGGCTTTCGCTACTTCTTCGCCGGCTTTGGCCACGTCTATGGCTGCCGGAGCGGAAATGACGTTGAACAGGTTCCACGTGACCTTCACGCCATAGTCGGCCCAGCTCTGGTTAACCAGGAACGAGTTGCTGTCGTAATGGCCGCCAGCGGAGAACTCCAGTCCGGGGAGCAAGCGCAGCATGGCCTTGCGAGTCTCTGCCGCACTGATGCGTGCCTGGTAGTCCTGTTCACGCAGTTCGGGGCGGCTGGCCAGGGCTTCCTGTTCCAGTACGTCGAGCTCGACCTTGAGCTCCGGTACGGAGTAGTCGTCGCTGGCTGCCAGGGTCAGGTCGCTGCCCATGGGCAGGTTGATCAGGGTTGCCAACTCGGTCTTGGCCAGCGACAGGGCGCGGCGCTGGTCTTCCAGTTGACGGGTGGCTTCGATCAACGCGCGTTGGTAGCTGAGTGCCTGGATCGGGTCGCCGATACGCTGATTGCTCAGGCTCTGGCTGTTGTTGCGGGCTTGGTCGACGCGAGCCATCAGGCTGTCGATCTGAGTCAGCAGGCGTTCGGCTGCCACGGCGCGCCAGTAAGCGGAGCGCACGTCCTGGATGATGGTGTGAACGACCTTGCGTCGGCGCTCCTGCACGATCAGGCGCTGGTCGCCTTGCTGCTTGGCGCTGACGTAGGCGACACCGAAGTCGAGCACGTTCCACACCATGGTCAAGTCGGCTACGCCACGGTCGCGATCCTGCGAGGTAGAAGGCTCCAGCGATTGAGTGCCAGTTTTCACGCTTTCACTGCTGGAGGCACTGACGTTGTCCCGTCCGGCATAACCGGCGGAGAGTGCCATGCGTGGAAGCATGTCGAAGGTAGCCAGATCGACTTGGCGCTGGGCCATGGCTTCTTCCATGACCTTGAGGCGGCCTTCGAGGTTGTATTTCACTGCGCGGGCCATGGCCTCATGCAAGGTCAGCGGGCCACTGAGCGGCTCCTGATCCTTGAACATGCTCTGCAAGTCGCTTTGCGCACGTTGTTCACTGGCGCTGCGCTCGATCGGTTGGCTGGTGACTGCACAGCCGCTGATGGCGAGCGCGAGTAGGCTGACGCCAAACAGTTTCTGAGATTTATTCATCCTTGGGCCGCCCCCTAAAAACGGCTCGAAGCTTCTTTCTAAATTTTTTGTTGTGCTCAGGCGTGTGCCTTGGCTATGTCGAATTGGCCCAGTGCCAGGGCAATTTCGTGTACCTGGCGTTGCTCGCTCTCGTGCAGTTCATGCAGTTGCTGGCCTAGCGTCGGTGCGCCAAACGCACCACTGCCCCCCCGGCCAGTCCCCTCACTGCTGCCCCATTTCTTGCCGTCGAAAACTTCCAACTGCTCCGACTCCTGCATAGGGTCGCTGCCGAAAATGCTGGAGAGCGTGCTGGAGCCGAAGATCCCGCCATCGCCGCCGCCGAAACCGAGGAAGCCGGAGCCCGAGCCATCGCCACCGATATCACTGGAGCTGCTGGCGAACACCTGAGCGATAAAGCTCGGAGCCAGGGCGCCGTTTCTGATGAAGATATTACCCAGGGTCGGAATGCCGCTGCCCAGGGTGGGAACCTCGAACAAGGGTGGCGGGATGAGAGGCGATTCGGTCGACGCGGGTGGCGGCGAGGGCATTACCGGCAGCGAGGTTGCCGAGGATGGCGCCGGTGGCGGGCTCGGCGGGTTGACACGGAATTCCGGGTCGCCATTGTCGATTACCAGCGCCTGCACTGTATTGATGGCGTAGTTGTTGGAATCGGTGCTTCCGCTGCCGGTATTGCCGGCGGCGTCGGTGTAGCTGGTGTTGTCCAGGGTGATGACGTTGCTGGCATCGACCAGGCTGGCACTCGGGGTGAGCGTGGCGGTCCAGGTGATACCGCCATCGTTGCTGGACAGGCTGCTGAGTACGCCATTGGCAACGGTGAAGTCGGCGGTGGTTAGGCCGCTGACCGCTTCGTTGAAGGTGATGGTCACCGTGCTGGTTTCGCCAGCGGCGAGGGCCGTGTCGGTGATCACGATACTGGCGTTGGGGCGCAGCGAGTCGATGGCGTAGTTGTTGGAGTCGGTGCTTCCGCTGCCGGTATTGCCGACGTCGTCGATGTAGCCGGTGTTGTTCAGCGTGATGACGTTGGTCGCGTCATTGACGGCGGCAGTGGGGGTGAAGGTGGCGGTCCAGGTGATGTTGTCGCTGGTGGTGAGATTGCTGAGAACACCATTGGCGACGGTGAAGTCTACAGTGCTAAGGCCAGTGACCGCCTCGGTAAAGGTGATGGTCACCGTGCTGGTTTCGCCGATAGCGAGGGCGGTATCGGCGACCACGATGCTGGCGCTGGGGCGCAGTGAGTCGATGGCGTAGTTGTTGGAATCGGTGCTACCGCTGCCGGTGTTACCGGCGGTATCTGTATAGCCGGTGTTGTTCAGCGTGATGACGTTGGTGGCGTCCTGGAAGCTGGTAGTCGGGGTGAGGGTGGCGGTCCAGGTGATGCCGCCGTCGCCGGTGGACAGGCCGCTGAGCACGCCATTGGCAACCGTGAAATCGGTGGTGGTGAGGCCGGACACCGCCTCGCTGAAGGTGATGGTGACGGTGCTGGTTTCGCCTACTGCCAGTGCGGTATCGGCGACGACGATACTTGCCGTGGGGCGCACGCCATCGATGACGATGGCATTGTTCGCGCCCAGAGACCCTGCTGCGCCAGGTGTCGGCAATGCGAGATTCGCGGTGATGAAGGTCCCGCTCTGGATGGTGTCGCCATTGGCGACGAGCGCGGAGACGCTGGCATAGTCCAGATCGAATGAGGTGTCGCCAGCCTGTACGGTGTAGCTGAAGTACAGCGTCGAGCTGCCACTGCCGCTGAGGTAGCTGATTGTGCGGTCGGTCGTGCCGGTTTCCAGTGTCAGCTGCAACGTGCCGGTACTCAGGAATACCGGCTCGCTGAATGTCACGCCTATCGTGATCGTGTCGCCGATGGCATAGGTACCATCCGGATCCGTGGCGGTCACCGAAGTCACGGTCGGGTTGAGCGGCGCGGTCAGGCTAACATCGTTGCCGGTGGCGCCAATGTAGCTGGTGGTCAGCACGGTGCTGTTGCCGCCTGCGGTCAGCGTAGCGCCTTCGCTGATGCCGCTGAAGCTACCTGTTACGGCATCGGCCAGATCATTGACGATGATGGTGTAAGTGTCGCCCGGGCCCGGCGTGTAGCCATGGGTCACGGCCAACGTAGCGCCACTCACATCGACAGCGCCGTTCACGATCACCTGGTCATAGCCTGTACCGGCCGTGGCGCCATTGATGTCGACCGCCA
>JBBNAI010000506.1:0-5125 GCA_037994305.1 Pseudomonas sp. | reverse complement strand
GTGGAAAAGCGCCTGCCGGGTGTGCCACTGGACAGCCTCGATCTGCTGTTCAAGCCCGAGTACGCGAGCAAGCTGAAGGACTGTGGCATCGCCGTGCTCGACTCGCCGCAAGAGGTGCTGGCCGTTGCCCTCAACTACCTGGGCAAGGCGCCCTACGGCAGCAACCCGGATGACCTGGCGGCGGTGAAGACGCTGCTCGACCAGCTGCAACCCAACCTGCGCTACATCGGCCAGAGCCGGCAGATCGACGACCTGGCCAGGGGTGAGATCTGCCTGGCGCTGACCTACACCGGTGACGCCGGCATGGCTGCCGCAAGGGCCGCCGAGACCAAGCAGGCGTTCGAGGTGGTCTATCGGATTCCCAGGGAAGGCACGCTGCTGTGGTTCGACACCCTGGCCATTCCCGTCGATGCCCCGCACCCGGTGCAGGCACGCGCGTTCATCGACTACATGCTTCAGCCGCACGCGATTGCCGAGCTGACCAACAGCCTGTTCTTCGCCAACGCCAACCGCGCCGCCACCCCGTTGCTCGACGCCGCGGTGAGCGGTGATCCGGATATCTACCCGCCGCAGGCCGTGCGCGCCAAGCTGTTTGCCGAGCAGATCCTGCCGCTCGCCACCCAGCGCCAGCGCACCCGCCTGTGGACCAGCTTCCGCACCCAATACTGAGGAAAGGACCATGGACCAAGCCTTCGACAACGACCAGGCCATCACCCGTGCCAGCCTGTACGGCACCGCCGCCGAACCGACCTACGCCGGCATCACCAGCTTCATGCGCCGCCGTTATACCCGTGACCTGCGTGGCGTGGACCTGGTGATCAGCGGCGTACCGTTCGACACCGCCACCACCAACCGGCCGGGCAGCCGCTTCGGCCCGCGGGCGATCCGTGCCGCCTCGATCCAGTCCGCCTGGGCCCGGCACTTCCCCTGGGAGTTCGATCCGTTCGATCTGCTGGCCTGCATCGACTATGGCGACTGCTATTTCGACCACGGCACGCCGCAGGACACGCCGGCGATGATCGAGGCCCACGCCGACAAGATCCTCGCCGCCGGTTGCGCGATGCTCACCCTGGGTGGCGACCACTTCATCAGTTACCCGCTGCTCAAGGCTCATGCGAAGAAACATGGCCCGCTGTCGTTGATCCACTTCGACGCCCACAGCGACACCTGGCCGGACGAGGAGGGTGCGCGCATCGACCACGGCACCATGTTCTACCACGCCGCCAAGGACGGCCTGGTCGATCCGGCGCGCTCGGTGCAGGTCGGCCTGCGCACCACCAACGATGACGTGATGGGCTTCCAGGTGCTGGATGCACGCGAGGTGCACCGGCATACGCCGGAGCAGATCGCCGAGCGCATCCGTGCCCGCGTCGGTGATAACCCGGTGTACCTGACCTTCGATATCGACTGCCTCGACCCGGCGTTTGCCCCCGGCACCGGTACCCCGGTGTGCGGCGGCCTCAGTAGCCACCAGGCGTTGGAAATTCTGCGCGGCCTGCGTGGCATCAACCTGGTTGGCATGGACGTGGTGGAAGTGGCGCCGCCCTACGACAACGCCGAAGTCACCGCCCTGGCAGGCGCCACCCTGGCGATGGAGATGGTCTGCCTGTATGCCGCGCGGCATAAGCTGTAAGTCGTAGGGTGGATGACGCCCTACTCATCCAGCAATGGTCCCGCGCGGTGGATCGGTAAGGCTTGATCCACCCTAGGTTGCTCGCCCCTAAAACAGTGGCAGCTCGGGGATCTCGCTGTGGCGATCCTGCTCGAGGATCACCCGCTGCAGCTCGGCGGCGCCCGGTGACAGGCTGTGCCCGGCACGGCTGACGAGGCCGTAGGCGGAGCGCTGCGGCAGCGCGCCGTCGCTCAGCGGCAACACCGCCAGGCGCCCGTCCGCGACATCCTGGGCGATCACATCCCAGGGCGACATGCTCAGCACATGGCTGGTCGAAACCAGCGCCTTGAGCACCATGAAGTTGTCGCACTCGATGCTCAGTGGTGTGCCGCCATCGCTCAGGCGTTGCAGGGCATTGGCGACCTCCTGCGGTAGCTGGGTGCCGGCCAGCGGGTAGCCCAGCAAGTCCTTCACGCTCAGCATGGCGCGTGCCAGCAAGGGATGCTGCGGGTGGCAGAACAACACGGCGGGATGGCTGCGCAGGGCCACGACACGCAGGCGTGGGTCGTCCTGGAATTCGCGAATATCGGCGACGAACAATTCGATCTCGTTATCCAGCAGGCGCGTGCGCAGCTGCTGCCAGGTGTCGATCGTCAGTTGCAGGCGCACCTGCGGGAAGCGTTCGGCGAAATGGCCAATGGCCCGTGGTATCAGGCGTGCCGCCGGGTAGGGGCCGGAGCCCAGACGTACCTCGCCGCTGGCCAGGTTACCCAGTTGGCTCACCGCGTTGCTCAGTGCCTGGCTGCCGGCCAGCAGGCGCCGTGCATGCTCCAGCACCAGTTCGCCGTGGGCGGTCAGGCTGATGCCGCGGCTGTGACGGTTGAGCAGGGTGCAGCCCAGGCTGCTTTCCAGCGCCTGGATGCTACGGCTCAGCGCTGGCTGGCTGAGGTGCACGGCTTCGGCGGCCCGGGCGAAGTGGCCGTGTTCGGCAAGGGCGACGAAGTGGCGGAGCTGGCGAAGGTCATTCATGCGTGTTGTGCATCGCTTCTTGAAATGGAATGCATTGGAATTATTGAATGCTCTTTGTCAGTCTGCCAAGACAGCTAACAACAATGAGCGAACTCCATGCCTTCTCTCTGCCGATTCAGTGGCCTGCTACTGGCCGCTGCCTTGCCCTTCGCGGCTAATGCCGAGCTGCCCGCCGAAACCATCCAGCCGTCGATCAACGCCGAGCTGGCCGAACACACCAAGGTGTTCAACAAGCAGGTCTACAAGGTCACCGACAACGTCTACTCGGCGGTGGGTTGGAGTATCGCCAACAGCGTGATGGTGATCGCCCCGGAAGGCCTGATCATTTTCGATGCCGGTGAATCGCCAGAAGAGTCGGCCAAGGTGTTTGCCGAGTTCCGCAAGATCACCGACAAGCCAGTCAAGGCCATCGTCTACAGCCACTTCCACCCCGACCATATCAACGGGGTGAAGGCCTTCGTCTCCGAAGAGCAGGTGAAGAGCGGCGAGGTGCAGATCTACGCCCATGAAAGCCTGCTGGACAACGTGGTCACCCAGGGCGCGCTGGTCGGCCCGATCCTCGCCATGCGTTCGGCCTACACCTTCGGCGCGGCGCTGAATGCCGGTGATCGCAAGGATATGAACGGCGGCATCGGGCCGATTGCCGTGGGCGGGCAGAGCACCTTCATTGCCCCCACCATCACCTTCAAGGACAAACTCGACACCACCATCGCCGGCCTGCCGGTGCAGTTCCGTTGGGCGCCGAGCGAGGCGCCGGACGAGATCGTCATGTACCTGCCCGACAGCCGTGTGCTGCTCAGCGCCGAAGTCGACCAGGGCCCGACCCTGCCGAATATCCACACCCTGCGCGGCGCAAAATTCCGCGACCCGGTGGCCTGGGTCAATAGCCTCGACCTGCTGCGCGAGTTCCACGCCGACTACATGGTGCCGTCCCATGGGCGCCCGGTGAGTGGTGCCGACAAGGTGGAAGAAGTGCTGCGCATGACCCGCGACGGCATTGCCTATGTCCACGACCAGACCGTGCGCTGGATGAACAAGGGCCTGACCCCCGACGAGCTGGTCGAGAAGGTCAAGCTGCCGCCGCACCTGGCCGGCTACAACCCGTACCTGCGTGAGTACTACGGCACCGTGAAGCACAGCGTACGGCAGATTTACCAAGGCTACCTGGGCTGGTTCAAAGGCGACCCGGTCGACCTCGATCCGATCCCGCCGGTGGAAAAAGCCACGCGCATGGTCGAGCTGATGGGCGGCCACGACAAAGTGCTGCTGGCTGCTGGCGACGCCTACCTGAAGGGTGACTACCAATGGGCCGCCGAGCTGGCGACCTACGTGATTCGTATCGATCACGAGGACAAACTGGCGCGTGACATCAAGGCTCGCAGCTTCCGCAAGCTCGGCTACGCGAGCATGAACATCAACTGGCGCAACTGGTACCTGATGAGCGCCATGGAGCTGGAGGGCACCCTGGGCGAGGAGCAGTTGGCGGAGATGGCCAAGCGCCTGCGTGGCACCTTCCTGTCGCCGGACATGCTGAAAAACCTGCCGGTGAAAGTCTTCCTGCAGAACTGGATCACCCGCGTCGACCCGGACAAGGCCAACGACGTAAATCTGACCCTGGGTTTCGTCTTCCCCGATATCAACCAGCAATGGGCGCTGGAAGTGCGCCGCGGCGTGGTGCAATTGCACCCGGGTATTCCTGAAGGTACGACGCTGAAACTGACCCTCGACAAAACCTACCTGGACACTGTCATCAGCGGCCAGAACAGCCTGCTCAAAGGCGCGGTCTTGGGCGATGTGAAAGTCGACGGCAGCCTGCTGGACATCAAGACCTTCCTCGGCTGCTTCGATTTCGAGGATGCGCCGATTGCCCTGACCGTACGCTGAGAGGAGGTCGATCATGACCACACTCGACATCGCCCCCGCTGCCTGCGCCCAGCAGTGTCGCCTGGGCCGCTGGTTGCTCGGTGCCGGCCTGCTGCTGGTGCTGGTTGCCGGCGCCTTGCTGCTGAGCCAGCGCGAGACCATTCGCCTGGCGGCGCAGGGATATGTGTTCGGTTATCCGCTGGTGATCACCGACCTGACCCGCGCCAACTTCGTCGCGGGCATGGCACCGACCAATCGGCTGGTGCATGTGCCGGCATTTCCCGATGCGCGCTTTCGCGACATCGTCCGCCCCAACGTCGACACCTTGTACTCCCTGGCCTGGCTGGACATGAACGATGGTCCCTGGGTGTTCGAGCTACCGGCCAGCGAGCGCTACGCGGTGATGCAGTTTCTCGACGCCTGGACCAACGTATTCGCCAGCCTCGGGCCGCGCACCACCGGCACGCGCGGTGGGCGCTTCCTGCTGGCCGGGCCGCACTGGCAGGGCCAGGTGCCAGAGGGTATGACGCTGCTGCGCTCACCCACCCGCATCGCCTGGCTGCTCGGTCGCGTGCAGACCAACGGCAAGGCCGACTACATGGCCGTGCATGCCATCCAGGC
>JBBNAI010000505.1:0-1315 GCA_037994305.1 Pseudomonas sp. | reverse complement strand
GCTTCTCGTTGAGGTGCGCCGCCAATTCGCCGAGGGCATCGTCACCCGGCAACTGGCGACCGTGCAGCAGCCAGGCCAGGGCGCTGCTGTGCAGGCCTTCGTCGGGCAGGGCGCCGGTCTTCTGATTCGGCTTGGGCACAGCGACCGGCCCCCAGTGCAGCCATAGGCGGTCGCGCGCACGGGTCAGTGCCACGTAGGTCAGGCGCAGCTTCTCGGCGAACACTTCGCGGCGCGCGCTTTCCAGGTGCTGGTCGAGCTGCGCGCTGCCCAGGTCGAGCAGCGGCTGGCCGTGCTCGTCGTGGCAACGGGCGCTGTCGGTGAACTGCCCGAGCAGCTTGCCGTCCCACAGGAACGGGCAGAACACCAAGGGGTATTCCAGGCCCTTGGAGGTGTGGATGGTGACGATCTGCACGCGCTCGGCATCGCTTTCCAGGCGCAGCAGGGCATCCTCGCCGGCGCCCTCGCTGTTGCGCTGGCCGTTGAACCAGGCGAGCAACGCTTCCAGGCCGGGGCGTTGCAGGCTCTCGGTCTGCAGCAGCTCGGCGAGGTGCAGCAGGTTGGTCAGCCGACGCTCGCCGTCGATGCCGGCCAGCAGCCGTTCGGCCACCTGCTCTTGATCCAGCCACGCTCTAAAGACCCGCATAAAGCCGTGCTGCTGCCACAGCTGATGGTACTGCTCGGCGTCGGCGCGCTCCTTGTCCCAGGCGCGCTCGTCGTCCTGGCAGCGCGCCAGCTGCGCGGCATCACGGCCGAGCAGGCGGCTGGCCAGGGCGTAGCGCAGCACACCTTCGCGGCCCGGCTCGGCATAAGCGGCGAGCACTGCGGCCAGCTCGCCGGCTTCCTCGCTGTGCCACACGCTGTCGCGGCCGCGGCGCACGCTGGGCACGCCACGCGCGGCCAGTTCGCCGGCGACACTGGCAGCTTCGCGGTGGCTGGCGACCAGCACGGCGATATCGCCACCGCGCAGCGGCGTACGCTGGCCGTCCTCGGCGAAATAGGCCTGGCCCTGGGCGCTGGCGGCGAGCAGGCCGGCGATGCGCTGGGCGGTGTCGATGGCGGCGATCTCGCCGGCGCGGCCCTTGTTGAAACCTTCATCACCGAGCCAGACCAACGCCAGCGGCGCCGTACCCGCGTCGTCCGGCAGCACCAGCTGCGCGCGCGACTTGACCCCGGCGCTAACCGGCGGGTAATCCAGGCCGATTTCGGCGAACGGCTGCGGGCGGTCGAACAGGCGGTTCAGCGCGTCGATCAGCTGCGGCGTGGAACGGTAGTTGAACGGCAGGTCGTAGCAGCGCGCGGCGGCATCGCGGGCGGT
>JBBNAI010000504.1:0-5218 GCA_037994305.1 Pseudomonas sp. | reverse complement strand
TGAATCGTTCCGGCAAAACGCTAGCCCGAATCACAAGAACAAGAAGTGAGACAGCCATGAATGCAGTGAACAAGGTTCTCGTCGTGGGTGGTGGTATCGGTGGCCTGTGTGCCGCCATCGCCCTGCGTCGCAAAGGCATCGAGGTCGACCTGGTCGAGCTCAAGGCTGAGTGGACGGTGTACGGCGTCGGCATCATCCAGCAGAGCAACGTGGTCCGCGAGATGGCCAAGCTGGGCGTGCTCGATGGCTACCTCGATGCCGCCTTCGCCTTTGAAGATGTGTCCATCAACACCACCGACGGCCAGCAACTGGTGCGCATTCCCGGTCAGCGCCTGGCGGGCCCCGAGTATCCGGCCAACGTCGGCATCTCGCGCCTGGCCCTGCACAAAGTCCTCAGCGAAACCACTGTTGCTCTCGGTGCCTCGGTGCGCCTGGGCCTCAGCGTGGAAACCCTGACCGAGGACGCGCAAGGCGTTGATGTGCTGTTCACCGATGGCAGTCGCGGCCGCTACGACCTGGTGGTCGGCGCCGATGGCCTGTTCTCCAAGGTGCGTGGCCTGCTGTTTGGCGACAAATACCAGCCGCGCTTCACCGGCCAGTCGGTGTGGCGTTACAACTTCCCGCGTCCAGCGGCGATCGATCACCTGGCCAACTACCAGGGGCCTGCCGGCAACGCCGGTCTGGTACCGCTGGCCGATGACCTCATGTACATGTTCGTCACCTCCCATGAACCGGGCAATCCGTGGATGGCCACCGACACCCTGGCCGACGAGATGCGCAAGCGTCTGAGCGGGTTCGGCGGCCTGATCGGCGAGCTGCGCGAGCAGATTACCGACGGCAGCCAGGTGGTCTACAAACCGCTGGAAGTGGTGTTCGTCAGCGAGCCCTGGTACCGCGGCCGCGTGCTGCTGATCGGCGACGCTGCCCACGCCACCACCCCGCACCTGGGTCAGGGCGCCGGCATGGCCATTGAAGATGCCGTGGTGCTTGGCGAAGAGCTGACCGCCGGTGGCAGCGTCGAGCAGCAACTCGAACGCTTCATGGCGCGCCGCTACGAGCGCTGCAAGTACATCAGCGAAAGCTCGGTACTGGCCGGCGACAAGGAAATCGCCCACGACCACAGCTTCGACCGCATCGGCCTTGTCGTGCAGATGCTCAAGCTCACGGCCGAGCCCGTCTGATTTCGTGCGCGGCACCTTGCGTGCTGCCGGTTCCGCGCACCCCTGCACACCGAAATACCCGCCCCCGTACCGGCTTTTGCCTTGTTCGGTACGGGGGTGGTTACGCAAGTAGAACTGACACACAAGAACAATAAAGAGGGTTACTTCGATGGCTACTCGCAAGATCGCCGCGTCGCGGCGTGCACCCTTCACTCTGACCCTGGCGGCAGCCCTGGTGCTTGGCGCACCGGTTGCACAGGCGTTTCAGATTGATACGGGCAACCCAGACCTCAGTCTGCGCTGGGACAACACTCTGAAGTACAGCTCCGCCTGGCGTCTGAAAGACCCCAGCAGCAAGCTCAGCGAAAGCGCCGTGGCGAGAAACCAGGACGACGGTGATCGCAACTTCGAGAAGGGCCTGATTTCCAACCGTATGGACGTGCTCTCCGAGCTGGACATCGGCTTCCGCGACTTCGGTGCCCGTCTCAGCGGCGCCACCTGGTACGACACCGAGTACCAGGACGACAACGACAACGACGATCCGGGCCGTTCCAACCAGCGCTCGGTGGCCTACGACGAGTTCACCGACGACACCCGCCACCTGCACGGCGGCGACGGCGAAATTCTCGACGCCTTCGTTTACTGGAACGGTGAGATGGCTGAGCGCGCGCTGTCCGTGCGCCTCGGTCGGCATGGCCTGATCTGGGGCGAGAGCCTGTTCTTCGGTGCCAACGGCATCGCCGGCGGCATGGCCCCGGTGGACGTGGTCAAGGCGCAATCGGTGCCCAACACCCAGTTCAAGGAAATCACCCGGCCGGTCAGCCAGCTGTCGACCACCTACCAGCTGACCGACGATGTGTCGGTGGGCGCGTTCTACCAGTTCGAGTGGGAAGAGACCCGCCTGCCAGGCGCCGGCAGCTACTTCTCCACCAGTGACACCATCGGCGAAGGCAACGAGCGCCTGATCGTCGGCGCGCCATTCCCGGCCTTCCTCGGTGGCAACCCCGACAGCCCGGCGGCGTTCTTCCACGGCAACGACAAGGAAGCCAAGAGCTCCGGCCAGGGCGGCCTGCAGCTGAAGTACAACGCGGAAACCGTGGAGTACGGCCTGTACGCCATCCAGTACCACGACAAGACGCCCAAGCTGTACCTCAAGCCGGGCACCGGCGCGCCGAACTTCAGCAGCGGCAAGATCGGCGACTACTACTGGGTCTACCCGGAAGACATCCAGGCCCTGGGTGCCAGCTTCTCCACCACGGTCGATGAATACAGCTTCGCCGGTGAGGCGTCGATGCGCTGGAACATGCCGCTGGTCTCCAACGGCCAGACCGTGCTGCCGGGCGTTGCCGCAGACAACGACAAAGACGCGCTATACGCCATCGGCCGTACCGCCCACGTCAACCTCAACGTGCTGGCATCCCTCGGCCCATCCTTCATCTCCAACGAAGCCAGCCTGGTCGGTGAAATCGCCTGGAACCGCGTGCTCAATGTCACCGACAACCGCAACGCGCTTGACCCCAACGGCACCGACGACGGCCTGGGCATCAAGCTGGTGTACGCACCGACCTATCGCCAGCTGTTCCCCGGCGTGGATGTCAGCGTGCCGCTGGGTGCCAGCTACTTCCCCATGGGCAAGTCCCTGGCGGTGGGTTCGTTCGGCCCGGACAACGGCGGCGACATGAACATCGGCGTGACCGCCACCTACCTGGATCGGGTGACCCTGGGTCTGACCTACACCCACTTCTACGGCGCCGAGGACACCAACCTCAACGCGGCCAACCAGTTCAACTTCAAGCAGTCGCTGAAAGACCGGGATTACCTGGCTTTCTCCGTCAAGACCACGTTTTAAGAGGACTTGCGCATGACCACTCCGTTCACTCTCAAGGCCTTGTGCTTCGCCCTGCTGGCCGTCGCCGCGCCGTTTACCCTGGCTGCCACGGCTGAAGAAGCCGCCGCGCTGGGCAAGACCCTGACCCCCTTCGGTGCCGAGAAAGCCGGCAACGCCGACGGCAGCATTCCAGCCTGGGATGGTGGCTACACCACCGTCGATCCGTCCTACAAACCGGGCGGCAAGCGCAGCGACCCGTTCGCCGCCGACAAGCCGCTGTTCAGCATCACCGCGCAGAACCTGGCGCAGTACGCCGACAAGCTCAGTGACGGCACCAAGGAGATGTTCAAGCGGTTCCCGGAAACCTACCGCATCGATGTCTACCCGACTCGCCGCACGGCCGCTGCGCCGCAGTGGGTGTATGACAACACGATCAAGAACGCCACCCGCGCCAAGCTGGTCGACAGCAGCGCAGGGCCGGTGCCGCAAGGCGCTTACGGCGGCATCCCGTTCCCGATTCCGCAGAACGGCACCGAAGCCATGTGGAACCACACGCTCAACTGGCGTGGCACCTCGCTGTCGATGCACTTCCGTCATTACCTGATGACCGCCGATGGCAACCAGGTGATGACCACCGACGGCCAGGCCATCCAGGAAATGCCCTACTACTACGAGGAGGGCACCCCGGAAACCTTCGACGGTGACTACTGGCTGTTCCGCCTGCTCAACGTCGGCCCGCCAATCCGTGCTGGCGAGCAGATCATGGGGCGCACCAACCTCAACGGCGACAAGTCCCAGGCCCACGTCTACCTGAGTGGCCAGCGCCGCGTGCGCAAGCTGCCCAACGCCTGCTGCGACACGCCGACACCGGCCACCGCCGGGGTCATGTCGTTCGACGAACTGAGTGTGTTCCAGGGCCGCATGGACCGCTTCGACTGGAAGCTGGTGGGCAAGAAGGAAGTCTACATCCCCTACAACACCAACAAGGTGCAGGCCGCTGCCAAGCCTGAGGACGTGTTCGCCAAGCACCACATGAACCCCGACGTGGTGCGTTGGGAGCTGCACCGCGTGTGGATCGTGGAAGCCAACCTGGCCGCCGGCAAGCGCCACCAGTTGCCGAAGGGCCGCTACTACCTGGACGAAGACACCTGGCAAGCCATGCTCGGCGACCGCTGGGACGCCAACGGCCAGCTGGCCAAGACCCTGTGGTCGCTGCCAGCCGTGCTGCCAGACCTGCCTGCCCAGGCGCAGCTGACCTCCGGTTTCTATGACCTGACCTCCGGCGCCTGGTTTGTGCAGAACCTCTACACCGGTCTGGCAGAGCAGTACGGCATCGTCGATCGCTACAAGAAGTCCGAGTTCTCTCCTGCCGCCATGGCCGGGCAGGGCGTGCGCTAAGCGTCGGCTGCCAACCGCAGGGCGGGTGTAACCCTCGGGTTCCACCCGCCCCACGGCGTTAGCCGCCACTCCCGCGCAGGCGGGAATGGCAGCAAATAGCTTTTTGCGCCTTCCGGGCGCAGGTGTTTTTCGAGGTAGGCAATGAACAGAATTCGTCAGCTGGGTCGCCTGTTGGTGGCCCTGGCGCTGCCCCTGAGCGCCCCCTGGTGCCTGGCCGATGGAGCCGCCGTGGATACGGCCGCCGTGGGTTCGCCGCTGAGTACGGCGGCGATGCAGGTGGCGCCGAGCCAGAAGAGCGTGTTGATCGATCTGGCCCGCGCCGGCGAGCGCCTGGTGGCAGTGGGCGAGCGCGGCCTGGTGCTGCTGTCCGACGACAACGGGCAGAGCTGGCGGCAAGCGGCGGTGCCGGTTTCGGTGAGCCTGAGCGCGGTGCAGTTCGTCGATGCGCGCAATGGCTGGGCCATTGGTCACGCTGGCGTGGTGTTGGCTACGCGTGATGGCGGCGAAAGCTGGGTTGTACAGCTGGACGGCCTGCGCGCGGCGCAGATCGAACTGGCGACAGCCAAGGCCGAGCAGGCTGCGGCGACGGATGCGGACGCTGCCGAAGCGCGCGTGCAAAGCGCCGAGCGCCTGGTCGCCGATGGTGCGGACAAGCCGTTCCTGGCCCTTGAGTTTGTCGATGCACAAAACGGCCTGATCGTCGGTGCCTATGGCCTGGCGCTGCAGACCACTGATGGCGGCGCCACCTGGCAATCGGTGGTGGGCCACATCGACAACCACATGGGCATGCACCTGTATGCCATCAGCCGTCAGGGCGCTCTCTGGTTCCTCG
>JBBNAI010000503.1:0-6750 GCA_037994305.1 Pseudomonas sp. | reverse complement strand
GACAACCGCTCCTGGCTGGCCAAGGCCACCCTCGGCCTGATCGAATCCGACGCCCCGCTGCCGCCGGGCGAAACCCGCGCCAGCCAGGACGTGATCAAGCAGTACGAAGACGCTCAGGAGCAGATCCCGGACGAGCTGCAGCCGGAATACCAGAACGAAGCCAAAGAGCAGGCCCAGGAAGAACAACAGGAAGCCGAAGGCAGCAACGACGACCGCTCCTGGTTCAGCTACATGACCTTCGGCGTGTTCGACTGAAGTAACGCCGCGTCAGCAAAAGGGAGGCCTCGGCCTCCCTTTTTCATGCCCACCAATCGACCCAGTCACCTGCTTTATCTGCTGCGCCAGGGCAGCGACCTTGGCTACACTGCTCGCCTGCCAACAAGAAGAGCCCGCCATGTTCCGTCTGCTGTTCTGGATTGCCCTGATCACCGCCGCCGTATGGTTCTGGCGACGACTCAAACGCCCCGCCACCCCGGCACAAAAAACCGCCCCGCAGGATGACCCGGCGCCCATGGTGCGCTGCGCCCAGTGCGGCGTGCATATCCCGCAGTTACAGGCGCTGAGCGCCGACAACCGCTGGTATTGCAGCCAGGCCCACCTGCAACAGGGCCCAGGCAACAGTGCACGCTGATGCCCTGAGCCTGGCTGGCGCCCAAGGCCGCCGGATACTGCGCCTCTATCACCTGTACCGGGTCTCGGTCGGTCTGGCCCTGGTACTGCTGATCTCCAGCAACCTGGACGACGAGCTGCTGGAGCTGGCCCACGAGCAGTTGTTCCGCTATGGCAGCTGGGCCTACCTGGTGCTCAACGTGCTGGTCGCCGTACTGATCCAGCGCCCCCGCCATCTCTTGCAGGTATTCAGCCTTGCCCTGCTGGACGTACTGCTGCTGTCCGCGCTGTTCTATTCCGCCGGCGGCATCCCCAGCGGTATCGGCAACCTGCTGATCGTCGCGGTGGCCATCGCCAACATTCTTCTGCGGGGACGCATCGGCCTGCTGATTGCCGCTGTCGCGGCCAGCGGCATGATCTACCTGACCTTCTACCTCAGCCTCAGCCGCCCGATAGCCGCCAGCCAATATGTACAGGCCGGCACGCTGGGCGCACTGTGCTTTGCCGCGGCGATCTTCCTGCAGGGCCTGAGCCGACGCCTGCAAGTCAGCGAGCGCCTGGCCGAACAGCGTGCCGTCGACGTTGCCAGCCTCGAGGCACTGAACTCGCTGATCCTGCAGCGCATGCGCACCGGCATCCTGGTACTCGACCGGCAGAACCGCGTGCTGCTGGCCAACCAGGGCGCGCAAATCCTGCTCAACCGTAACGAACTGGCCGGCAAGGTGCTCGACCCGCACTGCCCCGACCTGGTCAAACGCCTGCAGCAATGGCAACAAAACCCCACCCTGCGCCCGCAGAGCTTGCAAATCATCGCCGACGGCCCCTTGCTGCAGCCGAGCTTCATCTTCCTGCAGCGCGGCAACGAACAGCACACACTGGTGTTCCTCGACGATATCTCGCAGATCACCCAGCAAGCCCAGCAGCTCAAACTGGCCTCCCTCGGCCGCCTGACCGCCGGCATCGCCCACGAGATCCGCAACCCGCTCGGCGCCATCAGTCATGCCGCCCAGTTGCTGCAAGAGTCGGAAGAACTGGAAAGCCCCGACCGGCGCCTGGCCCAGATCATCCAGGACCACTCGCGCCGAATGAACCTGGTGATCGAAAACGTTCTGCAGCTCTCGCGCCGGCGCCAGGCCGAGCCCCAGTTGCTCGACCTGAAATACTGGCTGCACCGTTTTGCCAGCGAGTTCCGCAACGCCCTGGCGACCCTCGACCAGACCCTGCACCTGGAAACCACCGGCGGCAGCCTGCAGACCCGCATGGACCCGCATCAACTGACCCAGGTATTGACCAACCTGGTGCAGAACGGCCTGCGCTACAGTGCACAGAAGCATCAGCTGGGCCAGGTCTGGCTGAAGCTGTTTCGCGACGCCGAAAGCGATCTGCCGGTACTCGAAGTTCTCGATGACGGCCCCGGCGTACCGGAAGAACAGGTGCAGCACATCTTCGAGCCGTTCTATACCACCGACAACAAAGGCACGGGGCTGGGCCTGTATATTTCCCGCGAACTGTGCGAAAGCAACCAGGCACGCCTCGACTACAAACCCCGCGAGGGTGGCGGCAGCTGCTTCCGCATCACCTTCGCCCATCCACGCAAGCTGAGCTGACCATGAGCACCCGGCAAAGAGCCCTGATCGTCGACGACGAGCCCGACATCCGCGAACTCCTGGAAATCACCCTGGGCAGGATGAAGCTCGACACGCGCAGCGCGCGCAACGTCAAGGAAGCCCGCGAGTGGCTGGCGCGCGAGCCGTTCGACCTGTGCCTGACCGACATGCGCCTGCCTGACGGTACGGGCCTGGAGATCGTGCAGCATATTCAGCAGCGCCATCCACAGGTGCCGGTGGCGATGATCACTGCCTACGGCAGCCTGGACACCGCAATCAATGCACTCAAGGCCGGCGCCTTCGATTTCCTGACCAAGCCGGTCGACCTCGGCCGCCTGCGCGAGCTGGTTGCCACCGCCCTGCGCCTGCGCAACGCCAGCGACGAAGAGGCTCCGGTTGATACTCGCCTGCTGGGCGAGTCGCCGCCGATGCGTACCCTGCGCGGCCAGATCCTCAAGCTCGCCCGCAGCCAGGCACCGGTCTACATCAGCGGCGAGTCGGGCAGCGGCAAGGAACTGGTCGCCCGCCTGATCCACGAACAGGGGCCACGCGCCGAACGCCCGTTCGTGCCGGTCAACTGCGGCGCCATTCCGTCAGAACTGATGGAAAGCGAATTCTTCGGCCACAAGAAAGGCAGCTTCACCGGCGCCATCGAAGACAAACAGGGGCTGTTCCAGGCCGCCAATGGCGGCACCCTGTTCCTCGACGAAGTCGCCGACCTGCCGCTGAGCATGCAGGTCAAACTGCTGCGCGCCATCCAGGAAAAAGCCGTGCGCGCCGTTGGGGGCCAGCAGGAAGTGGTGGTCGACGTACGCATCCTCTGTGCCACCCACAAGGACCTCGCCGCCGAAGTCTCCGCCGGCCGCTTCCGCCAGGATCTGTTCTACCGCCTCAACGTCATCGAACTGCGCGTGCCACCGCTACGCGAGCGCCGCGAGGACATCCCGCTACTGGCCGACACCATGCTGCACCGCCTCTGCGAAGGCACCGGCCTGCCCCTGACCCGCCTGGCCGATGAGGCCATGGACAAGCTCAAGAGCTACCGCTTCCCCGGCAACGTGCGCGAACTGGAGAACATGCTCGAACGCGCCTACACCCTGTGCGAAGGCGAGCAGATCAAGGCCAGCGACCTGCGCCTGGCCGAAACCAGCACCAGCAGCGAAGGCGGCGAAGCCTCGCTGGCACAGATCGACAACCTGGAAGACTACCTGGAAGACATCGAGCGCAAGCTGATCATGCAGGCACTCGAGGAAACCCGCTGGAACCGCACTGCTGCAGCCCAGCGCCTGGGCCTGACCTTCCGCTCGATGCGCTATCGCCTGAAGAAACTGGGCATCGACTGACGTATTAGCCAAGTCGGCCAGCAGGCGCATAGGGTGCGGGATCGACAATCGGCTCGCGCCCGAGCATCAGGTCCGCCAGCAACCGGCAGGACGCTGGCGCCAGCACCAGGCCATTGCGGTAATGCCCGCAATTGAGCCACAGCCCCGGATAACCCGGGACCTCGCCGATAAAGGGAATACCTTCAGGCGAACCAGGGCGCAATCCCGCCCAATGCCCGACAACTTCCGCCTCCGCCAAAGCGGGCAACAGCTCGACGGCAGAAGCCATCAGACTTGCTAGCGCCACCTCGGTTGGAGTCTTGTCGAATCCAGCATGCTCCAGGGTACTGCCAATCAGGATGTGCCCATCCTTGCGCGGAATGGCATAGCGCCCCCTGGCCAACACCATACTCGGCAAAAAATCTTCGGCGCACTTGTAGAGGATCATCTGCCCCTTCACCGGCTCGACCGGAAGATGCAGACCAAGGCTCGCCAGCAACTCACCACTCCAGGCGCCAGCAGCAAGCACCACCCGCTCGGCGCGAATCTCACCAGCCGAGGCCATCACACCACAGACACGTCCATCCTGCTGAATGAAGCCCTTCACCTCACATTGCTCATGCAGTTGCACATTGGGCATGGCCTGCAAGGCCGCTCGCAGCGCTTTCATCAGGCGAGGGTTACGGACGTTGGCGACGTCCGGCATGTGGATGGCACTACTGAAGCCGGCCCCAAGCATTGGCAATGCCTCATAGACCCCCGTCATAGCAACCTTGCTCAGCCTCCGACTTTCGTCCTGAGCCCAAGCTATCGCGCTTGGCTCGTCCTCCAAGTCCAGCCAATACAAGCCCGTTACATACACCTGAGGGTCTACCCCTCCAGCGCCCAATAACTGCTCAGCCAACTGCGGATAGAAACTCTGCGACCAATACGCCAATGCACTAACAGCTCGCGCATAACGCCAAGGGTACAGCGGTGAAACAATCCCACCACCCGCCCAAGAAGCCTCTTGCCCTGCATGTTGCCGATCAAGCAACGTCACTTGCCGCCCCTGCTGCGCCAAAAATAGCGCACTCAACAAGCCAATGACGCCACCTCCCACTACCACTTCCCGCCCCAACATATCAACCTCTTGCGGCCACACAAATATCAAAAATTAGAAGGAATCGATAAAACACAAACGCCATAGAGTCCGCCGCGAAGCCGAAGCAAGTAAGAGCAAAATCCTTGTCTACGCTGGCGAGACCGTTCACAGGAAGTGGAGGGTACCCGTTACCGCAAGGACGCCCAAAGCATGCAAAAAAATCACGGCCATACACTGCCCGAGTTAATGATATGCCTACTCCTTGTTAGCTCTCTGGCTAGCATTGCAACCCCATCATTTAGCGCATTGCTACTAAACAATCAGAAGGCCCAGCAAACCAACATATTGCTTGGCGTGTTGCACTACGCCCGCAACACTGCAGTCCTGAGCAAGGAAACCGTCACTGTCTGCGCCGGCACGACGCAATGCAGCCCATCAGATATCTGGAGTGGCTCGCTACTGGTCTTCATAGATCGCAATGGCGACGGCATCAGGGATAAAGATGAGCCCCTGCTCCGACAAGCCACACTGGACGACAGCCACTCATGGAAATGGCTCAATTTCCGCAAGCGCCCCCACCTTATCTATGAGCGCAACGGCACAACCCAGGCGCTGAACGGCACGTTCACGTTATGCCGCACAGGCAAGGCCCTCCATCAGGTGGTGATCAGCCTATCAGGACGCATCCGCTCTCAAGAACCTGATGACCAAGGCACCAGCTGCCGCTGAAATCAGCAACTCGTCCCCCTCATTAGCTCGCCCGTCTACCGCAACCATCTATCCCCACCTCCTTGAGTTAGATTCCCATAGCCACTACCAAGGAACAGAGCATGCACGACCATAGAGGTTTCTCCCTGATCGAATTGATGGTTGTCCTCGCCATTCTCGCGATTGTGGCCACCATGGCAGCCCCAAGCTTTACCAACATGGTGAAAGACAACAGCCTTAGCAGCGCATCCAACAGCCTATTGGGTGCCCTGCAGATAGCTCGTAGCGAAGCAGTCACCCTTCGCGCTGCCATCAAGGTATGCGCAGCCAACACCGCGCTGACTGCCTGCGACAACAGCACAAACTGGGCACAAGGGGTGCTGATCATGCGCGGCAGCACATTGCTCCGGGTAGTCCCATCAGCCAAAACAGGAGTCAGCGTGACGGCATCAATCCAGGAAGTGGTGTATCAGGGCAATGGCACCACAGCTGCAGCCACAATCACCGTGAGTGATGATCGCGGCGCCGCCTCGCAACGCGTCATCAAAGTTAATGCCATTGGCCAGGCCTGTAGTGGAAGTGCTTGCTCATGAATATTCCGAACAAAAGTAGAGGCTTCACCCTGGTTGAGGTTCTTGTGGCATTGATCATTCTTGCTGTCGGCCTGCTGAGTATGGCCACACTGATGATGACCAGCCTGCAGTCGAGTCAAGGCGCCTACCTGCGCAGCCAGGCCAGCCTGCTGACCTACGACATTGTCGAACGCATGCGCGCGAACTACACCCAGGCCACTACTACCGATGCTTATGTACTGACCAAAGGGGCATCCGCATCCAGCAACCCAAACTGCAAAACCAGTGGCTGTGACGCCAGCAACCAGGCCCAGCAAGATATACATGACTGGAGAAAGTCCCTGACCGATAGCATTCCTGGAGCAAATGCCCAGATTGCACGCGCGAATCTCAACCAATACACCATCGAGATTTCATGGGACGACAGCGGCCAAAACCTGGGGACTGGCAGCACTCCATCATCCTTCAGTCTGAGGGTCGACCTATGAAATACCAACAAGGCCTGTCTCTGGTCGAGCTGATGGTGGCACTTGTTATCAGCACCTTACTTATTCTGGGTGTTCTACAGCTATTCACCAATACCACAGCATCCGACCGCACCAACACCGCCGTTGCCAGGGTGCAGGAAAACGGCAGAGTTGCCCTTGAAATCATTGGCGCGGACGCACGCAGAACCGGCTACCAAGGCTGCAGTTCGGCAGCCAACAAGATGGAAGTCAAAGGCATCAAGTTCCCCGAGCAGGCACTCATAGCGGCCAGCAAAAGCGTCACTTTCAATTACGCCACCACCGAGGTTACCGCAGACGCTTTTGGCGCCAACACAACCTGCGACGACAAGGCCCTTGACC
>JBBNAI010000502.1:0-5749 GCA_037994305.1 Pseudomonas sp. | reverse complement strand
GTCGAGTACCTGTTCCCGCTGCCATTCATCAAGGATCAGCGTTCGCTGCGTACCGTGCTGTTCTGGGACGTGGGTAGTGTGTTCCTGACCGATTGCCCGACCAAGACGGCTACTACGCAGTTCATGAATACCTCCAGTTGCGGCAATATCGATGCCAGCGAACTGGCCAGCGCCGTGGGTCTCGGTGTGACCTGGGTTACTGCGCTGGGTCCGTTGAGCTTCAGCTTGGCAGCGCCGGTGAAGAAACCGGAAGATTCCGATCCGCAGATATTCCAGTTCTCGCTGGGCCAGACGTTCTAATTGCTTGATAAATGACAACAGTATTTGTTGCAGGAGTTTCACCGTGCGTAAGTTGACTCAACTGATTCTGCTGGCTGCTGCCCTGGTAGCGACCCCGGCTTTTGCCGAAATGAAGATCGCGGTCATGAATTACCAAATGGCCCTGCTGGAGTCCGACGCCGCTAAGAAATACGCGGTGGATGCCGAGAAGAAGTTCGGCCCGCAGCTGAACAAGCTGAAGCAGCTGGAAAGCGGCGCGAAAGGCATTCAGGACCGTCTGGTCAAGGGTGGCGACAAGCTGCAGCAAGCCGAGCGCGAGCGTCTGGAGCTTGAATTCAAGCAAAAAGCCCGTGATTTCCAGTTCCAGTCCAAGGAACTGAACGAAGCCAAGGCGGTTTCCGACCGCGACATGCTCAAGCAGCTCAAGCCGAAGCTGGACAAGGCTGTTGAAGAAGTCATCAGCAAAGGCAACTTTGACCTGGTGCTTGAGCGCGGTGCGGTAGTCGATGTCAAACCTCAGTACGACATTACCCGCCAAGTCATCGAGCGTATGAACTCGCTGCGCTGATCATGAGTGCAGCAGTGTTCACCCTTGGCCAGCTGGCCGAGCGTCTTGGCGCCACCTTGCGTGGCGCCGCAGACAAACAGATCAGCGGTCTGGCGACCTTGCAGGACGCCGGTCCCGATCAGCTGAGCTTTCTAGCTAATGCGCAATACCGCAAGTTTCTCGCCGAGACGCGTGCGGGTGTCTTGTTGCTGACTGCCGCCGATGCCGAAGGCTATTCCGGCGACGCGCTGGTAGTTGCCAATCCGTATCTGGCTTACGCCGAACTTTCCCATCTGTTCGATCGCAAACCGGTTGCCGCGACGGGTGTACACCCGACAGCGGTGGTTGCCGCCGATGCCGTGGTCGACCCGAGCGCTAGCATCGGTGCTTATGCGGTGATCGAAAGTGGCGCGCAGATCGCCGCCGGCGTGACCGTTGGTGCGCACTGTGTGATCGGTGCGCGCAGCGTGGTCGGTGAAGGTGGCTGGCTGGCGCCGCGGGTGACGCTGTATCACGACGTGATTATCGGCAAACGTGTAGTCATCCAGTCCGGTGCGGTACTTGGTGGTGAGGGTTTCGGCTTCGCCAACGAGAAGGGTGTCTGGCAGAAAATCGCGCAGATCGGCGGTGTACAGCTGGGTGACGACGTCGAAGTCGGAGCCAATACCACCATTGATCGCGGTGCACTGGCCGATACCCTGATCGGTAACGGCGTGAAGCTGGATAACCAGATCATGATCGCGCACAACGTGCAGATCGGCGATAACACGGCCATGGCCGGCTGCGCCGGGATTTCCGGCAGTACCAAGATCGGCAAGAACTGCATGATCGCCGGTGGCGTGGGCATGGTTGGGCACATCGAGGTGTGCGACAACGTGTTCGTCACTGGCATGACCATGGTCACCCGCTCGATTACCGAGCCAGGTGCCTATTCTTCCGGCACCGCCATGCAGACTGCAGGCGACTGGAAGAAAAGTGCCGCGCGGATTCGCCAGTTGGACGAAATGGCTCGTCGCCTGCGCGACGTGGAAAAACGCCTGGCTGCCGTGACCCCGGGCCCCGACGCCTCATCAGATGCCTGATCCGCACCTGGCACGCGCCCCTATTTATTGAACAGGCTTTCTGCAAATGATGGACATCAACGAAATTCGCGAATATCTGCCGCACCGCTACCCTTTCCTCTTGGTGGATCGCGTTGCCGAGCTGGATATCGAAGGCAAGAGCATTCGCGCCTACAAGAATGTCAGCATTAACGAGCCGTTCTTCAATGGTCATTTCCCTGATCATCCGATCATGCCGGGCGTGCTAATCATCGAAGCAATGGCTCAGGCTGCTGGCATCCTTGGTTTCAAGATGATGGATCTGAAGCCATCCGATGGCACCCTTTACTACTTCGTCGGCTCGGACAAGCTGCGCTTCCGTCAGCCAGTCATGCCGGGCGATCAGTTGATCCTTGAAGCGCGCTTCCTCAGTACCAAACGCAGCATCTGGAAGTTCGAGTGCAAGGCCACCGTCGATGGCAAGGAAGTCTGCTCGGCAGAAATTATCTGTGCGGAACGCAAACTATGAGTTTGATTGACCCTCGCGCCATCATCGATCCGTCGGCCAAGCTGGCGGATAACGTTCAGGTCGGCCCTTGGTCGATCATCGGAGCGGATGTGGAAATCGGCGAGGGTACCGTGGTTGGGCCGCATGTCGTGCTCAAGGGGCCTACCCGTATCGGTAAGCACAACCACATCTTCCAGTTTTCCTCGATTGGCGAAGACACCCCGGACCTGAAGTACAAGGGCGAGGCTACCCGCCTGGTGATTGGCGATCACAACGTGATCCGCGAAGGCGTGACCATTCACCGTGGCACCATTCAAGACCGTGCAGAAACCACCATCGGTGATCACAACCTGCTGATGGCCTACGTACATGTCGGTCACGACAGCGTGATCGGCAACAACTGCATCCTGGTCAACAACACCGCGTTGGCCGGCCACGTGCACATGGACGACTGGGCGATCCTCTCCGGCTTCACCCTGGTTCACCAGTTCTGCCGTATCGGCGCCCACAGCTTCTCCGGCATGGGCACGGCGATTGGCAAGGACGTTCCGGCCTATGTCACCGTGTTCGGCAACCCAGCCGAGGCGCGCAGCATGAACTTCGAAGGCATGCGCCGTCGTGGCTTCAGCGCTGAGGCGATTCAGGCCCTGCGCCGTGCCTACAAGGTGGTTTATCGCCAGGGGCTGACTGTCGAGCAGGCATTGGCCGAGCTGGCCGAATCCGCCGCACAGTTCCCGGAAGTGGCGGTATTCCGCGACTCGATCCAGGCATCGACCCGCGGCATTACCCGCTAAACCATGTCGCGCCCATTGCGTATCGCGCTGGTGGCCGGTGAGGCTTCCGGCGACATCCTCGGCTCCGGCCTGATGCAGGCACTCAAACTCCAGCACCCGCAGGTCGAATTCATCGGCATTGGCGGGCCGCGCATGGAAGCCGAAGGCCTGGTGTCCTATTTCCCCATGGAGCGCCTGTCGGTGATGGGCCTGGTCGAGGTGCTCGGCCGCTTGCCTGAGCTGCTGTCGCGACGTAAGCGCCTGATCCGTACGCTGATTGCCGAGAAGCCGGACGTGTTCATCGGTATCGATGCTCCGGACTTCAACTTGACCCTCGAGCTCAAGCTGCGTCAGGCCGGGATCAAGACCGTGCACTACGTCAGCCCGTCGGTCTGGGCCTGGCGGCAGAAGCGCGTGTTGAAGATCCGTGAAGCCTGCGACCTGATGCTGACCCTGTTTCCCTTCGAGGCGCGCTTCTACGACGAGCACCAGGTGCCGGTGCGCTTCGTCGGTCATCCACTGGCCAATACCATTCCACTGCAGGCGGATCGCCAGGCGGCGCGCGATGCGCTGGGGCTGGAGGGCGATGCTCCGGTGATCGCACTGTTGCCCGGTAGCCGGGGTGGTGAGGTGGCACGCCTGGGGGCATTGTTCCTCGATGCCGCCGAGCGCTTGCGCACCATGCGCCCAGGCGTGCGTTTCGTTCTGCCATGCGCCAGTCGTGAGCGCCGCACGCAGCTGGAAGAAATGCTCGGTAACCGTGATCTGTCGTTGCAGCTGCTCGATGGACGCTCCCATGAAGCCCTGGCGGCCTGCGATGCGGTGCTGATCGCCTCGGGTACGGCGACCCTCGAAGCGCTGCTGTACAAGCGTCCGATGGTGGTGGCGTACAAGGTGGCTCCGCTGACCTATCGCATTCTTCGGCGCTTGGTGACCAGCGCCTACATTTCCCTGCCCAATCTGTTGGCCGAGCGTTTGTTGGTGCCGGAGCTGATCCAGGACGCGGCCACCCCGGATGCCCTGGCGCAGAGCCTGGCGCCATTGCTGGATGATGGTGCGGTACAGACCGAGGGCTTCGACGTGATTCATCGCGCGCTGCGCCACGATGCCTCGACCCAGGCCGCCGAAGCGGTGCTGGCCCTGGCGGAGCGTAGCTGATGCAGATGGGCCTGGATTTCAGCCTGGTCGAAGAGCTGGTCGCCGGCGTCGATGAGGTGGGTCGCGGCCCGCTGTGCGGTCCGGTGGTGACGGCGGCGGTAATCCTTGACCCGGCCCGACCGATTCTCGGCCTCAACGACTCGAAGAAACTCACCGAAGCGCGCCGCGAGAAACTGTTCGACGAGA
This sequence comes from Pseudomonas sp., assembly GCA_037994305.1. Classification (GTDB taxonomy): domain Bacteria; phylum Pseudomonadota; class Gammaproteobacteria; order Pseudomonadales; family Pseudomonadaceae; genus Aquipseudomonas. The sequence goes on along the minus strand of JBBNAI010000502.1, from coordinate 1,258 downwards.
TTCGCGAGAGGGCCCTGGCCTGGTGCATTGCCCGCGCGGACGTGGAAGAGATCGATCGCCTGAACATCCTGCATGCCACCATGCTGGCCATGCAGCGCGCGGTGGAGGGGCTCAGCGTCACGCCCAAGCTGGCGCTGATCGACGGCAACCGCTGCCCCAAATTGGCGGTGCCCAGTGCGCCGGTGGTCAAGGGTGACAGCCAGGTGCCGGCAATTGCCGCCGCTTCGATCCTGGCCAAGGTCAGTCGCGATCGCGAGATGCAGGAAATGGAGCGCCTCTACCCCGGTTACGGTATCGGTGGTCACAAGGGCTATCCCACGCCAGTGCACCTGGAAGCGCTCAAGCGCCTGGGTGCCACGCCGATCCATCGGCGCTCTTTCGCGCCGGTGCGCAATGTGCTGGACGGGGTCGAGTAAGCGCCACGCGGCTCGTTCGCAAGCTGTTGTTTAAGTCGAGGCCCGGTACAATCCGGGCCTTATCGTTTTCGTGTTCTGTACGGGATTGTCATGACCGCTACCTTCGTCCATCTGCGCCTGCACACCGAGTTTTCCCTGGTCGACGGACTGGTCCGGGTCAAACCCCTGGTCAAAGCCGCGACGGGGGCGGGAATGCCGGCGGTGGCGGTCACCGACATGAGCAACATGTGCTCGCTGGTGAAGTTCTACAAGGCGGCACAGGGCGGCGGGATCAAACCGATCTGCGGCGCCGACATCTGGCTGGCCAGCGCCGACGAAGATGGCCCGCTGAGCCGGATGACCCTGCTGGCGATGAACGCCAAGGGCTATCGCAACCTCACCGAGCTGGTCTCGCGCGGCTGGAGCGAAGGGCAAAGCAACGACATGGTGATCATCCAGCGTGACTGGGTGAAAGAGGCGGCCGAGGGGCTGATTGCCCTGTCCGGCGCCAAGGACGGCGAGATCGGCCTGGCCCTGCTCGGCGGCGAGCCTGGCCGCGCCGATAGGCTGCTGGCCGAGTGGCAGGCCGTGTTCCCCGAGCGCTTCTACCTCGAGCTGCACCGCTGCAATCGGGTCAACGACGAGGAGCACGTGCACGCCGCCGTGGCCCTGGCCGAGCGCTGTGGCGCACCGCTGGTGGCGACCAACGATGTGCGCTTCCTCAAGCAGGGCGACTTCGAGGCCCACGAAACCCGCGTGTGCATCGGCGAAGGCCGTGCCCTGGACGACCCGCGCCGCCTGCGCAGCTATTCCGACCAGCAGTACCTGAAGTCGCCGGCGGAAATGGCCGAGCTGTTCAGCGA
>JBBNAI010000501.1:0-5083 GCA_037994305.1 Pseudomonas sp. | reverse complement strand
ACGCCGCTCAATGAGCGGCGTTTTTGTTTGCGCGCAATTTAGCGCCATGAAAAAAGGCCCGCTGGTCATGCCGTGCGGGCCTTTTTTCTTTTGGGGGATTCAGTGCTTGGCGCTGTCCTGGGGCAGGGCCAGCAACTGCTTCTCCTGGTTCCAGTCGAAGGGCTCGTCGTTCTCTTCGGCTTCGAAGCGGCGCTCTTCGAGGCGCTGGTACAGAGCGATTTCTTCGTCGGGCATGAAGTGCAGGCAATCGCCGCCGAAGAACCACAGCAGGTCGCGCGGCACCAGGTGGGCGATTTGCGGGTAGCGGTGGAAGACCTGGCTGATCAGGTCCTGGCCCAGGTACTGGCTGCCTTCGGGGTCGCCGGGGAGGTCGCCGAGCAGCTCGTCGTAACGCTCCAGGAACAGGGCGTGGGTGTCGTCGGCAACCTGTTCGGCTTCGCCGAGGGCCATCAGGATGCCGCGCAGGTGGGTGAGCAGGGCGAGGTGATGGTCGAGATAGGCGTTGGCCATGGCGGGGATCCTGAAGGCAAAAACGAGCGCGCGATTATAGGGCTGCGCGCGCTCGCTGTCCTGTCCGCTGGCTCAGCGGACCTTGCCGCGGCTGAGCTTGAGCTCCTCCTTGCTGAAGTCATCGACATCAATGACCCGGCGGCGCGCGGCTTCGGCCTGGCGCAGGGCGCTGGCGTCATTGGCGTCGAGCAGGGCGTTGCGCTCGGCGGCATCGATGAGGCTTTCCCCGGCATTCGGCTGCAACGTGCCTTCGTGCGCGGCCTGGCGCAGCTTCTTGTGCAGCGGTTGCACGGCATCCAGTTGTTCCACGGCATATTGCAAGGCGCCGACAGGGTCCTGGTCGCCACGTGGGCGGTAGCAGCCGACCAGTACGGATTCCAGGCCCGGGTCACCGCTGGAGCGGCTGAGCAGGGCGGCAATCTGGGCGTCCAGTTCATCGCCCGGGCCACGGTGGCGACGGCCAAGCGGGAACACCAGCACGCGCAGCAGGCAGGCAAAGGCGCGACTGGGGAAGTTGACCAGCAGGGCCTCCAGCGCATCCTCGGCATGACGCAGGCTGTCTTCCATAGCCCAGCGCAGGAGGATCTGCTGATCGGCTGGGCAGCCCTGGTCGTGGTAGCGCTTGAGTGCGGCTGAAGCCAGATAAAGATGGCTGAGTACGTCGCCGAGCCGCGCGGACAGGCGTTCGCGGCGTTTCAGTTCGCCGCCGAGTAGCATCATGCTGCTGTCGGCCAGCAGGGCGAAGGCGGCGGCCAGGCGATTGAGTGCGCGGAAATACGGGCGACTGAGGTTATCCCCCGGCACATCACCGAAGCGCCCCAGGCTCAGGCCCAGCACCAGGCTGCTGGCGGCATTGCCGACGGCGAAGCCGATGTGTTGCAGCAGCAGTTGGTCGAATTCGCGCAGCGCCTGTTCGTGGTCGTCGCGTCCGGCCAGGGCCATTTCCTTGAGGACATAGGGATGGCAGCGGATGGCGCCCTGGCCAAAGATCATCAGGTTGCGCGACAGGATGTTGGCACCTTCCACGGTGATGAAGATCGGCGCGGCCTGCCAGGAGCGGCCCAGGTAATTGTTCGGGCCCATGATGATGCCCTTGCCGCCGTGGATATCCATGGCGTGGGCAATGCAGCTGCGCCCGCGTTCGGTGAGGTGGTACTTGAGCACGGCCGAAAGCACCGAGGGCTTCTCGCCAAGGTCCACCGCGCTGGCGGTGAGCATGCGCGCGCTGTCCATCAGCCAGGCATTGCCGCCGATCTGCGCCAGGGCCTCCTGGATACCCTCGAAGGCGGCCAGCGGCACATTGAACTGCTCGCGTACCCGGCTGTATTGGCCGCTGACCAGGCTGGTGAACTTGGCGGCGCCGGTGCCCACCGCAGGCAGCGAGATGGAACGGCCGACCGACAGGCAGTTCATCAGCATCATCCAGCCCTTGCCGAGGTATTCCGGGCCGCCGATCAGGTAGTCCAGCGGTACGAATACATCCTTGCCGGAATTCGGCCCGTTCATGAATGCGGCACCGAGCGGCAGGTGGCGGCGGCCGATCTCCACGCCAGGAGTATCGGTAGGGATCAGCGCCAGGCTGATGCCGAGGTCTTCTTCCTCGCCGAGCAGGTGCTCCGGATCATGGGCCTTGAACGCCAGGCCGAGCAGGGTGGCGACCGGGCCGAGGGTGATGTAGCGCTTCTCCCAGGTCAGGCGCAGGCCGATGACTTCCTCGCCTTGCCACTGGCCTTTGCAGATGATCCCAACATCCGGCATGGCGCCGGCGTCGGAGCCGGCCAACGGGCCGGTGAGGGCGAAGCAGGGAATGTCATCGCCACGGGCCAGGCGTGGCAGGTAGTGGTTGCGCTGGTCCTCGGTGCCGTAGTGCAGTAACAGTTCGGCTGGGCCGAGAGAGTTGGGCACCATCACGGTGGAGGCCAGGTCTCCGCTACGGGTCGCCAGTTTCATCGCCACCTGCGAGTGGGCATAGGCGGAGAAACCCTTGCCGCCGTACTGCTTGGGAATGATCAGGGCGAAGAAACCGTGCTGCTTGATGTGCTCCCAGGCCTTTTCCGGCAGGTCCATGCGCTGGCCGATGTCCCAGTCGCTGACCATGGCGCAGAGGTCTTCGACCGGGCCATCGATGAACGCCTGTTCTTCTTCATTAAGGGTGGCGGCCGGGTAACCGAGCAACTGGCTCCAGTCCGGGCGACCACTGAACAGCTCGCCATCCCACCACACCGTGCCGGCTTCGATGGCGTCGCGTTCGGTTTCCGACATCGGCGGCAGCACCCGCTGGAACCAGCCGAACAACGGCCCGCTGAACACTTTGCGGCGCAACTCGGGAAGCGCCAATGGCAGCGCCACGCCCGCCCACACCAGCCAGAGCACGACCAGCAACCAGCCAGGGCTATGGCTGAACAGACTCATGGCGATCAGGAAAGCGGCGACCACGCCGAGCAGGGGAGCAGGGGCGGTGCGGCGGTGGGCCAGATAGGCCACACCCGCGATGAGTACCAGTAACCAGGCAGCGAACATGCAGAATCCTCCATGATGACGAGGCAGTGAGCGCCGTCACGAGCTTGGTCGCCCTGCATACTGGGGCAGGGGCGAGCGATGTGACCGGCCAGGCGGGAGCGCAAACGGCGGTCACGTTGCTAGTGACCATCGCTGGCTGGGGGAGTTCGTGTTAAAGCGCTCGGGGCACTGGCCCGTGGCTGCACAGTGGGCATCGCACACTGCCGTTGTGGCTGCAGAGCCGGGTATGCAGTTGTTATCTATTTCATCGATAACGACCATCGATATTCGTAGCTTTTCCCAATAGAACTGCGTGCTAGGGTGCAGGCTGTGCGATGTATGACAGACGAATACGCGAGGGGCAGATGCTGAAGATCTGGGGGCGCAAGAACTCCACCAACGTGCGTAAGGTGCTCTGGTGCGCCGAGGAGGCCGGCGTGGCCTATCAGGCGATCGACGCCGGTGGTGCGTTCGGCCTGGTCAACGAGCCGGCCTACCGGGCGATGAATCCCAACGGCCTGGTGCCGGTGATCGATGACGAGGGCGTGCTGCTCTGGGAATCCAACGCCATTGTTCGCTACCTGGCGGCCAAGTACGCCCACGGCAGCCTGTATGCCGAGGATGTGGCGGTGCGCGCGGCGGCTGATAAATGGATGGACTGGACCAGCACCACCTTGGCCCCGGTGTTCCGCGAGCTGTTCTGGGGCACCCTGCGCACACCGCCGGAGCAGCGCGACCTGGCTGCCATCGAGGTGGCCCGGCAGCGCTGTGGCGAACTGCTGGGCATGGCCGACCGGGCGCTGGCCTTGCAACCCTGGTTGTCCGGCGAAGCCTTCGGCATGGGCGACATTCCGCTTGGCTGCTTTGCCTATGCCTGGTTCGAGATGCCCATCGCTCGCCCCGAGTTGCCTCACCTGGCGGCGTGGTATGCGCGTTTGCAGCAGCGTCCGGCATACCAGTGTGCGGTGATGACTCCGCTAACCTGAGCAGATGGTTGCATTCGGGACCGCCGCGTCGTATCTAACCTCCCTTCATTTCAAGGCGTGTGTATTTTCATGAGTAGCGCTCTGTCCATTCGTCAATTGAGCAAGACCTACGGCAACGGTTTCCAGGCCCTCAAGGGCATCGATCTGGATGTGGCCGAAGGCGATTTCTTCGCCCTGCTGGGCCCCAACGGTGCCGGCAAATCCACCACCATCGGCATCCTCTCGACCCTGGTGAACAAAACCAGCGGTACGGTCAATGTGTTCGGCAATGACCTGGACCAGAGCCCCAGCGCGCTCAAGCGCTGCCTTGGCGTGGTGCCGCAGGAGTTCAACTTCAGCCAGTTCGAGAAGGTTTTCGACATCGTCGTGACCCAGGCGGGCTACTACGGCATCCCGGCGAAAGTGGCCAAGGCGCGTGCCGAGCAGTACCTCAACCAGCTTGGCCTGTGGGACAAGCACGACGTGCCCGCGCGCATGCTTTCCGGTGGCATGAAGCGCCGTCTGATGATCGCTCGCGCGCTGGTCCACGAGCCGCGCTTGCTGATCCTCGACGAGCCCACCGCCGGGGTGGACATCGAACTGCGCCGCTCGATGTGGGGCTTCCTCACCGAGCTCAACCAGAAAGGCATCACCATCATCCTCACCACCCACTACCTGGAAGAGGCCGAACAGCTCTGCCGCCACATCGGCATCATCGACCACGGTCAGATCGTCGAGAACACCAGCATGAAGGCGCTGCTCAAGACCCTGCACGTGGAGACCTTCCTGCTCGACCTCAAGGACTCGCAGCTGGTGCCGCCACAACTGGTCGGCTACCCGGCGAGCCTGGTCGACCACCACACCCTGGAAGTGCAGGTGGAGAAAAGCCTGGGCGTCACCGAGCTGTTCCGCCAACTTGCGGCGCAGAACATCGAGGTGCTGAGCCTGCGTAACAAGAGCAATCGCCTGGAGGAACTGTTCGTGTCCCTGGTGGAAAAAAACCTGGCGAGAGTGGCGCTATGAGTCCCGAACTGCGCTCCAACCTGATCGCCCTGCAGACCATCGTCACCCGCGAGGTGCGCCGCTTCACCCGCATCTGGGCGCAGACC
>JBBNAI010000500.1:0-1435 GCA_037994305.1 Pseudomonas sp. | reverse complement strand
TCGAGCTGATCATGCATTACTACGTGATCCTCCTGCCGTTCATCACCAGCAACCCCAAGCACCGCGCTAACCGGCGCAAGGTCGCCCTCACCCTGCTGGTGCGCGGGGTGTTCTTCACCCTGGTCGCGCTGGTTTCGCTCAAGGCCGCGCTGCTGTACTTCGTTGCCTGGTCGATCATGCTCACCGTGCTGCGCTTCACCGACGCCTACCAGCACACCTACGACGCCTTCGCGGTGCTCGAAGACGGCGGCAAGATCCCCGACGACAAGCAGCGCGACCGCACCTACGAGCAGATGAACACCTTCAGCAACGTGGTCTCCGTGCGCTGGCCGGTGCTCGACCTGCTGCTGCTCAACTTCGCCTACCACAACGCCCACCACGAGAAGCCGGTGGCGCCCTGGTACCGCCTGCGCAAGCTGCATGCGGAGCTGTACGGCGACACCTACGGCCAGGTGCTGCCCATGCACCTGCTGTTCAAGAGCTTCCACCAGCACCGCTTGCGCCGGGTGATCGACGACAACTACGGCGAAGTGGCGCCCGCGGGCGAGCGGCGTGCCGATGGCTTCTATGGCGCGGTGGGCGTGTCCTTCCTGACGGCGGTATGAGGCGATGATCGATTATCGAGGCAAACGCGTACTGCTCACCGGCGCGGCCAGCGGCATCGGCCGAGGCCTGGCGCGGGCATTCGCCGAGCAGGGTGCGAGCCTGGAACTGCTCGACCGCAACGCCGAGGCGCTGGCCGTGGTGGTGGCTGAACTGGCCCCGCTGGGCGAGATCCACAGCGCGGTGGTCGACCTGGCCGACAGCGCGGCCATCGCCGCCTTCGTCGCCCAGCGCGGCGAGCGACCGCTGGACGTGCTGATCAACAACGCCGGGGTCGAGTACGCCACGCCGCTGGCTGAGACTGGCGCCGAGGCCGATGCCCACTGGCAGGCGCTGCTGGATAACAACGTGGCCTCGATGCTGCGCCTGACCCGTGCCCTGCAAGGCCAGCTCAAGGCCGGCAGCAGCGTGATCAACCAGGCGTCGATCTGGGGCCTGAAAGGCGTGCCCGGGTTCTCTGCCTACGTCGCCAGCAAGCACGCGGTGATCGGCCTGACCCGCTCGCTGGCCTGGGAGCTGGGTGCGCGGCGGATTCGCGTGAATGCCGTATGCCCCGGTTGGATCGGCACCGAGGCGGCGATGCGCTCGCTCAAGGTGATGGCCGCCGCCAACGGCCGCAGCGAATCCGCCGAACTGGCGCTGATCCTCTCCGCCCAGGCAGTCCCCGAATTGCTTACCCCGGCGGACCTCGCCGGCACCTTCCTGTTTCTCGGCAGCCCGCTGGCCACGCCGATTACCGGCCAGGCGCTGTCGGTCAGCCACGGCGAGGTGATGAATTGAACCCTCCAGCAGAGCGGCCTTTGCACGGCCAGGTCGCCCTGGTCACCGGCGC
>JBBNAI010000499.1:0-11011 GCA_037994305.1 Pseudomonas sp. | reverse complement strand
CTCGGCGTGCTGGCCATGATCGTGGTGCTCTCGGTGATGAACGGTTTCCAGAAGGAAATGAGCTCGCGCATCCTCGGCATGGTGCCGCACGCCACCCTGAGTGCCGGCAAGTCGCTGGATGACTGGCAGGCGGTCGCGGCAGCGGCGATGAAGCAGCCCCAGGTGACGGGCGCGGCACCGTTTGCCGAGCTGGATGGCATGTTTTCCTACAAGGGCATCATGCAGCCGATCCAGATCAACGGCATCGATCCCGAGCAGGAGCGAAAGGTCTCGATCATCGGCGAGCACATGGTCCAGGGCCGCCTGGAAGACCTGCGCCCAGGCGAGTTTGGCGTGGTGATCGGTGCAATCACCGCGCGGCGCTTTCGTCTCAACGTCGGCGACAAGCTGACCCTGGTGGTGCCCGAGCTCAGTGGCGCTGCCGGTGGCATCACCCCGCGCATGCACCGGCTGACCGTGAGCGGTGTGTTCAAGGTCGGTGCGGAGCTGGATGGCAGCCTCGCGCTGATCAGCATCGCCGATGCCTCGAGCATCCTGCGCATCGCTCCGGATCAGGTGCAGAGCGTGCGCATTGCGCTCAAGGACCTGTACCAGGCACCGCAGGTTTCGGCGCGTATCGCCGCCAGCCTGGGCGCCAGCTACAAAGCCAACGACTGGACGCACACCCAAGGCAGCCTGTTCAGTGCGATGAAGATGGAGAAGACCATGATCGGCCTGCTGCTGATGCTGATCATCGCGGTGGCGGCTTTCAACATCATCGCCACGCTGATCATGGTGGTGGCCGACAAGCGCTCGGACATCGCCATCCTGCGTACCCTGGGGGCGACGCCGTGGCAGATCATGTGCACCTTCATGGTCCAGGGCACGGTGATTGGCGGCATCGGCACCTTGACCGGCGGCGTGATGGGCGTGATCGTGGCGCTCAATGTCAGCGGCTGGGTCGCCTGGCTGGAGCGGGTCAGCGGCACGCACATCCTCAGTTCGGACGTGTACTTCATCAGCAACCTGCCATCCGACCTGCAAGTCCCGGATGTATTGCTGATCTGTGGAGCAGCGCTGCTGATGAGCTTCCTGGCCACCCTGTACCCGGCCTGGCGCGCTTCGCGTACCCAGCCTGCCGAGGCGCTGCGCTACGACTGATCACGTAGGGTTGTGCCAGAAATGAAAACGCCGCTCATGAGCGGCGTTTTTTATTGGGCGGGGTTCTGCCGGCGCCGCTCGGCGCGTTTGCGCCAGTTGTGCGCAACCCACCAGCGCCAGTAGAGCATGGTCACACCGTAGGCCAGGGCGCCGGCGGCGACGCCTGCGATCAGCGAACCGAGCAGGAAGGGTTTCCATACCAGCGCCAGCTCGCCGCTGATCCACTCCCAGGTGAGGTCGTCCGGCAGTTCGATCGGCGGCAGCTGCATGACCCAGCTGCCGAGCTTGTAGGTGCAGTAGAACACCGGTGGCATGGTGAACGGGTTGGTCAGCCAGACCAGACCCACGGAAATCGGCAGGTTGGCGCGTACGCTGACCGCTAGCACGGCGGCGATCAGCATCTGCATGGGCAGGGGGACGAACGCAGCGAACAGCCCCATGGCCATGGCGCGGGCCACCGAATGGCGATTGAGGTGCCAGAGGTTGGGGTCGTGCAGCAGTTTGCCGAGAAAACGCAGCGACTTGTTGCTTCGGATGCTCTCCGGGTCGGGCATGTAGCGTTTGAACAGGTGGCGCGGCATGAAGGCTCTCGGCAGACCAAAGCGCCGCTATTATGCACGGATAGTCTGACGCGACTAGCGGCGGGCGGTGTATTGGAATGGCTGCTCAGGATGAGCGCCACTGCAGGAGAAGGCATGCGTACAGGGATGTTGGCGCTGGCGGCCGGTTTGGCCAGCCTGTCTGTTCTACCGGCGTTGCCGCCAACCTGGCTGGTGCTGCTCGCGCTGCCGCTGGGTCTGATGTTGCTGCCTTATCGCAGCTATCCCCTGGCATTTTTCCTGTTCGGTTGCTGCTGGGCAGTAACGTCCGCGCAGTGGGCGCTGGACGATCGTCTGCCGAACGCGCTGGATGGCCAGACGCTGTGGCTGGAAGGGCGGGTGGCCGGGCTGCCGGAACAGCGCGAGGGTGTGGTGCGCTTCCAGTTGGAGCAGGCCGTCGCGCGCCGTCAGGCTTTGCCGGATCGGCTGCGCCTGGCCTGGTATGACGGCCCGCCGTTGCAGGCCGGGGAGCGCTGGCGCCTGGCGGTGCGGCTCAAGCGGCCACAGGGGCTGGTCAATCCGCAGGGTTTCGATTACGAGGCCTGGTTGCTGGCGCAGCGTATTGGCGCCACCGGTACGGTCAAGCAGGGCGAACGGCTGAGTCCGGCGGGTGGTTTGTCCGCTTGGCGCGATGCGCTGCGCCAGCGCTTGCTGGCGGTCGACGCCCATGGCCGGCAGGGTGGCCTGGCCGCGCTGGTGCTGGGCGATGATTCGGGACTGAGCGTGGCGGACTGGCGGGTGCTGCAAGCCACAGGCACCGTGCATCTATTGGTGATCTCCGGCCAGCATGTGGCCTTGCTGGCGGCCGTGTTGTATGGGCTGGTCGCCGGACTGGCGCGGCTCGGGCTGTGGCCACGGCGCTTGCCCTGGCTGCCCTGGGCGTGCGGTCTGGCCTTTGCCGGTGCGCTGGGCTACGGCTTGCTGGCGGGGTTCGAGGTGCCGGTGCGGCGTGCCTGCGTGATGATCGCCGTGGTGTTGCTCTGGCGCCTGCGCTTTCGTCATCTCGGTGTCTGGCAGCCGCTGCTGCTGGCCTGGGTCGCGGTATTGCTGGTCGAGCCATTGGCGGTGCTGCAGGCGGGATTCTGGTTGTCCTTCGGTGCGGTGGCGGTGCTCGCCCTGGTGTTTGCCGGACGGCTGGGCGCATGGCCCTGGTGGTTGGTGTGGTGGCGCGCGCAGTGGACCCTGGCGCTTGGTTTGCTGCCGTTGTTCCTCGCACTCGGTTTGCCGATCAGTGCCAGCGGCCCGTTGGCCAATCTGCTGGCGGTGCCCTGGGTGAGTTTCCTCGTAGTGCCGCTGGCGTTGCTGGGCACGGCGTTGTTGCCGGTGCCGGGAGTGGGGGAAGGGCTTCTGTGGCTGGCGGGTGGTCTGCTCGAATGGTTGTTCCAACTATTGGGCTGGTTGGCAACCTTGCTTCCGGCCTGGTTGCCGATGGCTCTGCCGTGGTGGGCCTGGCTGCTGGTTACGCTGGGTTGTGCCTTGCTGCTTCTGGCCGCTGGGGTGGCGCTGCGCGCCTTGGGGCTGATCCTGCTGTTACCGCTGTGGTTTACCCCGCCAGCGCTGCCGCCCGCCGGGCAGGCTGAGGTATGGCAGCTGGATGTCGGCCAGGGCCTGGCCGTGCTGGTGCGTACTCACAGCCATGTGCTGCTGTACGACAGCGGGCCGCGCTACGGCGATTTCGACCTGGGCGAACGAGTGGTAGTGCCATCGCTGCGCTATCTCGGTATCGAGCGGGTGGACACCTTGCTGCTCAGTCATGCCGACAATGACCACGCCGGCGGGGCACTGGCGGTGCAGCGTGGGCTGCCGTTGACGAAGGTGCTCAGCGGCGAGGCGACTGAGCTGCCAGCGGCCTTGCACGCGCAGGCCTGCATCGATGGCGTGACCTGGAACTGGGATGGCGTGCGTTTCAGCACCTGGCGCTGGGCTGGGGCAGAGGAGGGTAACGCCTCGTCCTGCGTGCTCAAGGTCGAGGCGGCTGGCGAGAGCCTGCTACTGACCGGCGATATCGACCAGGCTGCCGAGCGAGGCTTGCTGGCGGCGGGGCATGACCTGCGTGCCGACTGGTTGCAGATCCCGCATCACGGCAGTCGCAGTTCGTCCTCGGCCACTTTTCTCGATGCGGTGGCGCCGCGCGCCGCGCTGTTGTCGCGTGGGCAGAACAACCCGTTCGGACACCCTCATCCGATGGTGATGCAGCGCTATGCGGCGCGCTCGATCCGGGTCTATGACAGCGTCACCAGCGGTGCGCTGCAGATCCGTCTGGGGGCGCAGCAGGCGGCTCGCGGCTGGCGTGAGCAAGCACGCTTCTGGCGGGAAAAATGAGAACCGGAGTGGTCTGCTGGGCGCCGACCCTATGCTAGAGTGGCGCCACTTTTCCGAGGGGGATGCACAACCGTGTGGGAACTGGTCAAAGCTGGCGGCTGGATGATGCTGCCGATCATTTTGTGTTCCATCACTGCAGTCGGCATCGTCGCCGAGCGCCTGTGGACGCTGCGCATCAGCCGGGTTTCGCCGCCCCACCTGCTGGGTCAGGTCTGGCGCATGATCAAGGACAAACAGCTCAACAGCCAGAAGCTCAAGGAGCTGCGCGCGTCCTCGCCGTTGGGTGAAGTACTGGCTGCCGGCCTGGCCAACTCCAAGCACGGTCGCGAGATCATGAAAGAGTGCATCGAAGAGGCGGCCAGCCGGGTTATCCACGAGCTGGAACGCTACCTCAATGCTCTCGGCACCATTGCTGCCATGGCGCCGCTACTGGGCCTGCTGGGCACGGTGTTCGGCATGATCGAAATCTTCAGCGGCTTCATGGGCAATGGCATGGCCAACGCGCCGGTGCTGGCTGGTGGTATCGCCAAGGCACTGGTGACCACGGCAGCCGGCCTGATCGTGGCAATCCCGGCGGTGTTCTTCCACCGTTATCTGCTGCGTCGGGTCGACGAGCTGGTCGTGGCCATGGAGCAGGAAGCGATCAAGCTGGTGGAGGTGGTACAGGGTGACCGCGAGGTGGACTTTGCAGCGGACGCCAAAGCGTGAAGTTCCGACGCAGAGCCGGTGGTGTCGCCCGGGAAGAGGTCTTCCTCAACCTGACGTCGCTGATCGACGTGATCTTCGTGCTGTTGCTGTTCTTCGTGGTAACCACCACGTTCAGTCGCCCGACGCAGCTGAAAATCGAACTGCCTGAGGCGGTCAGCGGTACGCCGCCGCAGGAAACCGAGCTGAAGACCCTGGAGCTGAATATCGCCGCCGACGGCCAGTACTCGCTCAATGGTCAGGTGCTGGCGACGAGCGATCTGGCCACCCTGGTCGGCGCGTTGGGGCAGGAGTCGGGCGGCGATAACAGTTTGCCGCTGACCATCAGTGCAGATGCCAAGACCACCCACCAGTCGGTGATCACCGCGATGGATGCGGCTGGCAAGCTGGGCTTCAGCCACCTGCGCATGACCACGGTCGAGGCCGCAGCGGCGCAACCCTGATGGCGCTCTCCGATCGCCTGCTCGACGCCTGGTATCGCGGCCATCCAGCCTTGGCGCTGTTGCGCCCGCTGGAGTGGTTGTACCGGTGTGTAGTGCAGCGCAAGCGTCGCGCCTTTCTCGCTGGGCAGGGTGATATCTACCGAGCGCCGGTGCCGATCCTGGTGGTGGGCAACATCACCGTCGGTGGTACCGGCAAGACCCCGCTGATTCTTTGGCTGATCGAACATTGCCGGGCGCGCGGCCTGCGCGTCGGCGTGGTCAGTCGTGGCTATGGCGCACAGCCGCCGCAACTGCCCTGGCGGGTGCGTGCCGAGCATGCGGCGGCCGAGGCCGGTGATGAGCCGCTGCTGATCGTGCAGCGCACGGATGTGCCGTTGGTAATCGACCCGCAGCGCGCTCGCGCTGTAGAGGCCCTGCTGGCGCAGGAGCCACTGGACCTGATCCTGTGTGACGACGGCCTGCAGCATTACCGCCTGGCTCGCGACCTCGAACTGGTATTGATCGATGCCGCTCGTGGCCTGGGCAATCGCCGTTGTCTGCCGGCCGGGCCGTTGCGTGAGCCGGTCGAGCGTCTCGCCGACGTAGATGCCGTGCTGTTCAATGGCGCCGCGGCCGATAGCGCCGAAGGTTTTGCCTTTCATCTGCAGCCCACGGCCTTGGTCAACTTGCGCAGCGGCGCTCGCCTGCCACTGGATCACTTCGCGTCCGGCCAGCAGGTGCATGCGGTTGCCGGCATCGGCAACCCGCAGCGTTTCTTCAATACCCTCGAGGCGCTAAACTGGCAACCAATCGCCCATCCGTTCGCCGACCACGCCAGCTACAGCGCCGAGTTGCTGCATTTCAGCCCCGAGTTGCCGCTGGTGATGACCGAGAAGGATGCGGTGAAATGCCGAGCCTTTGCCGCCGACAACTGGTGGTACCTGGCGGTGGATGCGGCGCCTTCGCCGGCTTTCGTCGCCTGGCTGGATGCGCAGCTGACTCGCCTGGTTGCTCAGCAGGCCTGATTTTTCTGCCGTTTCTCACTCTTTCCAAGGACTATTCCCATGGATCCCAAACTGCTCGACATCCTGGCCTGCCCAGTCTGCAAGGGCCCGCTGCAACTCAGCGAAGATAAATCCGAGTTGATCAGCAAAGGTGCCGGCCTGGCCTACCCGATCCGCGACGGCATTCCTGTGATGCTGGAAAGCGAGGCGCGTACCCTCAACGTCGACGAGCGCCTGGACAAGTAAATGACTGCCACCTTCACCGTTGTCATCCCGGCTCGCTTCGCCTCCAGTCGCCTGCCCGGCAAACCGCTGCAGGACATTGCCGGCAAGCCCATGGTTCAGCACGTCTGGGAGCAAGCGAAGAAAAGCAGTGCTGCCCGCGTGGTAGTGGCTACCGACGATGTGCGCATCCTCGAAGCCTGCCAGGGGTTTGGTGCCGAGGTGCTGCTGACCCGTGTCGATCACAACTCCGGCACTGACCGCCTGGCCGAAGTGGCGACGCAGCTCGGCCTGGCCAGCGATGCCATCGTAGTCAACGTGCAAGGCGACGAGCCGCTGGTTCCGCCCAGCATCATCGATCAGGTGGCAGCCAATCTGGCGGCCAATCCGCAGGCAGGTATTGCCACCCTGGCCGAGCCGATCGATGACGTGCAGGCGCTGTTCAATCCGAACGTGGTCAAGGTGGTCAGCGACAAGACTGGCCTGGCCCTGACCTTCAGCCGTGCGCCGCTGGCCTGGGCCCGCGATGCCTTTGCCAAGAATCGCGATGAGCTGCCTGCGGGCGTGCCCTATCGTCGCCACATCGGCATCTATGCCTACCGTGCCGGTTTCCTCCACGACTTCGTCGCCTGGGGCCCGTGCTGGCTGGAAGACACAGAGTGCCTGGAGCAGCTGCGTGCGCTCTGGCACGGGGTACGCATTCATGTGGCGGATGCCCTGGAAGCCCCGGCGGCAGGCGTAGATACGCCGGAAGACCTGGAGCGGGTGCGCCGCCTGCTGGGCGCCTGATGCGCGTCCTGTTTGTTTGCATGGGTAATATCTGCCGCTCGCCGACCGCGGAGGCGGTGTTCCGCCAGCGCTTGCGCGAAGCGGGGCTGGAGCAGTTGGTGCAGGTGGATTCCGCCGGTACCGGCGACTGGCACGTGGGCAAGGCGCCGGATGGGCGCTCGCAACAGGCAGCGGCCCAGCGCGGCTATGACTTGTCAGCCCTGCGTGGGCGGCAGGTGACGGCTGAGGATTTCAGTCGCTTCGACCTGGTTCTGGCCATGGATCACGACAACCTGGCCCGGCTGCAGGCGCTGCGCCCGGCCGGTGGTGCCGATCTGGATCTGTTCCTGCGGCGCTACCAGCTGGAGCTGGATGAAGTACCGGACCCTTATTACGGCGGTGCAGACGGTTTTGCCCAGGTCCTCGACCTGATCGAGCAGGCCAGCGCTGCGTTGCTGGTCGAGATCAAGGGGCGCCTGTGAGCCTGCATCTGCACGAGAACCTTTCGCTCAAGCCATTCAATACCTTTGGTGTGGATGTGCGTGCTCGGCTGTATGCCGAGGCGGCTGACGACGATCAGGTGCGTGAAGCCCTGGCGCTGGCCGAACAGCGCAACCTGCCGCTGCTGGTGATTGGCGGCGGCAGCAACCTGTTGCTGACCGGCGACGTCGAGGCGTTGGTCGTGCGCATGGCCAGTCGCGGCCTGCGCATTCTCGGTGAGGACGGCGGGCGGGTGCTGGTCGAAGCTGAGGCTGGCGAACCCTGGCATCCCTTTGTCCAGTGGAGTCTGCAGCAGGGCTTGTCGGGGTTGGAAAATCTTAGTCTGATTCCAGGCACCGTCGGTGCGGCGCCAATGCAGAACATCGGTGCCTACGGGGTGGAGATCAAGGATGTGTTCGCCGGCCTCACCGCGCTGGATCGCCAGAGTGGCGAACTACGTGAATTCGGCCTGGAGGAGTGCGCCTTCGCCTACCGTGACAGCCTGTTCAAGCAGCAGCCGGGGCGCTGGCTGATTCTGCGGGTGCGGTTTGCCCTCAGTCGCCAGGCCGGCCTGCATCTGGATTACGGTCCGGTGCGCCAGCGTCTGCAGGCTGAAGGCATCGACACGCCGACACCGATTGATGTCAGTCGCGCCATCTGCGCCATCCGCAGCGAGAAACTTCCTGACCCAGCCGAGCTGGGTAACGCAGGCAGCTTCTTCAAGAACCCACTGGTGCCTGTTGATCTGGCCGAGCGCGTCCGTGCCGAGCATGCTGATCTGGTCAGCTATCCGGCGGGCGAGGGCGTGGTCAAGCTGGCGGCTGGCTGGCTGATCGAGCGGGCAGGCTGGAAGGGCTTTCGCGAAGGGGATGCAGGCGTGCATCGCCTGCAGGCATTGGTGCTGGTCAACTATGGCGCCGCTACGGGTGCACAGTTGTTGGCGCTGGCGCTGCGGATCCAGGCCGATATCGTCGCGCGCTTTGGCGTGCAGTTGGAGATCGAGCCGAACGTGCTCTGAAACCGGCCATTGGTGAGTCCTGATGTCCTGATAGCCGTCGCTTGCTGTTCGAGGCGCAATAAAAAAGGGGATGCCAGTGGCATCCCCTTTTTATTACCGCCTCAACTTCAGGCTTGCGGTTTGACCTCTTCCGCATCCTGTTGCTGAGCAGCGTCTTCAGCCGATGTGGCATCTTGCTCGACCGCAGGTTCGGCTTCGGCGGCTACCGGGGCAGCTTCGCTTTGCTCGGCTTCGGCGGCTGGCGCAGCAGCTTCGACAACCACGGCTTCGACCACTACAGGCTCGTCGACTACGACCGGGGCCACTTCAGCTTCTACCGCGGCGGCGACAGGTGCTTGCGGGGCGGCAGCAGCTTCGGCAGCGAGGCGCTCGGCTTCGCGCTGACGGCGACGCACTTCACGCGGATCGTTCGGCGCACGGCCACCGCTGACTACCGGGGTGGCTGCTTCGGCAGGCACTTCGGCGACGACGGGAGCGGCTTCTTCGACTGCGACGCTGACCGGTGCGGCTTCAGCAACCACGGGGGCGGCTTCCACTGCGGCGACTTCTACCACGGCCACTTCAGCCGGAGCTTCAACTTGCACGGGAGCTTCGATAACCGCGGGTGGCGCTTCGACTGCTACGGCAGTTTCTACGACGGCTTCAGCAACTTCGCTGCGGCTTTCGACGGCCGGGGCGATTGCCTCGACTTCGCGCGGCTGCTCGCTGGATGGCGCACTTTCTTCGCTGACCAGCGCAGTTGCAACGGCAGCAGTCACAGCGACAGCGGCTTCAGTACCTTCTTCGGCACCTTCTTCGCTTTCGCTGCCTTCGATCAGGTTGCCATCGGCATCACGCTGACGCTCGCGACGGTTGCTGCGGCGACGCTGACCGCGGGAGCGACGACGCGGACGATCGCCGCCTTCACCTTCCTGGCCATCATCGATCTGCTCACCGTTTTCCAGCACTTCTTCGTCTGCTACGACAGCGGCCTGCTCGGCACGCGGCTGACGCTCTTCACGCGGCGGGCGCGGTTGGCGCTCTTCGCGTGGCTTGCGCTCGGCACGTTCTTCGCTGCGTGGCTGTTCGCTACGGGCTTCGTCAGTGACAGCGGCGTTTGCATTGGCGTCCAGCGGCTCGCGCAGTTCGCGTGGGCGGCGTTCCTCACGCGGTTCACGGGCTTCGCGTGGCTGACGCTCGCGGCGTGGCTCCTGGCCTTCGCGGGCTTCACGAGGCTCACGGGCTTCGCGTGGTTGACGCTCTTCACGCGGCTCGCGGGGCTCACGCACTTCACGCGGTTGGCGTTCTTCACGAGGCTCGCGCGGTTCACGGGCTTCGCGCGGCTGGCGCTCCTCGCGTGGCTTGCGCTCTTCGTCACGGCTGCCGCGGCTGCCACGGTTGCCATCACGACGGTTCTGCGGACGGCCGCCACGCCGCTGCTCGTCGCTGCGTGGTTTGCGCTCGGTCGGCTTCTCTTCGACAACCGGTGCCACTTCTTCCTTGCTGGCGAACAGGCTGACCAGCGACTTGACCAGGCCCTTGAACAGGCTTGGCTCGGCAGTCGGCACGCTCGGGGTGAGCGGGGCGGCTGGAGTCGGTGCGGCGGTACGCTGCGGCGTGGTTTTCAGTGCGGCTTCTTGACGCACCAGAGTGCGGGTAGCAGCTGCCGGCTGGGCGTCTTCGACTTCGGCCGGGGTCATCTCGTAGCTGGGTTGGCCGGTCATCACTTCCGGGCTGTCATCGCGCAGGCGCTGCACTTCGAAGTGCGGGGTCTCCAGATGATCGGTCGGCAGGATGATGATGCGAGCGCGGGTGCGCAGCTCGATCTTGGTGATGCTGTTGCGTTTCTCGTTGAGCAGGAACGCAGCAACCGGGATCGGCACCTGGGCGCGGACTTCGGCGGTGCGGTCCTTCAGGGCTTCTTCTTCGATCAGGCGCAGGATCGCCAGCGACAGCGATTCGACGTCGCGGATGATGCCTTGACCGTTGCAGCGCGGGCAGACGATGCCGCTGGTTTCACCCAGGGACGGACGCAGGCGCTGACGGGACATTTCCAGCAGGCCGAAGCGCGAGATGCGGCCGACCTGAACGCGCGCACGGTCAGCTTCCAGGGCTTCGCGGACTTTCTCTTCCACTGCACGCTGGTTCTTGGCCGGGGTCATGTCGATGAAGTCGATCACGATCAGGCCGCCGATGTCGCGCAGGCGCAGCTGACGGGCGATTTCTTCGGCCGCTTCCAGGTTGGTCTGCAGGGCGGTTTCTTCGATGTCGCCGCCTTTGGTCGCACGCGCCGAGTTGATGTCGATGGACACCAGGGCTTCGGTCGGGTCGATGACGATGGAACCGCCGGAC
>JBBNAI010000498.1:0-6926 GCA_037994305.1 Pseudomonas sp. | reverse complement strand
GGATGCTCAGCTGGTCGTCCTTGGCCAGTTGCTCGATCACCTGGTAGTCGTCCGGGTAGTTCTGGTAGCCGCCACCGGCGTCGATGGCGCTGGTCACGCCCAGGCGGTTGAGTTCGCGCATGAACTGTCGGGTCGAGTTGACCTGGTATTCCAGCGGCAGCTTCGGCCCCTTGCTCAGGGTTGCGTAGAGGATCATCGCGTTGGGTCGAGCCACCAGCATGCCGGTCGGCTCGCCATTGCTGTCGCGGACAATCTCGCCGCCCGGCGGATTGGGCGTGTCCTTGGTGTAGCCCACCACACGCAGCGCGGCGCGGTTGAGCAGGGCGCGGTCGTACAGATGGAGGACGAACACCGGGGTGTCGGGCGCGGCCTTGTTCAGCTCGTCGAGGGTGGGCAGGCGCTTCTCGGCGAACTGGAATTCGTTCCAGCCGCCGACCACGCGCACCCACTGCGGGGTGGGCGTGCGGTCGGCCTGTTCCTTGAGCATGCGCAGGGCGTCGGCCAGCGACGGCACGCCTTCCCAGCGCAGCTCCAGGTTGTAGTTGAGGCCGCCACGGATCAGGTGCAGGTGCGAGTCGTTGAGGCCGGGGATCACCGTGCGCTTGTGCAGGTCGATGACCTGGGTGGCGCTGCCGCGCAGGGCCATGGCCTCGGCGTCGCTGCCGACGGCGAGGAAGCGTCCGTCCTTGATCGCCACGGCCGTGGCGTTCGGCTTGTCACGGTCGACGGTGTGCAGGCGGCCATTGAACAGGATCAGATCGGCTGTCATATCGCTCCCCAGGGTACTGGCGTAGGTGCTGCCGGCGCTGCCGGCAAAAGGTAGGGCGGACCACAGGGCGCCTGCGGCACCGAGCACGGAGCTGGTGGCGAGGAACTTGCGGCGGCTGCGGTCGGTATCGTCGTTGTTCATTGATGTCTCCGGTGCTCAGCGGGTGTTGAGCCAGGTGGCGAACAAGGCCGTGACCCGTGGCATGAACACATACACGACCAGCAGCACAATGCTCAGGGTGATCAGCACGGTGCTCGGCAGATAGGTCCCCAGCCAGGGCACGAGGGTAAATAGCGGTTGCCAGAGGTGCGGTACCAGCAGGCTCAGCGGCAGGATTACCAGGAAGGTGATGCAAGCCTGCTTCCAGCGCAGGGGCGGGGTGGTGGGTGTGGGGGTGAACCAGAATTCGCGGCTGACATCGACCTCGGTCTGCTCGTTCTCGACCAGCAGCGGGGTGACTTCCTCGATCAGTTGCCGGCGCTCGCTGGAGTCCAGCCAGGCTTGCAACAGGGGTGTGCTGCGAAAGCGCAGTACGCAGACAAAGTGGCGGCCATCGCGGATCACGTTGACGCCCAGGTGCCCCGGGTAGCCAGCGGCGATGCGGGTGATGCGGCGTAGCCAGCTTTCGTAGTTGGACTCTTCGCCACGCTTGGGCTGGTGCCGTACGACCAGGGTGACCACATCGTTCTCGTCCATAGAATCCTTGCCTTAGCGGGTTAGCGCAGCCAGATGACGGTTGTGCCATCGCCGGGGTGGTGCAGGGGATCAATCGCCACGAACTGCTTGTGCACAGAACAGCAAAGCCCAGGCGAGTGAAGTGCGCACTGTTCGGGCCCGATCGGTAACGCCCAGGCATCACGCGTTGCCGCGTGGCGCCTGGCGTTCGAGTTGGGGCTCAGTGGCCTTCGCCGGCGTTGAACATGCTCTTGGCGTAGATCAGGCCCAGACCGTAGGCACCGCCGTGGGCGATGGAGGTCTGCACGGTCTGGTCGTAGGTTTCGCTGCGGGCCCAGTCGCGTTGCAGTTCCAGCAGGTATTGCAGGGCGGTCATGGGCCGCGCGCCGAGCTGGATCATGCGCTGCAGGGCCATTTCATGGGCTTCGCTGGAGACATCGCCACAGGCGTCGGCGATCACGTAGACCTCGAAGCCCTGGTCAATGGCCGACAGGGCGGGGCCGACGATGCACACCGAGGTCCACAGCCCGGCGAGGACGATCTTCTGCTTGCCGGCGGCGTTGACTTCGACGGCGATGCGCTCGTCTTCCCAGGTGTTCATGCTGGTGCGGTCGATCACCCGGTAGTCGGGGAACACCGACTTGATCTCGTCGAAAATCGGCCCGGAAAAGCTCTTCTCGGCGACGGTGGTAAGAATGGTGGAGACCTGGAATTCCTTGGCTGCCTTGGCCACCAGCGCAGCGTTGTTGCGCAGGGTCACGGCGTCGATGGACTTGGTCGCGAAGGACATCTGCGACTGGTGGTCGATCATGATCAGGGTGTGATCGGAGGGGTTGAGCAGGGTCTTGCCGGGAACTGCTTTTGCGATAGCCATGTTGATTTCCTTGTCGTGGGCGGTAGGCGGGAGAGAACTCCCGCCTAATCGGTGGGTTGAGTGACGGTGGCTTATTGCAGGTGCTTCTTCAGTTCGGCACCGGCCTGCAACATGGCCGAGCGAGCACCGGCGATGTGCGCCAGCGGGTTGAGCAGGCCGAAGTCGTGGATCATCCCGTTGTAGCGCGTCGAGGTGACTTCCACGCCGGCGGCATCCAGCTTGCGGCCGTAGGCTTCGCCTTCGTCACGCAGCACGTCGAACTCGGCGGTCTGGATCAGCGTTGGCGGCAGGCCTTTGAGCTGCGCAGGCGTGGCTTGCAGCGGCGAGGCGTAGATCTCGCTGCGTTGCTTGTCGTCGGTGGTGTAGTTGTCCCAGAACCACTTCATCAGCGGCTTGGTCAGGAAGTGCCCCTGGGCGAAGGTGTTGTAGGACACGGTCTCCAGATCGGCGTTGGTCACCGGCCACAGCAGGGCCTGGAACTTGATCTTCGGCGCGCCGGCTGCATTGGCCTTGAGTGCCACCACGGCGGCCATGTTGCCGCCCACGCTGTTGCCGGCTACCGCCAGGCGCGACGCGTCGACGTTGATCTGCTTGCCGTTCTTGGCCACCCACTGGGTTGCGGCGAAGGCCTGGTTGATTGCGGTGGGGTAGTGGGCTTCCGGCGAAGGGGTGTAGCCGACATACACGGCAACCGCGCCGGAGTTCACCACCAGGTCGTGGATCAGGCGGGCATGGGTCGGGTAGTCGCCGAGCACCCAGCCGCCACCGTGGAAGAACATGAACACTGGCAGTTCACCTTTGACGCCTTCCGGGCGAACGATGGTCAGCTGGATCGACTGGCCTTCGACCTGGATGGTCTTCTCGCTGACTTCGGTACCAGAGAGGTCGACCTTGACCGACGCCTGGGCACCGACCAGAACGGCGCGGGCTTCTTTCGGGCTCATCTGCTCGAGCGGTTTGCCACCACCGGCAGCCAGGGCTTCGAGGAAGGCCTGGGTGTCTTGTTCGACGCCCGGGCTACCGGCAGCGAAGGCATTGGCGATGGAGAAAGTCAGTGCGGCGGTGAGCAAGGTTTTCTGCAGTTTCATGGTGTTCATCCTTAGCGTTTTCGAGAGAGAGGTCGGTGGCACCAGGGCCTGTGTTCGAAGTACGACTCCATCTTTGCCGCGGAACTGCAGGAGCGGAATAGACAGGCCTGCAAGGGTACTTTGCAGCTTTGCAAGGCCGCGCACGGTGTGGCCTGCAGAGGGTTTTAACGGGTTGCTGAGGGGCGCCATGGTGCTAGCGGCTTTGCCTGACTGATGTGTTAGCCGGCGATTTTCGCGAGTGCGTTTTCCCTGCCTGAACCTGTCGTTCCTATCATCCGCGCTGGGATAGGAACGACAATCATTTGGCGAGGCGGGATACGGCCATCAGGGTGCCCAATACGGACAGGGAGGTAGCAGGCCGTTGCGCAACAGCCTGCGGAGGCAACGACCGATCAGCCGAACTGGCTGCGGTACTGGGCGGGGGTAAGGCCGAGCTTGTCGCTGAACAGCAGGCGCATGTTGCGGGTGCTGCCGAAGCCACTGCGATAGGCCACGGTCTTCAGGGGCAGGTCGCTGGTTTCCAGCAGGCTGCGGGCGCGATCGACCCGTGCGCTCTTCACGAACTCCAGCGGGGTCATGTTCACTTCACGGACGAAGGTGCGGGCGAAGTGGCGGGCGCTCATGGCTGCCATGCTGGCCAGGCGCTCGATGCTGAATTCTTCCTCGATATGTTCGAGCACATAGTTCTGTACCCGCACGATGGGTGAGCCTTCTTTCGCCACCTCGGCCAGCAGCGGGCTGAACTGCGCCTGCCCGCCCTGGCGCTTCATCACTACCAGCAGCACTTTTGCCACGTCCAGGGCGAGCTTCTTGCCGTGGTCGTCGGCCAGTACCGACAGCGCCAGGTCGATGCCCGCCGTGACCCCGCCGGAGGTGATCAGGTTGTCGTCCTTGAGGTAGATCTGGTCGGTTTCGACCTTGGTCTGGGGGAAGGCCCGGGCCAGCCGCTCGGTGTAGTTCCAGTGGGTGGTGACGTGATGCCCGTCGAGCAGGCCGGCCTGGCCGAGGATGAACGCCCCGGTGCAGATCGAGCCATAGCGTCGCGAGCGTTGCGTGGTGTTGCGCAGCCAGGGCAGCAGGGCGCTGTGATCGCCGTTGTAGGCGCCGGGGCCACCCGGTATCAGCAGCAGGTCGTAGGCATCGGCAGCGCTGTCGAGCAGCGTGTCGGCCTGCAGGGTGATGCCGTTGGAGGCACGTACGGCCTGCTGCGCCCCGATAGCGCTGATCTGGTAATGCTCGTTGGCAGGCAGGTAGCGGTTGGCGACCGAGAAGACTTCGATCGGCCCTGCCACATCGAGCATGAGGACATCCGGGAACAGCAGAATGGCGACGGTTTTCATCTGATTTGCCAGCAATCTCTTCGGGGCGGAGGTCAGGCTAGCAACCTCGGCGCATGCTTGGAAGCTTTGCGGTAGAGGGCATGCTCACAGAATTACTCCATCGCCGTATGCAGGCTGGTGTTCTGCTCGATCGGTTTGTCGGGTGCCTTGAGCGGCCGGACCAGCGGTAGCGAGGTGAGGGTGATGAGCATCATCAGGTGAAAGTCCTGCAGGGCTGAACAGGGCGGTGTCGTCGTTGCGGTAGCGCGGGTCGAGGGTGGAGAAGGTTAGAGTCGGCAACGGCACGAAGACCAGCCACAGCCCCAGACCCTGAACCACGCCGGTGCGCAATGATCACGCTGCCCGTGACCTTGGCGATGAGCAGGCTCATTTTCCACAGCGACAGGCTGGTCAGGAGCAGGCCGATGGCGATCAGTGCGCGTGGGTCGATACGATCGATCAGGCTTCCGAGTAGCGATCAGCGGGGTACCCGTCACCGTTCTTCAGTCGGTGTCTGGCGCCGATTGTTCCTGCGCCAACCGAGCCCCGGCGCGTGGCAGCGAGAAACAGAACATCGCGCCGAGCGGTTCGATGTTTTGCGCCCATGGGTCGCCACGTTGGCGGGCGATGATGTTCTTGCACAGCGAGAGGCCAATGCCGTTGCCGCTGACCTTGGACGAGAAGAACCCATCAAACAGCTTTTCCTGCGCGCTGGCATTGATCCCGCGATCACGGTCTTCGATACAGAGGCACACCGCGTCGCGGCTGTGGCGGGTCTAGAGGTGCTGGCATTAGCGTGTTCGGCACTGGGGCTTTCCCTGAGCCGGGCAAGCCCTTAAGGTGCGCCGATTGCGAGTGAGGGATTCGGCCATGAGCGCCCGTTGGGACATCTTCTGCACCGTGGTGGATAACTACGGCGATATCGGCGTGACCTGGCGCCTGGCGCGTCAACTGGTGGCCGAGCAGGGCGTGGCGGTGCGCCTGTGGGTGGATGAACCCGCCGCCTTGCTACGCCTGTGCCCGGAAACGGATGTGAGTGCGCCCCAGCAATGGCTGCAGGGCGTGGAGGTTTACCACTGGCCGCAGGATGGGCAGGTGGTGGAGCCGGGCGATGTGGTGATCGAGGCGTTCGCCTGCCATCTACCGGCCGCGTTCATCGCGGCGATGGCGGCCCGCGCACAGAAGCCGCTCTGGCTGAACCTGGAATACCTCAGCGCTGAGGACTGGGTGGGTGGTTGTCATGGGTTGCCGTCGCCACAGGCGGGTGGCTTGCAGAAGTTCTTCTTCTTCCCCGGCTTCACCACCGATACCGGCGGCCTGTTGCGCGAGGCGGATCTGCTGGCGCGGCGCCAGGTATTCCAGGCCGAGCCCCAGGCCCGTCAGGCGTTTCTCGCCGGGCTGGGCGTGCCGCTGCTCAGCGGTGCGCGCCTGATCTCGTTGTTCGCCTACGAGAATCCGGGGCTGGCCAGCTGGCTGGAGGTGCTGGCTGCGGATAACCAGCCCACCCAGTTGCTGGTGCCGCAAGGACGCATCCTTGGCGACGTGCAGGCCTGGCTGGGCGAGGAGGGCTTGCAGTCTGGCGCGAGCCGGCAGCGTGGCAACCTGCATATTCACCTGCTGCCGTTCGTGCGCCAGGAAGACTACGACCTGCTGCTGTGGAGTTGTGATTTCAATGCCGTGCGCGGCGAGGACTCCTTCGTGCGGGCGCAGTGGGCCGGTCGGCCGTTGCTCTGGCACATCTATGAGCAGGACGAGCAGGCGCACTGGGACAAGCTCGAGGCGTTTCTGGCGCTGTACCGGCAAGGCCTGTCGGCGCCGGCGGATGCCGCATTGAGCAGTTTGTGGCGCGCCTGGAATGCGGGCGAGGGCATGGCTGAAGGCTGGCTGGCGGTGCAGAAAGTCTGGCCGGAACTGCTGGCGCACAGTGAGCGCTGGTGTCTGCAGCAGGCCTCTCGTCCTGATCTTGCTGCGGCGCTGGCACAGTTTTATCGAAATTGGCTATCATGCGCGGCTTAGAAATTCGTACCTCCATCAAAATCCGGATATTCGTATGAAAACCGCACAAGAAATGAAGCCCAACAGTGTGGCCCTGATCGACGGTCAACCTTGGCTGATCCAGAAAGCCGAGTTCACCAAGTCCGGTCGTAACAGCGCCATCGTCAAAATGAAGCTGAAGAACCTGATCAACGGCTCGAAGACCG
>JBBNAI010000497.1:0-4891 GCA_037994305.1 Pseudomonas sp. | reverse complement strand
GACATCGTCAACTTCCACGCCCTGTTCTGGCCGGCCATGCTCGAAGGCGCCGGCTACCGCAAGCCGACCGGCGTCAACGTGCACGGCTACCTGACGGTGAACGGGCAGAAGATGTCCAAGTCGCGCGGCACCTTCATCAAGGCGCGCACCTATCTGGACCACCTGAATCCGGAATACCTGCGCTACTACTACGCCGCCAAACTGGGCCGCGGCGTGGACGACCTCGACCTGAACCTCGAGGACTTCGTGCAGAAGGTCAACTCGGACCTGGTCGGCAAAGTGGTCAACATCGCTAGCCGTTGCGCCGGCTTTATCCACAAGGGCAACGCTGGCCTGCTGGTCGATGCCAACCCCGAGCCGGAACTGTGGGCCGCCTTCCAGGCCGCCGCACCTAGCATCGCCGACGCCTATGAAGCACGCGACTTCTCCCGCGCCATGCGCGAGATCATGGCCCTGGCCGACCGCGCCAACGCCTGGATCGCCGACAAGGCGCCGTGGGCGCTGAACAAGGTCGAAGGCAAGCAGGCCGAGGTGCAGGAAATCTGCGCCCTGGGCGTCAACCTGTTCCGCCAGCTGGTGATCCTGCTCAAGCCGGTGCTGCCGCACCTGGCGCGCGACGCCGAGGCCTTCCTCAACGTCGCCCCGCTGAGCTGGAGCGATCTGGGTACGCCGCTGGCCAATCACCAGCTGAACCCGTTCAACCCGCTGCTGACCCGTATCGAGCCGGCCAAGATCGAAGCCATGACCGCAGCCTCCAAGGAAGACCTCGCCTCCACCGAAGCCCCGGTCGCACCGGCTGGCAACGGCGAACTGGCGAAAGATCCGCTGGCCGCCGAGATCGCCTTCGACGCCTTCGCCGCCGTCGACCTGCGCATCGCCCTGATCGAGAAATGCGAGTTCGTCGAAGGCGCCGATAAGCTGCTGCGCCTGACCCTGGATATCGGCGACGAGAAACGCAACGTGTTCAGCGGCATCAAGAGCGCCTACCCGGATCCGAGCAAGCTGGAAGGTCGCCTGACCCTCTACGTGGCCAACCTGGCTGCACGCAAGATGAAGTTCGGCATCTCCGAAGGCATGGTCCTGGCGGCCGGCCCCGGTGGTGAAGAAATCTACCTGCTCAGCCCGGACAGCGGCGCCAAGCCTGGCCAACGCGTCAAATAACCCCTTCTCCAGGCAAGGATGCTGTGATGAGTCGAATGGTACTGGCGCTACTGGCGCTGTTTACGCTCGCGGGCTGCTCCGACAAGGGCAGCGACAGCGCGGGCGCCGCGCAGATGAAGGGCGAGCGTAACCCGCCTGGCAGCTTCCTCGCCTACGAGCACAACGTAGCCATCGAGTTGCCGGCCGAGCAGGTGCTAACGCGCCTGAGCGAAGCACGCGACGGCTGCAGCAGTGGTCGTTTTGGCGAGTGCAGCCTGCTCAACGCCGATGAAAACTCAGGTCAGCACCCTTACTCCAGCCTGACGGTACGCATCGTGCCCGAAGGGGTGGAGAAACTCGTGACCTTCGCCGCCAACGGTGGCGAACTGATCAGCCGCAATACCCGCAGCGAGGACCTTGCCCAGTCAGTCTCCGACAACCGCCAGCAACGCGAACAGCTGCACATGCAGCAACAAACCCTGAGGCAATACCAGGCCCGCAAGGATCTCAGCGTCAGCGATATGCTGGCCCTGGCCAAGGAGCTGGCGGCCGTAGAAGTCCAGCTGCAGGCCAGCGCACAGGAGGCGGCACAACAGCAGCGTCGCATCAACACCAACCTGCTGACGCTGAGCTTCAGCAGCCGCGAGCAAAGCAATCGCCTCGGCCAGATCGGCGATACGTTTACCGGCATGCTCGACAACATCACCGAAGGCACCATCGCTGCCCTGGAATTCATCGGCTACGGCCTGCCCTTCCTGGTTCTGCTGTTCCCCGCCGCGCTGCTGGTTCGCTGGCTGTGGCACACACTCACTCGGCGCAAAGCCATCCGCTGAACAGTGGCTCGGCTAGCCTTGGTTGAGGCGGCTCGCCGCGCAGGCCGCACACGGCTGTACCAGTCCGACTGCATCCCGGATAATGCGCGGCCACTCATCCAGCGACTCGGCCTTCTTCATCCACGCGCATGACCGAACTCCTTGCCGTCCTGATCGGCGCCGCACTGATCACCCACCTGCTCCTCGGCCTGTCCGTCGCCGATGCCTTGCGCCCGGCGCGCAGG
Source organism: Pseudomonas sp. (assembly GCA_037994305.1). Classification (GTDB taxonomy): domain Bacteria; phylum Pseudomonadota; class Gammaproteobacteria; order Pseudomonadales; family Pseudomonadaceae; genus Aquipseudomonas. Next base: position 2,694 of record JBBNAI010000497.1, on the reverse strand, counting down.
CAGGCACTCGGCCCGACTTCGGCACTGTTACTGCTACTGACCGCACCCCTGACCTGGCTGCTGCACCAGCTGTTGCAGGGCCTGGCGCTGGGTTACCTGCACCTGTTGCTGGGCCTGCCCTTGCTGGCGGCCCTGGCCTGGTTGAGCTCGGCCTTGCTCGCTCGCCTGCGACCGGCACTGGCCCAGCCGGGACTGTGGCCACTGCTGCTGGGCAACGGCGCCGCACTGGGCGTGATGCTGCTGAGCCAAGAATTACCGAGCCTGATTTCCGCTCTGGGCCTGGGACTGGCCAGTGGCCTGGGCTTCTGGCTGGTGCTGCAGTTATTCAGCGACCTGCTCCAGCGCCTCGAGCAATCTGATGTGCCAGCGCCTTTCAAGGGCATGCCGATGCTGCTGATCAGCAGCGGCCTGCTGGGCATGGCCTTCCTTGGCTTCAACGGCCTGGGGGCGGCATGAGCAACGCATTGCGTGGCGACGCCCGGCGCATCCAGGCCATCGACGCCCTTCTGCCTCAGACCCAGTGCGGCAAGTGCGGCCACCCCGGCTGCAAGCCCTACGCCGAGGGCATCGCCCAGGGCGAGGCGATCAACAAGTGCCCGCCCGGCGGCACCGCCACCATTCATGCCCTGTCGCGCCTGCTGCAGGTACCCGAACTGCCGCTGGAGCTGCCCGCCGTACCGGCGCAGATCGCGCTGATCCGCGAGGCCGAGTGCATCGGCTGCACCAAGTGCATCCAGGCCTGCCCGGTGGACGCCATCGTCGGCGCCGCCAAACTGATGCACACGGTGATTACCGACGAATGCACCGGCTGCGAGCTCTGCGTCGCCCCCTGCCCGGTGGACTGTATCGACATCATTGCCCTGCCCGCCGAACAGGCCGATGCACAGCGCCAACGTGCCGACCAGTTCCGCAGCCGCCACCAGGCCCATCAGGCGCGCCTGGCCCGCGACGAGGCACGGCGCTTGGCCGAACGTACCGCCCGCGCTCAGCCAGCGCCGGTTACACAGAGCAATACCAGCACTCCGCTACAGCCACCCCAGCCGCCAATGGGCGACGAAGCCCAGGCGCGTTACAAGCGCCTGAAGATCGACGCGGCCATGGCCAAGGTCGCGCTGACCAAGGCCGAGAAGCAACTGGCAAGCCACGGCACCGTCGAGCTGCAGCGCCAGGTCGAAAGCTTGCGCCAGGCCGCCGACCAGGCCCAGCGCGAGCTGGACGCTGCACAACCGGCACAGGCTGGCGCACCGAGCGCCGGCGAAGCTGCACTCAAACAAGCCAAGATCACCCTGGCCATGCGCCGCGCCGAACTGGGCAAGGCCGAGCGCCAAGGCCAGGACGACAGCCAGCTGCAACCCCTGCGCCAGGCTTTGGCAGACGCCGAACAGGCCCTGCATCACGCCGAAGAGGCCAGCGGCAAGCCGTTGCCCAACTTGGTGCGTACCGATAAGGCACCGGTTGATCTGCAGCTGCGCAACCTGAAGACCGAGCTGGCCTACGCCCGCGCCGACCTGCAACGCCTTGAGCGCCGCCAGACAGCGGACGCAGCAACCCTGGAACAGACCCGCCAACGCCTGGCGGATGCCGAACAGCGCCTGCATGACTATCGACCGCAGTGACCTGGGCTTCGACCCGCGCCCGAGCCTGCAGCGGGTGCTGCTCGCCTGCCTGCCCGGCGCGCTGGCGCTGTTCTGGTTCAACGGCTGGGGCCTGCTGGTGCAGCTGCTGCTGGCCGCCACCAGTTGCTGCGCCTGCGAATGGCTGACCCGCGTACTGCGCCAACAACCCGCACCACGCACTGAGCACAGCCTGTTCGCCCTTGCGCCCCTGGCCGAAGGCAGCGGCCTGGTCAGCGCCGTATTGCTGGCCCTGGCCCTGCCGAGCTACGCGCCCTGGTGGCTGACTGTCAGCAGCGCCGCCTTCGCCACGCTGTTTGGCAAATCACTGTTCGGCGGCTTCGGGCGCAACCTGTTCAACCCGGCAATGCTCGGTTACGCCTTTGCCCTGCTCGCCTTCCCCGCGCAGATGGTGCACTGGCCGGCCCCCGCTGCCGGCCACGACCTGCTGGCGGCGTTGCAGCAGATCTTCGGTTTCGGCAACGGCCTGATCGATGGCTGGAGCCAGGCCACCGTGCTCGACAGCCTCAAGCACAACGACCGCCTGACCATCGATGAACTGTTCGCCAAGCACCCGGCCTTCGGTGGTGTCGGCGGGCGTGGCGTGGAATGGGTCAACCTGGCCTTCCTCGCCGGCGGCCTGTATCTCCTGCAACAGAAGGTGATCCGCTGGCAGGCTCCGCTGGGCATGCTCGGCGCGCTGTTCGTCATCAGCCTGCTGTGCTGGAACGGCTCCGGCTCGGACTCCAACGGCTCGCCACTGCTGCATCTGTTCAGCGGGGCGAGCATGCTCGGCGCGTTTTTCATCGTCACCGAGCCAGTCAGCGGCGCCAGCAGTGACCGCGCTCGCCTGTACTTCGGCATCGGCGTCGGCCTGCTCACTTATGTGATACGCACCTGGGGCGGCTACCCAGACGGCCTGGCCTTCGCCGTGCTGCTGATGAACCTCTGCGTGCCACGCCTCGAGCACCTGGCCAGCGTACGCAACAGCGGGGCTACGCCATGAGCCCACGCCTACGCCAAGCCGCGATTCTGGCCCTGCTTGCCCTGCTCGGCGCCGGCCTGATCGCCACCCTGCAGA
>JBBNAI010000496.1:0-1237 GCA_037994305.1 Pseudomonas sp. | reverse complement strand
GCGACAACCATGACGGCATGGATTTCTTCGCCTTCCCCGGCGAGAGCGACCGCGGCCTGCTGGTGATGAACCACGAGTACATCAACCCGCCGCTGCACCCGTCCGGCAAGATCGACCAGTCCAAGCCGCGCCCGCTGGCCGAGGTGCGCAAGGAGCAGGCCGCCCACGGCGTATCGGTGATCGAGGTGAAACAGGGTGCCGACGGCCAGTGGCAACGGGTGATGGATTCGCCCTACAACCGCCGCATCAGCATGCTCACCGCCATGCGCATCGCCGGGCCCCTGGCCGGCCACGAGCTGATGAAGACCGCCAGCGACCCGACGGGTCTGGAAGTGTTCGGCACCCTCAACAACTGCGCCACCGGCGTCACCCCCTGGGGCACCTTCCTCACCTGCGAGGAGAACTGGCCCAACTACTTCATCAACCGCGACAAGGCCGACTTCGCGGCGCGGGTCTCGCACAAGCGCTACGGCCTGGCGCAGGAAGGCACCAGCAAGAACTACGCGTGGGAAACCGCCGACCCGCGCTTCGACGCCACGCCCTATGCCGATCAGCTGCACGGCGGTCATGTGCAGGAGCCGCATCGTTTCGGCTGGGTGGTGGAGATCGATCCGTTCGACCCCAAGGCGCAGCCGATCAAGCGCACCGCCTTCGGCCGCTTCAGCCGCGAGTGCGCAGCGCTCAGCCTGGGCACGGACGGGCGCATGGCCTTCTACTCCGGCGACGATGCCAAGGGCGAGTACGTTTACAAGTTCGTCCCGGCAGGGCGCTTCGACGCCGGCAACCCCAGGGCCAGCCGCGACCTGCTGGATAGCGGCACGCTGTACGTGGCGCGCTTCGACGCCGACGGTTCCGGCCAGTGGCTGGCCCTGGTGCACGGGCAGAACGGCCTGGATGTGGCCAGCGGTTTCGCCAGCCAGGAAGAGGTGCTGCTCAATGCCCGCGCCGCTGCCGACCGCGTCGGTGCCACGCCGATGGACCGTCCCGAGTGGGCCGCCGTGCACCCGAGCACCCGCGAGGTCTACGTGACCCTGACCAACAACGACGGGCGCGGCGCCAAGCAGCCGCTGGACAAGGCCAACCCGCGCCCGCAGAACCTGCATGGGCAGATCCTGCGCTTTAACGAGAAGAATGCCGACCCGACCGCCACCACCTTCACCTGGGAGTTGTTCCTCCTCGCCGGCGAACCCCGCGGCGCCAAGGGTCAGGACGGCAAGGCGGTAGCGGTCAACCTCAC
>JBBNAI010000495.1:0-2816 GCA_037994305.1 Pseudomonas sp. | reverse complement strand
CTCGAACGAAACGGCGCACGCTGGCGCATCCACCAGGCGCCGACGGCCCACAGCAGGGTGGCGAGTAGGATCAGGCCGCCGGACAGCCACTGCAGCGGGCCGGCATCCTGCCCCAAGCCATTGCTCATCAACAGCACGATGCCGCCGCTAGCCAAGGCCAGGCCGAGCAGCACCCAGAAGGGTGGGCGCTCGCCCAGCACCCATTCCAGTGCGACGCTCCATAGCGGCAAGGTGGTGTAGAGCATCGCCAGCAGGCCGGTGGGCAGGTGCAGGTTGGCGTAGATCAGCGCGCCCTGGCCGATGGCGATCAGCAGCAGGCCGCCGATCAGGGCGCTGCCCCAGTTGCCTTCCTGCACATGCGCTTCTCCCCGACTCAGGGCCCAGGTCAGGGCCAGCAGGCCAGCGAACAGGAAGCGCAAGGTGCCGACGATGAAGGGCGGCAGTTCGCGCAGCAGAAAATGGTTGGCCAGGTAGGTAGTGCCCCAGCCGATATAGATCACCAGGAAAGCCCCGATCAGGAGCAGCGAGCGGGAGCGCGTGGCGGAGGTGGGCATTGCAGAGCCTTGAAGGAGAACACGCCGCTGGTGGCGGCGTGCTCGACTTGTTTAGTGGGCAGCGCCGCCGGTGGTTCCCGGGGGCAGTGCGCGGGTCAGGAGTACGGCGACCATGCTGATGGCGAGCGCCAGGCCGACGAAATGGAAGGCGTCATTGTAGGCCATGATCGCGGCCTGCTGATGGGCGATCTCGCTCAGTTTGCCCAGTGCAGCCTGCTCGCTACCGAACTTTTCCGTGAGCTGGGCAAGGCGTTCGGCCGCTTGCGGATTGGTCGGCACCAGGGCTTCGCGCAGGTAGTCGAAATAGATCTTGGCGCGGCTGTCGAGCAGGGTGGCGAGCAGGGCGATGCCGATGGCGCCGCCGAGGTTGCGCAGGATGTTGAACAGGCTCGAGGCCGACCCCGCGTCCTGGGCCTGGATATACGCCGTGGCGATCAGCGAGATGGTCACCATGATCGCGGGTTGGCCGATGGCGCGGATGATCTGGATCTGGTGGAACTGCTCGCCGGCAAAGTCCGGGTTGAGTATCCCGGAGGCGAAGCTGGATAAGCCGAACAGGCCGAAGCCCAGGGCGCAGAGAATCTTGGGCGTGATCACCTTCATCAGCTTGGGCACCAGGGGAATGATGAACAGCTGTGGCAGGCCTGCCCACATGATCACTTCGCCGATCTGCAGCGCGTTGTAGTTGTGCACCTGAGCCAGGTACAGCGGCAGCAGGTAGATCGAGCCATACAGGCCGACCCCCATGCCCAGGCCGGCGACGCTGGTCAGGCCGAAGTTGCGCTCGCCGAGGATGCGCAGGTTGATCAGCGGGTTGGGTTTGGACAGCTGCAGGATGACGAACAGGATCAGGCTGGTGACGGCGATGGAGCCCAGGCTGACGATCAGGTTCGACTCCAGCCAGTCCTTGCGATGGCCTTCTTCGAGGAACACCTGCAGGCAGCCGAGGCCGAGGCCGAGGGTGACGATGCCGGCATAGTCGGTGCTTTTCAGCAGTTCCCAGTGCGGGGCCTTCTTCTCCAGCCCGTACATCAGGCCGGCGATCATCAGCAGGCCCGGTGGCACGTTGATATAGAAGATGTATTCCCAGCCCCAGTTTTCCGTCAACCAGCCGCCCAGGGTCGGGCCGATGGAGGGGGCAAAGGTGGCGGTGATGGCGAACAGCGCCATGCCGCGTGCGCGGTGGTGTTCCGGCAGCTTGATCAGGGTCAGGGTGAACGCCAGGGGAATCAGCGCGCCGCCGGTGAAGCCCTGCAGGGCGCGGAACACAATCATGCTCTCCAGGTTCCAGGCGAACGAGCAGAGCAGCGACGAGGCGAGGAAGCCCAGTGATACCCAGACCGCCAGGCGCCGCGCCGAAAGCAGCTGCACCAGCCAGGCGGTGAGCGGGATCATGATGATTTCCGCCACCAGGTAGGAGGTGGAAATCCACGAGCCTTCTTCCAGCGTGGCGGACAGCGCACCCTGGATGTCCTTCAGCGAAGAGTTGGTGATCTGGATATCCAGCACCGCCATGAAGGCGCCCAGCATGGCGCTCATCACCGCGATCCAGTCGCGTCGCGTAGGTTCGCCAATAGGGCGAATCAGCTCATCACCGGCCATCGCGGATGTCGACCTTGACCTCGACGGACATGCCCGGACGGATCTTGCCCTTGAGCGGGTTATCGGCGGCGAACGTCAGCTTCACCGGCATGCGCTGCACGACCTTGGTGAAGTTGCCGGTGGCGTTGTCCGGCGGCAGCAGGCTGAACTGTGCGCCGGAAGCGGCGAACAGGCTGTCGATGGTCGCTTCGATGGGGGTGTCCGGGTAGGCGTCGAACAGCAGCTCGGCATGCTGGCCGACTTGCATCTTGCCGATCTGGGTTTCCTTGAAGTTGGCCTGCACCCAGATGTCGTCGCTGGGCACGATCGACAGCAGGTAGGCACCGGCCTGGACGATCTGGCCATTGCGCGCCGAGCGCTGGCCGACGATGCCGCTGATCGGTGCATGAATCTGCGTGCGCGACAGGTTCAGTTCGGCCTGGGCCACATCGGCACGGGCGTTGGCGATTTGCGCGTCGAGGCGTTTGACCTCGGCCTTCAGCGCGTCGACCTGCTGGCGCTGGGCGTCCAGGTCGGCTTCGGCCTTGGCCAGCTGCGAGCGGGCCACGCGGCTGTCGGCGGAGAGCGTGGTGACGCGCTCTTCAGAGACATAGCCCGGCTTGCGCAGGGTCTGCGCGCGGGACAGGTCGATCTGGGTGCGGCTGAGCGTGGCTTCGCTGG
>JBBNAI010000494.1:0-5715 GCA_037994305.1 Pseudomonas sp. | reverse complement strand
TGCTCGGCGTCGCCCAGGGGCTGATCGGTACCGGCTCGATCAGTTGGGCCATCGGCCGCGTGGGGGCAGATGACACCGCCCAGGTGATTTCCTGGAACGGCATCGCCGCCTACGGCGCAATCGCTGTCGGCGCGCCGCTGGGTGTGGTGATGGTCAAGTACCTGGGCCTGTGGAGCCTGGGCGGCCTGATCACCCTGCTCAGCGCCGTGGCGCTGCTGCTGGCACAGCGCAAACCGGCCGTACCGATCTTCCACGGTACGCGCTTGCCCTTTCGCCATGTGTTCCTGCGCGTCCTCCCCAACGGCCTGGCGCTGGCCCTCGGCACCATCGGCTACGGCACCCTGGCGACCTTCGTCGCACTGTATTACGCCAGTCGCGGCTGGGACGGCGCGGCCTATGCGCTGACCGCCTTCGGCTGTGCCTTTATTGGTGCGCGACTGATCTTTGCCGGCGCGATCAAGAGCCGGGGCGGCTACCGCGTAGCCATCGCCTGCCTGGCCATCGAGAGCATCGGCTTGCTGTTGCTGTGGCTCGCGCCGAGCCCCTGGCTGGTCCTCTGCGGCGCAGCGCTGACCGGCTTTGGCCTGTCGCTGGTGTACCCGGCCCTGGGCGTCGAGGTGATCTCGCGCATTCCTGCCGCCAGCCGCAGCTCGGGCCTGGGCGCCTACGCGATCTTTTTCGACCTGGCGCTGGGCATTGCCGGCCCGCTGATGGGCATGGTCGCCACCGGCTTCGGCTTCGCCAGCATCTTCCTGGTGGCCGCCCTGCTAGCCTTGCTCGGCGTGCTGATCAGCTGTTACCTGCTGCGCGGCGCCAGCCATCACACGGACGAGACGAGATGACCACCGACGATATCGCAGCGTTCTGCCTGAGCCTGCCGGGTGCCCGCGAAGACCTCAAATGGGGCAGCAACCGGGTGTTCTCGATTGCCGGCAACAAGATGTTCGCCATCCTCGATTTCTTCGGCGATGGCCTGGCCTTCAAGGTCGGTCCGGAGCTGTTCCTCGGTTTCGTCGACCGCCCGGGCATCCGCCCAGCGCCGTATCTGGCGCGGGCCTACTGGATCAGCATGGGGACGCCGCTGCCACTGGGCGACGCTGAACTGCGCGAGCTGCTGACACGCTCGCATCAGTTGGTGGTGCGCAAGCTGCCGAAGATTCGCCAGGCCGGCCTGCTGCTGGATCAGTGAGGCAGCCAGGCGCCGAAGTAGCGCCCGCCCAAAAGCAGATAATCGATCCAGAACGCCTGGTGCAGCAGCACGATGGCCCAGCACACCACCTGGAATGACAGCTTGCGCGTCTTGTGGCGGAACACCTGCTGCGCCACCAGCGCCCCCGGCCAGCCGCCGAGCAGTTCAGTGATGTGCAGGGTGTTTTCCGGCGTACGCCAACGCCCTTTCTGCGCGCTCTGCTTGTCGTTCCAGTACTGCAGGAAGCTGATCAGGCTGAGCAGCGGATAAACGCCCAGCGCCCAGATCATTCCGCTGTCGCGCAGCAGCTGCACGGCACCGAGCAGCGGCAACAGGCACAGTCCCGCCAGCACCAGCAGTTTGAGTGGCAAGGCCTGGATGCCGGTCGACGGCTCCTGCCGGGCCGGACGAGCCGGCTGGCGGGGCGCGGCCTTGGGCGGCACCGGTTTGGCGGATCGTGACGGCTGCGGTTTGCGACGGATCGCCGGGCGATCCAGGCTCAGCCCTTCGCCGCGCATGTGCTCGGCCCGCATACGCCCCTGGCCATCCTTCCCGGACACGAACAGCACCGGCTGGCCAACCTGCGGGCGCTGGTCGCCACGCATCGCCGAGATGTGCACGAACACGTCTTCGCCACCGCGCTCCGGGGTGATGAAGCCGAAGCCCTTGTCGTCATTCCAGCTGCGCAGTACGCCGCGTTGTTCCATCACGCTCATCTCCCTGTCAGCCCTGCGCCGTGCTCCAGTCGATCAGACCAAACTGCCAGGTGGCAAGGATCAGCAGGCCGAAAACGATGCGGTACCAGGCGAACACCGCATAGCTGTGGTTGGCGATGAACTTGAGCAAGGCCCGCACGGCAATCATGGCGAACAGGAACGACACCACGAAACCGATGGCAAACACCGGCAGGTCGCCAGGCTGGAACAGGTCACGGTACTTGTAGCCCGAATACACCGCAGCACCGACCATGGTCGGCATCGCCAGGTAGAAGGAAAACTCGGTGGCGGCACGGCGCGACAGGCCGAACAACAGGCCGCCGATGATGGTCGAGGCCGAGCGTGAGGTACCGGGAATCATCGCCAGGCACTGGGCGAAGCCGATCTTCAGGGCGTCCTTCCAGGTCATCTGCTCGACTTCCTCGACGCGAATCTCATGCTTGCGCTGCTCGGCCCAGAGGATCACCACCCCGCCGACCACCAGCGCCAGCGCCACGGTGATGGGGTTGAACAGGTACGCGTGAATCTGATCGGAGAACGCCACACCCAACACCACGGCCGGGATAAAGGCGATCAGCAGGTTGGCGGTGAAGCGCTGCGCCTCGCGCTGGCGCGGCACGTTGAAGGCCACTTCGAGGATCTTGCGCCGGTATTCCCAGACCACCGCGAGAATGGCACCGAGCTGGATGATGATGTTGAACGCCATGGCCCGGTCACCGCCGAAGCCGATCAGATCGGCGACGATGATCTGGTGTCCGGTGCTGGAAATCGGCAAGAACTCGGTCAAGCCTTCGACGATGCCAAGAATCACTGCCTGCAGCGCGGACCACACATCCATGAATCGAATACCTCGGGGCTGGCCTTTGCGCAGGGCCGGCCGATAGAAAGGGTTGGAAGACAAAAAAGGCCTCGAATCCTACCAGAGGACGGTCTTTTTCGCTGCCGGGCCAACGGCTGATTACGCAGCTTCTAGACTGCCTGTTAACTAGCGGCCTAACGCCACCACAACAATAAAATCCGGAGTCGCCCCGCCCATGAACAGTCTGCGTAGCCTCCCCATCAGCCGCCGTCTGTGGCTGATCCTGTTGAGCTCCATCTTCATGCTGCTGGCCCTGGCCGGGTTGATGCTGCAGCAGATCCATGGCGACCTGTACAAGGCCAAGGCCGTGAAGACCCGCGACGTGGTGGCCAGCGCCATGGGCGTTATCAAGTACTACCAGGGGCTGGAAAGCGGTGGCCTGGCCCGGGAAGAAGCACAGAAGCAGGCCATGGAGGTGATCCGCGGCCTGCGTTATGACAAGGGCGACTACTTCTGGATCAACGACATGACCCCGGTGATGGTCATGCACCCGACCAACCCCAAGCTGGAAGGCCAGAACCTCTCCGGCCTGAAAGACCCGGACGGCAAGTTCCTGTTCAACGAAATGGTCGCGCTGGCGAAGAAAAGCGGTGCCGGCCAGGTCGACTACCGCTGGCCCAAGCCGGGCTCCGAAGAGCCGGTGCCGAAGATCTCCTACGTTGAGCTGTTCCAGCCCTGGGGCTGGATCCTGGGTTCGGGCATCTATGTCGACGACGTGCAGGCCGAATTCCGCGAACAGGCCCTGCGCGCCGTGGGCATCCTGTTGGTGATCACCCTGATCCTCGCTGCCCTGGTGATCCTGATTGCCCGTAGCATCGCCCGCCCGCTGGATGATGCGGTCAACGCCATGGCCAACATCGCCAGTGGTGAAGCCGACCTGACCCGCAGCCTGGACAATCAGGGCCGCGACGAGCTGACCGCTCTCGCCAGCCATTTCAACGGCTTCACCAACAAGCTGCGCAGCGTGATCGGCGAGTCGCTGCAGGCCGCCAGTACGCTGAACCAGGCCTCGCAATCGCTCGGTGATATCGCCAGCAATGCCCAGCAGCACAGCCAGCAGCAGTCGCAGCAGATGGAGCTGGTGGCCACCGCGATCAATGAAGTGTCCTACGCCGTGCAGGACGTGGCGAAGAACGCCGAGCACGCCTCCAACGAAGTGCGTGACGCCGAACAGCAGGCCCTGCAAGGCCAGCAGAACATCGACAGCAGCCTGCGCCAGATCGACCAGCTGTCCAGCACCATCGACCAGGCCGTCGAGGTGATCCGCAACCTGGCCACCGAAAGCACGCAGATCGGCAGCGTGCTGGAAGTGATCCGCGCGATCGCCGAGCAGACCAACTTGCTTGCGCTGAACGCCGCCATCGAAGCCGCCCGCGCCGGCGAACAGGGCCGTGGCTTCGCCGTGGTTGCCGATGAAGTGCGCCTGCTGGCCCAGCGTACCCAGCAGTCCACCGCCGAGATCCAGACCATGATCGAGCGCCTGCAAGGCAACTCGGAGGCGGCGGTGAAAGTCATCAACGCCAGCAGCCAAGCCTCCCAGCAAACCGTCGAGTTGGCTCGCCAGGCCGGCACCAGCCTGAGCCAGATCGCCAGCTCGTTGCGCAATATCACCGGCTTGAACGCTTCCATCGCCAGCGCCACGCTGCAACAATCCCACGTGGTCGATGACATCAACCAGAATGTCACCCAGGCCGCATCCCTGGCCCACGAAAATGCACTGGCGGCCGACCAGTCCAGCGCGGCCAGCCAGCACCTGGGGCAACTGGCCAGTCAGCTGAACCGATTATTGGGGCAATTTCGCGTATGAGGGCTGAATGAGCAGTATGGAGCATCAGGAAGTCGACCTGAGCCAACCACAGAATCAGGACCTGATCTGGGACTTGGACAGCATGGCCCGCCGTGAACTGGCGGAGCGCTTCATCACGCTGTTCGAAAACCGCCTGTGTGTTTATTCCGAGTCGGTGCGCCAGCTCTATACCAACTACAACCTGCATTTCCCCTCGGATCTGGGGCGCAAGATGGTGGTGCTGCCCAACCCCTATGCCTTCCACGACACCCTGCACGGCATCGACAGCGCTGCCGTGCGCCAGACCGGGCTGTGCGTGCTGCCTGGCAGGCTGCTGGGCAAACCCGGGCTGCTACTGGCCACGCAGATGAAGGAAGGTGGCCCGGCGCCCAAGACCATGCCGTTCAAGCAGGCGCTGGCGCAGATCATCAGCAACCAGAAGAAGATCGGTGACGTATTCCTGCCGATCATGATGAAGGGCGACCTGCGCGAGTTCGATCAGCAGATGCCCTACATCCACCTGCACCGCCTGCAGGTACATAAGCTCACGCGCCTGTCGACCTTCGAGCGCGACGACATCCAGCAGACCATCACCCGCAAGCTGCTGGAACTCTACCGCCGGGCCGACAGCCTGGTCTGCTGACCCCGCAGACTGCATCAGCGACCTGACAGAAGCCTACAGCGCCACAACGCAGCATGGCCGACGGACAGGAAATCGTGGGCAGGTTCTTAGCGAATCCGGTGCTTGTGCAGCAACCGGTAGAAGGTCGGGCGAGACACCCCCAGCACCCGGGCAGCCTGGCTCATGTTCTTCGAGTAGTGCAGCAGCACATCGCTGAGCGCCTGCTGTTCGGCGCGGCAGATGTAGTCCTCCAGCGTGCCAAGCAAGGGAACCTCTACCTCGCTGGCCTCTATGCCCAGATCCGCCGCCTCGATCTGCCACCCCTCCGCCAGCGCCATGCCACGGCGCACCCGATTGGCCAGTTCGCGCACATTGCCCGGCCAGGGATGCTCGATCATCGCGCGCACCGCCCGCTCGCTGAAACTGCGCGGGCGCCGGCCGATCTCGACGGCATAGCGCCGGGCGAAGTATTCGGCCAGGCAGCGGATATCCACGGTGCGCTCGCGCAAGGGAGTGGTTTGTACCTGCAGCACATTGAGCCGG
>JBBNAI010000493.1:0-2713 GCA_037994305.1 Pseudomonas sp. | reverse complement strand
GACTTGCCCGACCCGGACGGCCCGCACAGGACGATGCGCTCGCCCTGCTTGACGTTCAGGTTGATGTCCTTGAGCACGTGGAACTGGCCGTACCACTTGTTCACGCCCTGCAGGCTGATGATCGGTTCGGCGCTGGCCACTTTGTTTGCTTCAGTCATGTTTCACTCCTAACGCTTGTGGCCGGTGTCCAGCTTGCGCTCCAGATGCATGGAGTAGCGGGACATGCCGAAACAGAAAATCCAGAACACCAGTGCGGCGAACACATAACCCTCGGTGGCCATGCCTAACCAGGCCGGGTCGTTGGTCGCTCGCTTGATGCTGTTGAGCAGGTCGAACAGGCCGATGATGATCACCAGGCTGGTGTCCTTGAACAGGGCGATGAAGGTGTTGACGATGCCCGGAATCACCATCTTGAGCGCCTGCGGCAAGATCACCAGGCCCATCATCCGCCAGTAGCCCAGGCCCATGGCCGCAGCGGCCTCATACTGGCCCTTGGGAATCGCCTGCAGGCCACCACGCACCACTTCGGCGACATAGGCGGACTGGAACAGGATCACCCCGATCAGCGCCCGCAGCAGCTTGTCGAAGCTCATCCCCTCAGGGAGGAACAGCGGCAACATCACCGAGGACATGAACAGCACGGTGATCAGCGGCACGCCGCGCCAGAACTCGATGAAGGTCACGCAGATGACGCGGATCGCCGGCATCTTCGAGCGCCGCCCGAGGGCGAGCAGAATGCCCAGCGGCAAGGCGCCGGAAATACCCACGGCGGCAATCACCAGGGTCAGCAACAAGCCGCCCCACTGGCTGGTGGCGACCTCGCTGAGGCCGAAGAAACCACCGTGCAGCAGCCAATAGGCCAGCAGCGGGTAGATCACCACGAAGCCCAGGCCGTAGGCCACCTTGCGCGTCATCAGTGGGATGAACAGCGGCGAAGCGCCGATGATCGCCAGCCACAGGGTCAGATCGACGCGCCAGCGCAGCGCTTCCGGGTAGAAGCCGTACATGAACTGGCTGAAACGCTGGCTGATGAACACCCAGCAGGCGCCCTCGCTGGTGCAGTCGGCGCGGGTAGTACCGTGCCAGTCTGCGGAGAAGAACGCCCAGTTGAGGATCGGTGGCACGATCAGCCACACCAGGTAGATCGCCACCAGGGTCAGCAGGGTATTGGCCCAGCTGGAAAACAGATTGCTGCGCACCCAGGCGACCACACCGACACTGAGTGGCGGTGGTGGAAGATCAGGCTTGAACGTATGAGTCTGCATGGCTGCCCCTTACCGCTCGATCAGCGCAATGCGCTTGTTGTACCAGTTCATCAGGATCGAAATGCTGATGCTGATGGCCAGGTACACGCTCATGGTGATGGCGATGGCCTCGATGGCCTGGCCGGTCTGGTTGAGCACCGTGCCGGCGAACAGCGAGACCATGTCCGGATAGCCGATACCGGCGGCCAGCGAAGAGTTCTTCGCCAGGTTGAGGTACTGGCTGGTCAGCGGCGGAATGATCACCCGCAGCGCCTGCGGCACGATCACCAGCTTCAGCGTCTTGCTCGCCGGCAGGCCGAGGGAGCGCGCCGCTTCGGTCTGGCCGTGGCTGACCGACTTGATCCCGGAGCGCACGGTTTCGGCGATAAAGGCCGCGGTGTACACGCTCAGCGCCAGGACCAGGGCCACCAGCTCGGGAATCACCACCCAACCACCGCGGAAGTTGAAGCCCTTGAGCTCCGGATACTCCCAGTGGAAAGGGGTGCCACAGAGCAAGGCCAGCAAACCGGGCAACAGCACCAGCAGGGCCAGCACGCCGAGTACAACCGGAAAGGACTGGCCCGTTGCCTCGCGCCGTTGCCGAGCCCAGCGCGCCAGCAGCACGCTGCACACGACGGCGGTCACCAGCGCCAGAAAGAACGGCCAGAACCCCGCATCCATGACCAGCGAGGGCATGTTCAGGCCACGGTTGCTGAGGAACAGCGTATCGCCCAGGTTCAGGCTCTGCTTCGGCCCCGGCAACGGCTGGAGGATGGCGAAGTACCAGAAGAATATCTGCAGCAGCGGTGGGATGTTGCGGAAGATCTCGATGTAGATGGTGGCCAGCTTGCTGACCAGCCAGTTCGGCGACAGCCGCGCCACACCAATGGTGAAGCCGAGGATGGTCGCCAGGATGATGCCGATCACCGACACCAGCAGGGTATTGAGCAAACCGATGACGAAGACCCGGCCGTAGCTGTCGGCCTCGGTGTAGTCGATCAGGTGCTGGGAAATGCCGAAACCGGCGCTTTGTTCGAGGAAACCGAACCCAGAGATGATCCCGCGCTGTTGCAGGTTGGTCTGGGTGTTGTGGAACAGGTACCAGCCGAGCGCCACGACGGCGATCACGGCAATGATCTGGAATAGCCAGGCGCGCACCTGCGGATCGGTCCAGACCGACGTTCGCGGGCGCTGAATATTGGCGGGAGTTTGCATAAGGGCCCTCATTGAAAACTCCACGCTCTGTCACAGCAGCGTGGAGCTCATGGCATCAGGAACACCCTCACCCCATAGCGGGGCGAGGGCTCGATGGATCAGCGCACCGGCGGTGCGTACTGCATGCCACCTTTATTCCACAGGGCGTTGAGACCACGCTCGATCTTCAGGTCGCTGCCGGCACCGACGTTGCGATCGAAGATTTCACCGTAGTTACCGACTTGCTTGACGATCTGCACCGCCCAGTCCTTCGG
>JBBNAI010000492.1:0-1631 GCA_037994305.1 Pseudomonas sp. | reverse complement strand
GCGCCGAGGCGGCGAAGCCGGCCATGACCCGGTAGACGCTGATGCCGATATCGGCGAGCAGGCCTTCTTCGGTCCACCAGCGGCCGACCCGCGCCAGCACCGCGTCCGGGCCGGGCATGAACATCGGGTTGCTCAGGCCCAGCGCAGCGCAGGCCCACCAGACCAGCAGCGGCAGCAGCAGGCCGGCACCGGCCAGGCCCCAGATGGCGCCGCGTGGCAGTTCGCCACGGATCACCCACCAGCTGGGGCGGGCGGGACGCACCGCTGTACGCGGCGATGGAACGGGTTGATAGGCAGTCATGACCTGCTCTCCTGATACCGGGGTAAGCGGCTGTTCTGGGTCGGGGCGAATAGAGGGTTCAGTCGGCATCGGCCAATCTCCTGCGCAGCCCGACATCGCGGGCGTGGGCCTGGTCGTACATGGCGCGGTAGTAGGGCATCAGTTGCTGGGCATGGGCCTCGGTGTCGGCATGCTGGCTCTGCAGTAGCTGTCCCAGCTCGCGGATCTCGCGGCGAATGGCCTTCACATCCAGCCCCGGAAAGTCGCCGTCGGCATACACCAGCCGGCCGTTGACCAGGGTGTAGCGCACCGAGCTGCCGTCCTCGCAATAGATCAGTTGGCGCACCAGGTCGTTGAGCGGCGTGAAGGCCCAGGTGTCCATGTCCAGCAGGATCACATCGGCGCAGGCACCGACCTTGAGTTGGCCGAGCTGGCCGTCCATGCGCAGCGAGCAGGCGCCGCCGCGGGTCATGCTCTGCAGGATCTCGCCGGCCTGTGGCCACTGGTTGAAATCTGCCGTGTGCAGGTTGTGGATCAGCGCCGCCGTCTTGCCGGCGAACCACAGGTTGGCGGTGTCGTCGGAACACAGCTCGTCGGTGCCCAGGGCGATGGTCACCCCGGCCTCGCGCAGCTGGCGAAACGGCATCACGCCGCTGCCCAGGCGCAGGTTGCACACCGGGTTGTGCGCCACCACGCAGCCGGAGGCGGCCAGCAGGGCGATGTCCTGATCGTCGACCCAGATGCTGTGGATGATCTGGCAACGCTCATCCAGCACGCCGCGCTGCTGCAGCAACTGCACCAGCGACTGGCCGTACTTCTCCTCGCCCAGCACGCGCTGCAGCTTGGTTTCCAGCACATGGATATTGAACGGCAGGTCCAGGCGTCGGCTCAGCTCGCCAAGCGCCTGCAGGTACTCGGGCGTGACCCGCTGCGGCGCCGAGCAGGACACCGCAGCCGCCAGGCGCCCATCCTCGGCACCGTGCCAGCGGCTGATCAGGTGGTCGTACATGGCCAGCAGCTGCGCATCGGTCTGCCGTGGCGCGGCGCGCATCTGCTCGCGCACGGGCTCGGGCAGCAGGTCATGCAGGAAGGGGTATTTGTCGTACTCGACGACGTTCGGCTGGTCGATCGCCACCGTGGCGCGGATGCCGGCGTCACGGTAGGCCTGCATCAGCGTGTCCAGGCTCTGCTCGGTCACCAGCGGCACGTGGTAGGCGTCGTCGTGCACGGCGGTAATGCCGCGCTGCAGCATTTCCAGGGCGGCCAGCAGGGTGCGCAGATACGCCATGCGTTCGGCCCCGCCCTCTGCGGCCAGCGGCGGTACTTCATAGAGCATGAAAACTTCCAGCGG
>JBBNAI010000491.1:0-1247 GCA_037994305.1 Pseudomonas sp. | reverse complement strand
TCAGGGAGGTTTCGCCGGTCATGGGGTGATCCTTGGTTCGGTGATGATGCTGGCCAGTCTGGGCAGTTCGGGTTTATAAGAAAAACAAATCATGCTGATCTCCCATTAGGAAATCTTATGTTCGATTACAAACTGCTCGCCGCCCTGGCGGCCGTGGTGGAGCAGGCCGGTTTCGAGCGCGCGGCGCAGATGCTGGGGTTGTCGCAGTCGGCGGTGTCGCAGCGGATCAAGTTGCTTGAGGCGCGGGTCGGCCAGCCGGTGCTGGTGCGCGGTACGCCGCCGGCGCCAACGGAAATCGGTCGGCGCTTGCTCAACCATGTGCAGCAGGTGCGCCTGCTCGAGCGCGACCTGCAGGGCGCGGTGCCGGCGCTGGACGAGGGCGCGCCGGTGGAGCGCCTGCGCATCGCCCTCAACGCCGACAGCCTGGCGACCTGGTGGGCGCCGCTGATGGGCGACTTCTGTAGCGAGCACGGGCTGCTGCTGGATCTTGTGGTGGAGGATCAGGATGTCGGCCTCAAGCGCATGCGTGCTGGTGAAGTGGCCGGCTGCGTGTGCGCCGCCGAGCGCCCGGTGGCCGGCGCCCGCTCCGTGCTGCTGGGTGCCATGCGCTACCGGGCGTTGGCCAGTCCGGCGTTCATGGCCCGGCATTTCGCCGCCGGGGTCACGGCGCAGACACTGGCGCGCGCGCCGTGCATCGTCTTCGGTCCGGACGATTACCTGCAGCACCGCTACCTGGCAGCGATGGGCGTGAGCGGTGGCTTCGCCTATCACCTGTGCCCGTCTTCGGAAGGCTTCGTGCGGCTGGCCAGTGCAGGCTTCGGCTGGGGCCTGGTGCCGGAGCAGCAGGTACAACGCGAGCTGGCCAGCGGCCTGTTGGTCGAGATCCTGCCCGGACGGCCGCAGGATGTGCCGCTGTACTGGCACCACTGGCGCAGCGGCGGCGAGCTGTTGGCCAGCCTCACCCGCCACCTGGAACGCGGCGTGGGCGAGTGGCTGGTGTGACGGCGGATTAGCGTGGAGGCGGCGCGAGAGGTAGCCCGGACTTCAGTCCGGGGCCGGCGGCGGGGGCTCTCCCGGACTAAAGTCCGGGCTACGCACTGGTCAATACGTAGGGAGGCTTAGAGCTGGAACTGCGCCACCAGTTGTTCCTGGCTGCCGGCTACCCGGCGCAGGTGTTCGCCGCAGTCGCGGGTGTGCGCGGCGGTCTGGCGGTTCTCGCCGGTCATGTCGCTGAGACGATGCATGTG
>JBBNAI010000490.1:0-14889 GCA_037994305.1 Pseudomonas sp. | reverse complement strand
GTCAGGGCGAAGGCCTCGGCCTGGCGATCTGCCTGCAGCGATTGGAGAAACGCGCTGGCCACCTCGATCGCCGCGTCGTTGCGATACGGCGCCTTGAGCCACAGCCAGGCATTGCCCGCCGCTACCAGCAACACGATGCCAAGCAGGCCGAGAAGCAACGGACGCATGGGCGACGACTCCTGATTAAAGGGCCTTCGATCATACGAGGCGCCGCGCCGGGCTGAACAGCAGGCATAAAAAAGGGCAGCCCGCGGGCTGCCCAAATCACACGGAAGTAACGTTATCAGTGAGCCGAGGCACCACTGGCACCCAGGCCAGTCTGCGAGCGCACGAATTGCGGGTAGAACAGCGCACGTTCGTCACTGGCTGCAGCGGACTTGTCGGTGATCGAGAAGAACCAGATACCGATGAAAGCCACAGCAATGGAGAACAGCGCCGGGTACTCGTAGGGGTAGATCGGGGTGGCGTTGCCGAGGATCTGTACCCAGATGGTTGGGCCGAGGATCATCAGGCCAACCGCAGTGATCAGGCCCAGCCAGCCACCGATCATGGCGCCACGGGTGGTCAGTTTCTTCCAGTACATGGAAAGGATCAGTACCGGGAAGTTGCAGCTTGCCGCGATGGAGAAGGCCAGACCGACCATGAAGGCGATGTTCTGCTTCTCGAACGCGATGCCCAGGCCGATGGCCAGCACACCCAGCACCACAGTGGTGATCTTCGAAACGCGCAGCTCATCCTTCTCGTTGGCTTTGCCCTTCTTGATCACGCAGGCGTACAGGTCGTGGGACACCGCCGAGGCGCCGGACAGAGTCAGGCCGGCTACCACCGCGAGGATGGTGGCGAAGGCCACGGCCGAGATGAAGCCGAGGAACCAGCTGCCGCCCACCGCGTTGGCCAGGTGCACAGCGGCCATGTTGTTGCCGCCGAGCAGGGCGCCGGTGGCGTCCTTGAAGGCCGGGTTGGTGCTGACCAGCAGGATCGCGCCGAAGCCGATGATGAAGGTCAGGATGTAGAAGTAACCGATGAAGCCAGTCGCGTAGAACACCGACTTGCGGGCTTCTTTAGCGTCGGAAACAGTGAAGAAGCGCATCAGGATGTGCGGCAGGCCAGCGGTACCGAACATCAGCGCCAGGCCGAGGGAAATCGCCGAGATCGGGTCTTTCACCAGCCCGCCGGGGCTCATGATGGCCTCGCCTTTCGGGTGTACGGCAATGGCTTCGGTGAACAGACGAGCGAAGTCGAAGTCGACGTGCTTCATCACCATCAGCGCCATGAACGAGGCACCGGAGAGCAACATCACGGCCTTGATAATCTGCACCCAGGTAGTCGCCAGCATGCCGCCGAACAGCACGTAGAGCACCATCAGGATGCCGACCAGAACCACCGCGACGTGGTAGTCGAGACCGAACAGCAGCTCGATCAGCTTGCCAGCGCCAACCATCTGCGCGATCAGGTAGAAGGCCACCACCACCAGCGAACCGCTGGCAGACAGGGTGCGGATCTCGGTCTGCTTGAGGCGGAACGAGGCGACGTCGGCAAAGGTGTACTTGCCCAGGTTGCGCAGACGTTCGGCGATCAGGAACAGGATGATCGGCCAGCCGACCAGGAAGCCGATCGAGTAGATCAGGCCGTCATAGCCAGAGGCGAATACCAGCGCGGAAATACCCAGGAAGGACGCCGCCGACATGTAGTCACCGGCAATCGCCAGGCCGTTCTGGAAACCGGTGATGCCGCCGCCGGCGGTGTAGAAGTCGGACGCCGACTTGCTGCGCTTGGAGGCCCAGTAGGTGATGCCCAGGGTCGCGCCGACGAAGACGACGAACATGACGATGGCAGCGACGTTCAGCGGCTGGCGCTGCACTTCGCCTTCGATGGCACCCGCCGCCCACAACAGCGGAGATGCGGCCATCAGGCCGATGGCAGTCAGGATGCGCGCGATCATTTCTGCACCTCGTCGAGAATGGCCTGGTTGAGGTTGTCGAACTCGCCGTTGGCGCGCTGGACGTAGATGCCGGTCAGCACGAAGGCCGAGAGGATCAGGCCGATACCCATGGGAATGCCCCAGGTGATCGGCGAGTCGGCGCTGATGCGGGTTCCGAGCAGTTGCGGTTCGAAGGCGATCAGCAGGATGAAGGCCACGTACAGCCCGAGCATGATGGCCGATAGCGTCCAGGCGAAGCGTTCGCGTTTGGCGACCAACTCCTGGAAGCGCGGATTCTGTTCAATCCGTTTGTAGATGCTGTCATTCATTGTTGTTGTCTCCACAGCATGGGTTATGGGTGAGTTCACTCTAGAACGACCACCAGGAACCAACAGACGACCTTAGTCGTAGCCCACCCAGCAAACAGCCACAGCCCCCATGCCCCGTGGGCTGCCGGCTTGCTACTGGCCACGGCTGGCTATACTGATTTTCCGGAACACAGGCATCCACCCCGAAAGCGGCGTGAGGACTTGATGCTATGGAATGGCTGGGCATGCGTTTCCTGTTCGAACGGCCCGAGACCGGCCAACTGCTCCTCGACTGCAAACACGACTGGGGCCTGGTGCTACTGGCCTACGTGGTGGCCTGCGCGGCCAGCTACGCGACGCTGAGCATCGCCAACCGGGTGACCCACGCCGAGCGCGCTGCCGCCCGCCGCAACTGGATGGCCGTTGGCGCGCTGTGCCTGGGCGGCGGAATCTGGTCCATGCACTTCGTCGCCATGCTCGCCTTCGAAGCCCCCATCGCCATCCGCTACGACCTGCCCACCACGATCATCTCCTTCCTGGTGGTGCTGACTGCAGCCCTGCTGGCGATGAAGCCCCTCGGGCATCCCAAGCCAACCCTGCACCAATGCCTGCAGGCCGCCCTGTGCATCGGTCTGGGCATTGCCCTGATGCACTACATCGGCATGGCGGCGATCCGCTCCCAAGCCGCCCTCTACTACCAGCCGGCGCTGTTCGCCCTGTCGGTGGCCATCGCCTTCTTCGCCAGCCTGGCCGCCTTGCAGCTGGCGCTGTTCTTCCGTGACCACCACGACCTGCTGCACGAAATACTCAAGCTGGTGGCCAGCCTGATCATGGGTGGGGCGATTGTTTCCATGCACTTCACCGGCATGTGGGCGCTGGAGATGGTGGTGCCCGAGGGCACGGCCCTCAGCCTGCAAAGCACCGAGAACAGCCTGCAACTGGCCCTGAGCGTGGCCCTGATCGCCCTGCTCAGTACTGCCAGCGGCCTGGGCGCGGTTTGGGCCGACCGCCGCCTGCAGAGCAAGGAGCACGACCTGTTGCGGGTCAACACCCTGGTCCGGCAACTCGACCTGGCGCGCGCCTCACTGCAGAAAGTGGCGCACTTCGACCCACTGACCAACCTGCTCAATCGCCGTGCCTTCAACGAGTTGTTCGCCGAGCGCCTGCGCAGCCATGTCAGTACGCAGCAGATGCTGGCCGTGATGTTCTTCGACATCGACCACTTCAAGCGGATCAACGACAGCCTCGGCCACGATGCCGGCGACGAGCTGCTCAAGGTGATGGCCGAGCGGATTCGCAGCACCCTGCGTGAGCAGGATGTGATCGCCCGTTTCGGCGGCGATGAGTTCTGTGTGCTGGTCGGCATGAGCACCCAGGACGAGGCCCGCCACCTGGCGCAGCGCATCATGCAGCGGATGAAAGAGCCGATCACCCTGAGCGGCCGACACATGGTCATGACCACGAGCATCGGCATCAGCGTGTTTCCCCATGACGGAGAGAGCTGCGACGAGCTGCTCAAGCATGCGGACCTGGCGCTGTACCAATCCAAGGGCAGTGGGCGCAACTCGGTGCATTTCTTCAATTCGCACTTGAAGAACAAGGCCAGCCTCGAACTGGAACTGGAAGACGAACTGCGCCAGGCGCTGCAGGACGACCGCGAACTGCTCCTGCACTACCAACCGATTCTCGACCTGCAGACAGGCGAGATCAGCAAGCTGGAAGCCCTGGTGCGCTGGCAGCATCCCCGCCTGGGTTTGCTGTCACCGGATCGGTTCATCGGCATCGCCGAAGCCAACGGCTTTATCGCCGACCTGGATGCCTGGGTTCTGCGCCGAGCCTGCCAGGAGCTGCACCAGCTCAGCCTGTGCGGCTTCCCCGAGTTGCGCGTAGCGGTGAATTGTTCCGCGCTCAACCTCAGCCACGATGACCTGCCCGAGGAAATCGAGCTGGCCCTGCGCGGTTCCGGGATTCGCGCGCAACGCCTGGAGCTGGAGGTGACCGAAAACGCCCTGATGAGCAACGTCAACCAGGCCCTGTCCCTGCTGCAGCGCATTCGCGGCCTCGGCGTGAGCATTTCCATCGACGATTTCGGTACTGGCTACTCGTCCCTCGCCTACCTCAAGCGCCTGCCGCTCGACACGCTGAAGATCGACCGCTCGTTTCTGTTCGACATTGCCACCAGCAACGCCGACCAGCAGATCGTCCAGGCCATCATCGGCATGGCCCATCCCCTGCACCTCAAGGTGGTGGCCGAGGGGGTGGAGACCGAGACCCAACTGGAGTTCCTGCGCAGCGTGGGCTGCGACTTCATCCAGGGCTACCTGCTGAGCAAACCGCTGCCGCTGCCGGAGCTGGATACCTTCCTGGTGCAGTTTCGCCAGCGCAGTACCCGTAACGTGGTGCCCCTGCGCAACGGCTGATCAGGCGATTGGCTGAGGCTATGCGCGCGATTAAGAGCGGTCATTTCAGGATTGGCGCGGCGGGCACTAGCCTGCACAGCAACGGAGAATAATTCTCAACGAGGCCCGCCATGCTCAAGACCATCACCTTCACCCTCATGCACTTCTGCATCGCCTTCAGCGTGGCGTACGCCCTGACCGGCAGCGTGACCGTGGGCGGCCTGCTGGCAGTGGTCGAGCCGCTGTGCAACTCGGTGGGCTTCTTCTTCCACGAAAAGATCTGGAAGAAAGTCGAAAGCCACGGCGAGGCAAATGAGCCACTGTCGCAGCATGCCTGGTTACATCATCACGCCTGAAACAGTGGCGAACTGTTCGCTGCACGCCGCGATCCGCTAAGATGCGCGGCTTTGCCGCCACGCATGCGCAGTCGACCATGAGCCACACGCCCCGTTTCCCGTTTGTCCCTTATCTGTTCGCCAGCCTGCTCGCCATCGTGGCGCTCGCCGCCATCTGGTACGGCATCGGCCGCCCGGTGCAACTGGCCGACGCCGCCACGCCCGAACACAAGCTGCAGTGCGCGTCCTACACGCCATTCGGCAAGGACCAGTCGCCCTTCGACCAGCCCTTCACCATTCGCCCCGAGCAGGTGGAAACCGATTTCACCCTGCTGGCCAAGCGTTTCGAATGCGTGCGCACCTACTCCATGACCGGCCTCGAAATGGTCCCCGAGATGGCCCGCAAGCACGGCCTCAAGCTGCTGCTCGGCGCCTGGATCAACGGCAACCCGGCAGATAACCAGAAAGAAATCGACGCCCTGGTGAAAGCCGCCAACGCCAACCCGGACGTGGTCCAGGCGGTGATCGTCGGCAACGAGTCCCTGCTGCGCAAGGAAATCACCGGCACCCAGCTGGCCAAGCTGATCGGCGAAGTGAAGGCCCAGGTCAAGCAGCCGGTCACCTACGCCGATGTCTGGGAGTTCTGGCTCAAGCACAAGGAAGTCGCGCCAGCGGTGGACTTCATCACCATCCACCTGCTGCCCTACTGGGAAGACGAGCCGAGCGGCATCGAAGAGGCACTGGCGCAGGTCGCCCGGGTGCGCAACTCGTTCGGCCTGGCCTATGCGCCGAAGGACATCCTGATCGGTGAAACCGGCTGGCCAAGCGAAGGCCGCCAGCGCGAAACCGCCCTGCCGAGCCGGATCAACGAGGCGCTGTTCATCCGTGGCTTCGTCAAGATGGCCGAGGAAAACGGCTGGCACTACAACCTGATCGAAGCCTTCGACCAACCGTGGAAGCGCGACAGCGAAGGTGCCGTGGGCGGCTACTGGGGCCTGTTCGACGCCGATCGCCAGGAAAAAAGCATTCTCGCCGGCCCGGTGTCCAACCTGCCGCATTGGCCCTGGTGGCTGGGCGCCAGCCTGATTCTCGGTGCAGCCGCCCTGCTCCTGGCCGGTCGCCCGGCTTCCAAGCGTGCTGCCCTGCTGCTGCCACTGACTGCCGCCCTCGGCGCTGCCAGCATCGCCGGCTGGGCCGAGCTGGCCGGCATCACCAGCCGCTTCGTCGGTGAGTGGCTGTGGGCCGCTGCGCTGCTGGCGCTCAACCTGATCGTCCTGGCGCACGCCGTGCTGGCCCTGTCCGCTCGCGCAGGGGCACGTGAGCGCCTGTACAACTGGCTGCAGGCCCGTGCCGGCTGGTGGCTGGCGGCCGCCGGTTTCGCCGGTGCGGTGATGATGCTGGCACTGGTGTTCGACTCGCGCTATCGCAGCTTCCCCAGCGTCGCCCTGCTGCTGCCGGCGCTGGTCTACCTGTGCCGTCCGGTAGCCGGCCCGCGTCGCGAGATCGCCCTGCTCGCCGCACTGATCGGCGCCGGCATTGCCCCGCAGCTGTACCAGGAAGGCCTGCTCAACCAGCAAGCCATCGGCTGGGCGTTGACCAGCGCGTTGCTGCTCGGCGCGCTGTGGCGCAGCCTGCGCCTCAAGCGCGGCTAACCACCGGGCAATAAAAAAGGGACGCCGCGGCGTCCCTTTTTCATGCCTGGAGAAAACTCAGGCGCTAGCCACCGGCTTGCGCACCAGACGCAGCCCCGCCAGTACCACAGCAAACACCGCCAGGCTGGCGCTATACAGCACCAAAGCCGATAGCGCGAGGAACAGGCCGAGCAGGGCCAGGACCTTGCCTGCCCGTGCCTGCACAAGGAACCCGACAACCGCCAGGGCCAACGCTGCGCCGGCAATCACCCGGAAGTGGATCAGCCAGCCAAGCCCGGCGCGTGCCTGGCACTCCCAGCGCTGCGCCTGCTCCACGCACAGGCCCACCCACTGGCCGTCTTCCATCAGGGCGAAACGCACGCCATAGCAGGCCGCCAGCCACAGCGAGAGGGCCAGCATCAGCACCAGCAAAGAAAAAGGACGGGACATCGGGCGACTCCAGTGGTCGAAAAAGCGGCGCCCAGCTTAATCGGCTGTCGCCTGAATGCAAGCAAGGGACACTAGAATATCCCGCATGAACAACCGCCACCTGCTGCTCGCACTCGCCCTGCTCGCCGCCTTCTGGTTCGGCTGGGATCATCTGCGCCCGAACTTCAGTCCGTCGCATACAGTGCAGTACCAGCCGGACGGGGCCTACCGGCTGGGCCAATACAGCATCACTCCACTGGAGCCCTTCCAGCTCCAGGCTCGCGTGCTGGGGCGCGAAATCTATCGCTACGACCGGGGCGCCGACGTTTCGCCCGTCGACCTGGCCCTGGGTTGGGGGCCGATGGCCGACCCGCAGGTGCTCAGCCGTATCGACATCAGCCAGGGCAACCGCTGGTACCGCTGGCGCACCGCAGAATTCCCAATCAGCCGGCGCGACATCGAAGTCCACAGCGCCAACATGCACATGATCCCGGCCAATGCCGAGGTCGCCGCCGAGCTGGCGCGAATCAAACCCGGCGAGCAGGTCGCCCTGAGCGGTCAACTGGTGCGAGTGGACGGCGACGATGGCTTCCAATGGATCAGCTCGCTGACCCGCGACGATACCGGCGAAGGCGCCTGCGAACTGGTCTGGGTGGAAAAGCTGGAGAGATTGAACTGACCACGCTTGCACTTGTCAGTGGCGCAGTATTCACTCGCAGCATCCTCAGCAAAAGGATTTGGCCATGCCCCGCTTGACCGCACTTGTCACGCTCCTTGGTGGCTTGATCTTCGCCGTGCCTGCATTGGCCGCCGATATCGATGCCGCCCAATACGCTTACCCGCTCACCAACCCCTTCGAAGCCACCATCGCCAGCACCCCGCCCGACCTGCGGCCCAAGCTGCCCAGCGATGAGCAGATCGACCAGGCCGACTACGACCTCAAACTACGCCCCGAGCGCGAGTTCGAGCTGCCGGAGAACTTCTGGCCGGTAACCAAGTTGCGCTACCGCCTGGCCCGCCAGGATGGCCCGGCGCCGCTGATCTTCATCATCTCTGGCACCGGCGCCAACTACGCCAGTGGCAAGACCGAGGCACTCAAGCGCCTGTTCTACGGTGCCGGTTATCACGTGGTGCAGCTGTCTTCACCGACCAGCTACGACTTCATGAGCGCCGCCTCGCGCGCCGCCACGCCGGGCATTTCCAGCGAGGATGCGGAAGACCTGTACCGGGTAATGATGGCCGTGCGCGCCCAGCACCCGAACCTCGAGGCGACCGAGTACAACCTCACCGGCTACAGCCTCGGCGGCCTGCATGCGGCCTTCGTCAGCAAATTGGATGAGAGCCTGCGCAGCTTCAACTTCAAGCACGTGCTGCTGCTCAACCCACCAGTCAACCTGTACACCTCGGTGAGCAACCTCGACCGCCTGGTGCAGAGCGAGACGCGCGGCGTGACCAGCAAGACCACCTATTTCGAACTGGTGCTCGGCAAGCTGACCCGCTACTTCCAGCAGAAAGGCCATATCGAGCTGGACGACGCCCTGCTCTACGACCTGCAAGGCTCCAAGCAGCAACTCACCAACGAACAACTGGCCATGCTGGTCGGCAGCTCGTTCCGTTTCTCCTCGGCGGATATCGCCTTCACCTCGGACCTGATCAACCGCCGCGGCCTGATCACCCCGCCGCAGTACCCGATCACCCAGGGCACCAGCCTCACACCGTTCTTCAAGCGCGCCCTGCAGTGCGACTTCGAGTGCTACATGACCGAGCAGCTGATCCCGTACTGGCGCAAGAAATTCGACGGCGGCAGCATCGACCAGCTGGTCCAGCAGGTCAGCCTGTACGCCCTCGAGGACTACCTGAAAAGCAGCCCGAAGATTGCCGTGATGCACAACGCCGATGACCTGATCCTCGGCCCTGGCGACCTCGGATTCCTGCGTCGCACCTTCGGTGATCGCCTGACCGTCTACCCGCACGGCGGGCACTGCGGCAACCTCAACTACCGCGTCAACACCGACGCAATGCTGGAGTTCTTCCGTGGCTAAGCAATGGATTTCGAGCCAGGCGCTCGTGCTCGCCCTGATGTTGTGCAGTGGCCTGGCCCAGGCGGAGCCTGATGCCGACGGCTTCACCAACCCGCTGGAGCAGCTCAACTTCAACCCGCACCTGAACCAGCATGAATTCGAGCGCGCCAGCCTCGATGCGCTGCAGGTCTACGACCCCTGGGAGTCATGGAACCGCCGCGTCTATCACTTCAACTACCGTTTCGATGAGTGGGTGTTCCTGCCGGTGGTCGACGGCTACCGCTACGTCACCCCGCACTTCGTGCGCACAGGCGTGAGCAACTTCTTCAGCAACCTGGGTGACATACCCAACCTGGTCAACAGCCTCCTGCAGTTCAAGGGCAAGCGCTCGATGAACACCACCGGGCGCCTGCTGCTCAACACCACCATCGGCATCGCCGGGCTGTGGGACCCCGCCACGCGCATGGGCCTGCCCAAGCAGGGCGAGGACTTTGGCCAGACCCTGGGCTTCTACGGTGTACCGGACGGCCCCTACGTGATGCTGCCGTTGCTCGGCCCCTCCAACCTGCGTGATACCGGTGGCAAGGTGTTCGACTTCGTCGCCGAGGAGCAGATCAACTTCCTCAACGTGGCCGAAGCCAGCAGCGACCACCCGGCAATCACCGCCCTGCGCGTGGTCGACCTGCGTCACAGCACCAACTTCCGCTACGGCCAGCTGAATACGCCGTTCGAGTACGAGAAGGTGCGCTACGTCTACCGCGAGGCGCGCAAGCTGCAGATCGCCGAATAAGCGAGAGGCATCTAAAAAGTCGATTGGAATGGCGAGAATTTCGCACCCATCCATTCAATCGACAGGGATAGCATGGGCACATTCCTGATTCGGAGGTGCCCCATGACCCAGTTCCGCCAAGTCCTCGCCCAGCATATTGGCCAACCCGCCTCGGACGGTGCCGGTGTACGCCTGACCCGCGTATTCGGCGGTGCCGGCATCGAGCGCTTCGACCCCTTCCTGATGCTCGACGAGTTCGGCTCGGAAAATCCGGACGACTACATCGCCGGCTTCCCGCCACACCCGCACCGCGGTTTCGAAACCATCACCTACATGCTCGAAGGGCGCATGCGCCACGAAGACCACCTGGGCAATGTCGGCCTGCTGGAGAACGGGGGCGTGCAGTGGATGACGGCCGCCCACGGCATCATCCACAGCGAAATGCCGGAACAACAGGAAGGCGTGATGCGCGGCTTCCAGCTGTGGCTCAACTTACCCAGCCAGGACAAGCTCGGTGCCGCCGGCTACCGCGACTATGCCCCCACGGAAATCCCACGCCTGACCACGGCTGAGGGCGTGGCGGTCAGCGTGATCGCCGGTCACTTCGACGACGGCCAGGTGCAACAGGCCGGCGCCGTGCAGCGCCCGCAGACCCAGCCACAGCTTTTCGACCTGCATCTGCCGGCTGGCAGTCGGCTCACCCCGCGCCTGGCCGATGGCCAGCGGGTGCTGCTGTATGTCTACGAGGGGGAGTTGGCGGTGAACGGCCACACCGTCGGCAAGAGCCACCTGGCCCGGCTAAGCGACAACGGCGCGATCGAGATGGGCAGCACGGCAGGTGCGCGGGTGCTACTGATCGCCGGTACACCGCTGAACGAGCCCATCGTGCAATACGGGCCTTTCGTGATGAACAGCCGTGAGGAAATCGAACAGGCACTGCGTGATTTTCGCGATGGCGTGCTGACGCAAGCCTGATCCTGCCGCAGAACCTGCTGCGTATCGGCTGCGCGTCGGAAAGCGGCGCTGCAGACTGCTGGTCTTTCTCTAGTTCACGCGATCCGAAACAAGCTTTCAGACAGTCGCAGCCAGGGCCAGACCGAGGAAGCGGATCAGCGCTTCCTTCTGCGCCATGGCGTCCTGGTAACCCAACTCGATCAGTTCGTTGCAGTAGCCGGGCTCGAATAGCAGATAGCTGAGCACCCCGGCACCACTCGCCTTGGTCGCCCCAGAGCCGCGCAGGAACAGGCGCATGGACTTGCTCAACTCGTGGCGATGACGCGCGGCGATCTGGTCCAGCGGCTGACTCGGCGAGATCACCAGCACTTCCACCGGTTTCAGGCCCAGGCCGCGTGGATGCAGGCCGGATGGCACCAGCCGGCTCATGTGATTGAGCCGCTCGAGCGTTTCGATATCGCCTTCCAGGCTGTCGATGAAGGTGCTGTTGAGCATGTGCCCGCTGATCTGCGCCAGGGTCGGCGGCTTGCCGCTGCGCGGCCGCACCACCTGCTGATTGGCCCCATGGCCCAGCGGATTACCACTGACCCCAACCACCAGCACACGATTGGCGCCCAGGTGCAGGGCCGGACTGATCGGTGCCGACTGGCGCACCGCACCATCGCCAAAGTACTCGCGGTTGACCTTCACCGGCGGAAAGATCAGCGGAATCGCTGCACTGGCCAACAGGTGATCCAGGCTCAGGCGAGTCGGTACGCCAACCCGACGATGACGGAACCAGGGGTCGATGGCCGCGCGCCCCTGGTAGAAGGTCACCGCCTGACCACTTTCATAACCGAAGGCCGTTACCGCCACGGCGCGTAGCTGGCGCATGCGCACTGCCGCAGCGATCCCGGAAAAGTCCAGTTCGCGTTCGAGCATGGTGCGCAGCGGCGAGCTGTCGAGCAGCGCCACCGGCAGGTCCGCGCCCAGCCCCAGCATGCTATGGCCGATAAAACGCCCGGCTTGGCGTAGCACGCCCGGCCAGTCGGTACGGTAGACCTGATCGGAATGGAAGTTCTGCCAGACCTGGGTCAGGCGACGGATCGCTTCGGTGAAATGCAGGGCGCCGCAGGCCAGGCCAACCGCATTGATCGCCCCGGCCGAGGTGCCGACGATGACCGGAAAGGGATTGTGCGCCGCATTCGGCAGCAGGTCGGCAACGGCACTGAGTACGCCCACCTGGTAGGCCGCCCGGGCCCCGCCACCGGAAAGAATCAGCCCGGTCACGGGTGCATCGGTACGGTCGGCTTGCGTCATGGACAATCCCCAGTGGTCTTTTCGCCAGTATAGGGGGCGCCCATCAGCGCCGCTTCGCGTACAGCGCCGGCTCACCCTCGGGGCGGGTCTTGAAGCGCCGGTGCGCCCAGAGGTACTGCTCGGGGTGTTGACTGATCGCCTGCTCGATCCACTGGTTGATACGCAGGCAATCGGCCTCTTCGCTCTCACCCGGGAAGTCGCTCAGTGGCGGATGCACCACCAGGTGATAACCCGAACCATCGGCCAGCCGCTGCTGGGTGAACGGCACCACCCGCGCCTTGCCCATGCGCGCGAACTTGGTGGTGGCCGTGACGGTGGCAGCCGGAATACCGAACAGCGGCACGAAAATGCTGTGCTTGGAGCCGTAGTCCTGGTCCGGCGCATACCAGATGGCGCGCCCGGCACGCAGCACCTTGAGCATGGCGCGGATATCGTCGCGTTCGATGGCCGTGGCATCGCTGTTGTGACGCTCGCGCCCCCGACGCTGGACGAAGTCGAAAACCGGATTGTCGTGCTCGCGGTACATGCCATCGATGGTCTGCACCCGCCCCAGCAGTGCCGCGCCGATCTCCAGGGTGGTGAAGTGCACCGCCATGAGAATCGCGCCCTGCCCTTCGGCCTGCACTTGCTGCAAGTGCTCCAGTCCCTCGATGTGCGCCAAGCCGGCCAGGCGCGACTTGGCCCACCACCAGCCCATGGCCGTTTCGAACAGGCCGATGCCGGTGCTGGCGAAGTTTTCCTTGAGCAGGTGCAGGCGTTCGCTGTCGCTCAACTGCGGGAAACACAGCTCCAGGTTACGCTCGGCAATGCGCCGGCGCGACCCAGCCACACGGTACAGCAACGCCCCGAGCAGCCGTCCCAGGCGCAGCAGCACGGCATAAGGCAATTGCGCCAGCAGCCACAACAGCGCCAAGCCCAGCCACAGCGGCCAGAAGCGCGGATGAAGGAAGTAGGCACGAAATTGCGGACGATCCATGAATGATTCCGGGCAAAGATTCAAACCGCGCATTCTACAGAAGTCCTCGCGGCTTGCGGCCAGCAAGGCTTCTCGTTATAAGTCCTCGCCATCCCACCGCATGAACAGACCATGAGCCAAGCCGACCTCCTCGACCAAGACCCCGTGTTCCAGCTCAAGGGCAGCATGCTGGCCATCACCGTGCTGGAGCTGGCGCATAACGATCTGGAGCGCCTGGACCGGCAGCTGGCCGAGAAAGTCGCCCAGGCCCCCAATTTCTTCCAGAACATCCCGCTGGTGCTGGCGCTGGACAAGCTGCCGGAAGGCGAAGGCAGCCTCGACCTGGCCAAGCTGATGGAGCTGTGTCGCAACCGCGGCCTGCGCACCCTGGCCATCCGCGCCAACCGCGAAGAAGACATCGCCGCCGCCAATGCCCTCGACCTGCCGGTCCTGCCGCCGTCCGGCGCGCGGGAAAAGCTGGTCGAGCCGGTGGAAACGCGCAAGAAGGCTGAAAAGCCGGAAAAACCCGCCGAACCAACGGTCAAACCAACCCGGATCATCACCACGCCGGTGCGCGGCGGCCAGCAGATCTATGCCCAGGGCGGCGATCTGGTGGTACTGGCACCGGTCAGCGCCGGGGCGGAACTTCTCGCCGACGGCAATATCCATGTTTACGGCCCGATGCGCGGCCGTGCCCTGGCCGGGGTCAAGGGCGACGGCAAGGCACGAATTTTCTGCCAGCAGATGGGTGCCGAACTGCTCTCCGTGGCTGGCCAATACAAGACTGCCGAAGACTTGCGCCGCGATCCGCTTTGGGGGCAGTCAGTACAGGTCAGCCTGTCGGGTGACGTGTTGAACATCACCCGCCTTTAACGGATACTGCGGCCAATTTTCAGGGACCAAAAAGGCATCCGGAAGCCAGTATTTTCGGCTTCGGAGTGCCCGACTTTTTCATATATTTGGGGTGAATCACCTTGGCCAAGATCCTCGTAGTCACTTCCGGCAAGGGTGGCGTGGGTAAAACCACCACCAGCGCCGCCATCGGTACCGGCCTCGCCTTGCGCGGCCACAAAACCGTGATCGTCGACTTCGACGTCGGCCTGCGTAACCTGGACCTGATCATGGGTTGCGAGCGCCGCGTGGTGTACGACTTCGTCAACGTCATCAACGGCGAAGCGACCCTGACCCAGGCCCTGATCAAAGACAAACGCCTGGAAAACCTCTTCGTGCTGGCTGCCAGCCAGACCCGTGACAAAGACGCGCTGACCAAAGAAGGCGTGGGCAAGGTCATCGACGAGCTGTCGAAGAACTTCGAATACGTCATCTGCGACTCCCCGGCCGGTATCGAAACCGGTGCCCACCTGGCCATGTACTTCGCCGACGAAGCGATTGTCGTGACCAACCCGGAAGTGTCTTCGGTACGTGACTCCGACCGCATGCTCGGCCTGCTGGCGAGCAAATCGCGCCGCGCCGAACAGGGCCTGGAGCCGATCAAGGAGCGTCTGCTGCTGACCCGCTACAACCCGGAGCGCGTGACCAAGGGCGAAATGCTCGGCGTAGAAGACGTCGAGGAAATCCTCGCCATCAACCTGCTGGGCGTGATCCCGGAATCCCAGGCGGTGCTGAAGGCATCCAACCAGGGCGTCCCGGTAATCCTCGACGAGCAGAGCGACGCCGGCCAGGCCTACGGCGATGCCGTTGACCGCCTGCTGGGCAAGGAAGTGCCGCATCGCTTCCTCGCTGTGCAGAAGAAAGGACTCTTGCAGCGGCTGTTCGGAGGCCGGGAATGAATATTTTTGACTTCTTTCGCGAGCGCAAGAAGGAAACCCCGGCATCGATCGCCAAAGAACGTCTGTCGATCATCGTCG
>JBBNAI010000489.1:0-2667 GCA_037994305.1 Pseudomonas sp. | reverse complement strand
TCTTGCTGCCTTCGCGCATGCTCGAATAGGTGCGGCTGGAGATGATCTTGGCCAGGTAGTTGGACAGGCCGCCGACGTTCTTGGAGATCGACATGTCGTTGTCGTTGAGCACCACCAGCATGTTGGCTTTCACATCGGACGCATGGTTCAGCGCCTCGAAAGCCATGCCGGCGGTCAGCGCGCCGTCACCGATTACCGCCACGCTCTTGCGCTTGCTGCCCTGCAGGCGGGCAGCGATGGCCATACCCAGGGCGGCACTGATGCTGGTGCTGGAGTGGCCGACGCCGAAGGTGTCGTACTCGCTCTCGCTACGGCGCGGGAAGGCGGCCAGGCCGTCTTTCTGGCGCAGCGTGCCCATGCGTTCACGGCGGCCGGTGAGGATCTTGTGCGGGTAGGCCTGGTGGCCGACGTCCCACACCAGACGGTCGTCCGGGGTGTCGAAGATGTAGTGCAGGGCGATGGTCAGCTCGATCACGCCGAGGCCGGCGCCGAAGTGCCCACCGGTCTGGCCGACGCTGTACAGCAGGTACTGGCGCAGCTCGTCGGCGAGGGTTTCCAGCTCGCTTTCAGCCAGGCGGCGCAGGCCCACCGGCGTTTCAGCACGGTCGAGCAGTGGCGTGGCGGGGCGCTCGCGGGGGATCTCGTGGAAAGTCGTGGGCATCAGGCAGATCGTTATAGGCGTACAAAAGATGCGGCAGTTTACCTGATGCGCGCGGCGCTGCCCAAACTGCCGTCTAGCCCTGTCTAGCCCGGTGTTTTTACGCCTGGATAATGCCGGTCGAGGAAGTCCGCCAGCAGCGCGTTGACCCGCGCCGGCTGCTCGCTCTGCAGCCAGTGCCCGCAGTTGCCCAGGCGATGCTGTTCCAGGCGTGGCACCAGCTCGGTCATGCGTTTGAGGGTGTAGGCCTCGAGGCGCGCGACTGGGTCCTGCTCGCCGACCAGGAACAGCGTCGGCTGCTCGATCTGGCGGCCGGCCAGGTGCTCGGTGTCCTGCCAGTTGCGGGCGAAGTTGCGGTACCAGTTCAGTGGCCCGCGAAAGCCGTTGGCCAGGGTACGGCGGTAGATAGCGAACTCCGCTTCGTCGCACCAGGCTGGCAGTGCCGGATCAGCGTCGAGCTCATCGAGCATCCGTGAGTCGGCGGGTTTCTCGCGCAGCAGGGCGTCGCCCAGGTCGCTGAGCAGCAGGCGCAGGCTGCGTTCGATGTTGGCATCCAGCTCGGCCTCGGCCACGCCCGGTTCCTGGAAGTAGAGGATGTAGTTGAAACGCCCGGCATTGGCCTCGCGCATGATGTCGATGGCCGGGCGCTTGGGCCGCCCGCCGAACGGCACCGACATGGCGCCGAGCACGGTGACCCGCTGCGGTTCGAGCAGGGCCAGGTGCCAGGCCACCGGCGCCCCCCAGTCATGGCCGATCACGCAGACCTGCTCATGGCCGAGGTGATCCATGGCCGCCTGGATGTCCGCGCACAGGGTCAACAGGGCATACGCCTCGGGCTCGGCCGGTGCGCTGCTCAGGCCGTAGCCGCGCATTTCCGGGATCAGCACGCGGTAGCCGGCGCGGGCCAGGGTCTGTGCCTGCTGGTGCCAGGAGTACCAGCACTCGGGGAAGCCATGCAGCAGCCACACCGGTCGCCCAGTCTGCGGGCCGGTTGCATAGAGGCTGAGGGTGATGCCGTTGACGGCCAGCAGTTGATGTTCGAAATCGTGCATGGGATGCATTCCTGTGCCGGGTTACCAGGTGTCGACGAAGGGACGTTTCTTGCCGTTGCGCGCGGCCGGGCGTGGTGCGCTGTTCAGCCCGCGCAGCAGCCAGGCGCGGGTCTCCAGCGGGTCGATGACCGCGTCGATCTCCAGGTAGCTGGCCATGTTCAGGCCCTTGCCGTTCTGGTAGGCCTTGGCCACCAGCTTGTCGAACAGCGCCTGCTTGGCCGCCTCATCCGGCTGGGCTTCCAGTTCCTTGGAAAAGCCCAGGCGCACCGCGCCTTCCAGGCCCATGGCGCCGAACTCGCCGCTGGGCCAGGCGATGGTGAACAGTGGCGAATGGAAGCTACCGGCGGCCATGGCCTGGGCGCCGAGGCCGTAGCCCTTGCGCAGCACCACGGTGAAGAACGGCACGCTGAGGCTGGCGGCGGCGACGAACATGCGCGACACATGGCGCACCGTGGCCTGTTTCTCCGCCTCCGGGCCGACCATGAAGCCGGGGGTGTCGCACAGCGAGACCATGGGGATATCGAAGGCGTCGCACAGCTGCATGAAGCGCGCGGCCTTGTCGCCGGCCAGCGCATCGATGGCGCCGCCCAGGTGGCCCGGGTTGTTGGCGATCAGGCCGAAGGGCTTGCCTTCGAGGCGAACGAACGCGGTGATCAGCCCTGGCGCGAACTGCCGACGCAGTTCCAGCACGCTACCGGTATCGGCCAGGGTGGCGATGACCTGGCGAATGTCATAGACGCGCAGGCGGTTTTCCGGGATCAGGTGGCGCAGTTCGCGCTGGTCGGCGCAGCGCCAGTCAGAGCGCTCGCCCTGGAAGTAGGACAGGTATTGCTTGGCGGCGCGCACCGCTTCCTCTTCGTTCTCCACCAGTACGTCGATCACCCCGTTCGGCCCTTGCACGCTGGTCGGGCCGACCTGTTCCGGGGTGAAGCGGCCCAGGCCGCCGCCTTCGATCAT
>JBBNAI010000488.1:0-1158 GCA_037994305.1 Pseudomonas sp. | reverse complement strand
GGTACATCGGGTGCAGCAGGTCGAGCATCTTGGTGATGGCGTACGGGCGCAGGTCGAACACTTCGCGCACCAGCTTGATGATCTTGTCTTCGGCGATCTTGTGGGTGCCGAAGGTGTTGATCGAGATGGAGGTCGGCTGGGCCACGCCGATGGCGTAGGACACCTGGATCTCGCAGCGGTCGGCCAGGCCGGCGGCAACGATGTTCTTGGCCACGTAACGGCCGGCGTAGGCGGCCGAACGGTCGACCTTGGATGGGTCCTTGCCGGAGAATGCGCCGCCGCCGTGACGGGCCATGCCGCCGTAGCTGTCGACGATGATCTTGCGCCCGGTCAGGCCGCAGTCACCCACCGGGCCACCGATGACGAAGTTACCGGTCGGGTTGATGTGGAACTGGGTGTCCTTGTGCAGCAGTTCAGCCGGCAGGGCGTGCTTGATGATCAGCTCCATCACGCCTTCACGCAGGTCGGCCAGCGACACTTCCGGGTTGTGCTGGGTGGACAGCACCACGGCATCGATGCCGACCACTTTGCCGTTTTCGTACTGGCAGGTGACCTGGCTCTTGGCGTCCGGGCGCAGCCAGGTCAGCAGACCGGACTTGCGCGCTTCGGCCTGGCGCTCGACCAGCGCGTGGGAGAAGCGGATCGGTGCCGGCATCAGTACGTCGGTTTCGTTGCTGGCGTAGCCGAACATCAGGCCCTGGTCGCCAGCGCCCTGGTCTTCCGGCTTGGCGCGATCGACGCCCTGGTTGATGTCCGGGGACTGCTTGCCAATGATGTTCATCACGCCGCAGGTGGCGCCGTCGAAGCCGACCTCGGAGCTGGTGTAGCCGATGTCGCAGATGACGTCGCGGACGATCTGCTCGAGGTCGACCCAGGCGCTGGTGGTGACTTCACCGGCGACGATGGCAACACCGGTCTTGACCAGGGTTTCCACGGCCACGCGGGCGTGTTTGTCCTGGGTGATGATGGCGTCGAGGACGGCATCGGAAATCTGGTCGGCGATCTTGTCCGGGTGGCCTTCGGACACGGATTCGGAGGTAAACAGGGAGTATTCGCTCATTTCAAAATCCTATTCATACCTGGGTTTGCTTCGCATCCGGCTTGGCAAAGTGCCGTACCTGAATCTGAAAGCCGTTCTTGAGGCCCACATAGAGGCTC
>JBBNAI010000487.1:0-3570 GCA_037994305.1 Pseudomonas sp. | reverse complement strand
GATGCCTGGCGCTCCAGGGTCGCCCGGGCGTTTTGCAGTTGCGCCCTGGCCACCAGCGTTTCGGCGTCGGCGGCCTGGGCGGCGGCGCGCAAATCCCGGTCATCGATCAGCGCCAGCAATTGCCCCGCCTTGACCTGCTGGTTGTCCTCCACCAAGACTTCCTTGATAAACCCGGCCACGCGCGGCACGACGAGCGTGTAGTCGGCGGAGACAAAGGCGTCGTTGGTGTTTTGCTGAGTACGTTTGCCAAACACGCCGGGCAGCGCCAGGTAAACCAGCACGCCGACCGCCAGTGCGGCGGCGATGGCCACCGCGAGTTTTTGCTTTGCTTGAGTCGTCATAAAAACCTTCTGTTTCAGTACAGCCATCAGGTCGGCGCGCGCGGTGGAAAGATCCGCGTCGGCAGCCAGAAAATCAGCAGAATCAGCGCCACCGCGACGCCGGCCATGCACACATAGAGATCGGACGAAGTCAGCACCACGGCCTGTTCATGCAGGCGATGGGCGAGCCCCGGAT
Source organism: Pseudomonas sp. (assembly GCA_037994305.1). Taxonomy (GTDB): domain Bacteria; phylum Pseudomonadota; class Gammaproteobacteria; order Pseudomonadales; family Pseudomonadaceae; genus Aquipseudomonas. Next base: position 3,054 of record JBBNAI010000487.1, on the reverse strand, counting down.
CGCTGCGATCGGCCAGCGGTGAGTTGCCGAGGTTGTCGATCAACATGGTGGAATGGAAATGCAGGCGCGCGGTGGTCAGCGCCTCGATGACTCCGGTGGCGATCACCGCCGCCAGGCCTTTCACCGTGTTGAACCACGCCGAGGCAAACGGCCCGTCCTGCGGCTGGATGCTGCCGGTCGAGAGCATCAACAGCGGCAGCACCGACATTGGCTGACCGAAAATCTGCAGCCATTGCAGGACGTAGAAATTGTCGCGGATCCACTCCGAGGTCAGCAGCGAGCCACCCAGGCAGGACAGGGTCAACATGCTCAAACCGATGCCGAGTACCCAGCGGCAATCGACCCAGCGCAGGTTGCACAGCGCCGCCACCAGCGGCAGCGCCAGCAACTGCGGCAAGGCCACGCTGAGCATCACCGGCGCCGTTTGTAACGGCCGATAGCCCTGCACCTGCGCCAGGTAGTTGGACGGAATCTGGCTCGACGCCAGCAGCACGAACAGCACCCCGGCCAGGGTGAACAGGGCGAAACTGAGGTTGCGCAGCCCGAGCAATTGCAGCTTGAAGAACGGCAGCGGGTGCGCCCACTCGTTGATCAGGAACAGCACCAGCAACGCGCTGCCGCCACCGAGCAGCACACTGATCAGCGGCGAGGCAAACCAATCCAGGCGCTCGCCCTGCACCAGGCCGATCACCAGCATGCTGATGGCCGGAAAACCCAGCAGCAGGCCTTGCCAGTTGAACTGGGCGAAACGCTCCAGGCGCAGCGGATCCTGCGGCAGGCCCCAGGCCACCGCGGCCATGGCCAGCAAGGAGGTGGGAATGATCTGCCAGAAGGCCCACTGCCAACCGACGTACTCGACCCAGAACGCCGCCAGCGGTGTGCTCAGGCTGGGGCCGAAGGTCGCCGTGAGGGCATAGCCGGCCAGGCCGTAGAGCTTGATGTTGGCGGGCAGAAAACGCAGCGCCACGGTCATCAGCATCGGTGGCAAGGCACCGCCCGCCAGGCCCTGCAGGGCACGCAGCAGCATCAGGCCACGCTCGTCGGGAGCCAGCGGGCTGAGCAGGCCGAGAACCATGAAGGCCGCGATGGCGCACAGGGTGAAGCGGCGCAGCGACAGGGTCACCGCAAACCACGGAGCAAAGGCCATGGCGCACACCGACGGCGCGGCATACAGGGCAATCAGCCAGCTGCCTTCGTCATGACCAATGCCCATGGCACCGCGAATATCGGCCAGGGCCACCTTGGTCACGTTCTCGTTGAAGCCGGCCACCAGCACCGCCAGCAGCACACCCAGCAGGCCTACGACGATGCGCGGTCCGAACGCCGTGGCCATCGGCCCGGCGGGTGCGGCGACGGGCGTCGCCTGGGCGTTGGCCAGGTTGGCGGTGAGCGCAGCAGTCACCGTGGGTAAACCGCGCGCGAGTGGATGACAGGAAACAGCATGATCGGCGTCCGCAGACTATGGGCACATCTAAAGTCTACGGAGCGCCAGCAATGCCGAAAATTGCAACTTTTCTAATCAATCAGTGCACAAAACGCACGCATTGAATCAACTGCGCAACCCTTCCTCGCAGCACTGTTTGATCAGGCCACGCAACCAGCGGTGGGCCACGTCGTTGTCGAAGCGCGGGTGCCAGGACTGGCGCACCTGCACCGGCTGCAGGTCCAGCGGAATCGCAAACGAGCGCAGCGGCAGGCCCAGGCGCTGGCAGGTACTGGCGACCAGGTCGGGCACCGGCAGGATCAGGTCGGACTCCATCAGCGCCAGCACCGCCGAGAAGAAGCTCGGCGAAATCAGCACCACGCGCCGGTCCAACCCCAGCTCAGCCAGGCGCTGATCAATGGGCCCGCGCGCCAGGCCGCGGCGGGAAATGCTGATCTGGTCGAAGCCGGCGAAGCGCGTGGGAGTGATGGGCGCAGCGAAGATCGGATGATCCGCCCGCGCCAGGCCGACGAAGCTCGCTTCGAACAGGCCCTGGGATTTGATCTCCGCCGTCAGTCTGCTGGATGCGCCAACGATCAGGTCGATACGCCCTTCGCGCATGGCCTCGTCGTCGCCATCGATTTCCGGCACGAAGCGCAGCACCACATCGGGCGCCTGCTGATGCAGGCGCTCAGTCAGCTGCCCTCCGTAACAGACCATGAAGATGTCATTGGTGCGCACATTGAACTGGCGCTGCAAGGTCGGCAGATCAACCTCGGAGGAGCGGAACAGCCCGGCGGCCTGCTCGACCACGCCACGCACCTGCTCGCGCAATTCCAGGGCGCGCGGGGTCGGCACCAGGCCACGGCCGGCGCGGACCAGAATCGGGTCGCCGACCGCCTCGCGGATACGCGTCAGGGTGCGGCTCATGGCCGGCGCACTCAAATGCATGCGCCGCGCGGCGCCGACCACACTGCCCTCGTCGAGAAGGATGTCGAGGGCCACCAGCAGGTTGAGGTCGGGGAGTTGCATAGAGCGCACCTTCGAATGGCCATGATTGCGTTAGGCGCAACTGTATAAGCCATCAAGGGTGGCGTCGACGGGTGGCTGGGAGGAGTGTTTTTGTAAGAGCCAGCTCGCTGGCGATGCTCTTGCTGGCTAGCACTGGATCGCCAGCAAGCTGGCACCTACAGGGATACCTGCCAATCGACGGACCTCCCCTCTACCCTTTGGGGAGAGGGCTGGGGGTGAGGGGCATTGGGCAGCGACGATGCTGGCCTGAAAACTCGCCCCCTCACCCTAGCCCTCTCCCCAGAGGGGCAGGGGATGAAAGCCAGAGCCTGCGAGTTGCGGGCTGTCTTTTGCGTAATTGCAGCTCGGACGAATGAGCGTCGGCAGGACTGCCCCCCTCTACCCATTGGGGAGAGGGAATAAAAGCCAGAGCCTGGATCACCCGCAAGCATCCCCTGCTGCCAATAAACAGCCGGCATAAAAAAGCCCCGCCGAGGCGGGGCTTTTCAGGTCAGGGTGAAGTTCAGGCCGGGGTGGCCAGTTTCTTCAGCTCCTGGTCGCGCAGCTCGCGGCGCAGGATCTTGCCGACGTTGGTGGTCGGCAGGCTGTCGCGGAACTCG
>JBBNAI010000486.1:0-6966 GCA_037994305.1 Pseudomonas sp. | reverse complement strand
TTGGCAGAACGACGCAGGTCGCCCGGCTATCCTGTAGTTCAAGCCACGACAAGGACCGCCCATGCGCCGCATCCTCCGCGACCTGAAAATAATGCTCCTGACCAACCTGTGGATCGTGCCGGTTCTGGCCGCCCTGGTTGGCGCACTGTTCTACTTCGTCGCCCCGCCGCCACCGATGCATGCGCGCATGGCCACTGGCGCAGCCGGCGGCGGTTACCACGCCTTCGGTGAGCGCCTGCGCGCCGAGCTGGAGCAACAGGGTTTCACCCTGGAGCTGGTGGAAAGCCAGGGCTCGCAGGACAACCTGGCCAAGCTGAAACAGGGCGAAGTCGAGCTGGCTCTGGTGCAGAGCGGCCAGGAGCTGACCCTGGGCGACAAGGAGCGTGAGGCGCTCAACGGCCTCGGCGTGATGTACCGCGAACCGCTGTGGCTGTTCACCAGCAAGAAAGTGAAATTCCAGCGCCTGGCCGATCTGTTGAAGCTGCGCCTGGCCGTGGGCGGGGCCGACAGCGGCACCCACGCCGTCACCGCCGCGCTGTTCACCGCCAACCGTATCGATGCCGCTCACTACCCTAAACAGTGGCAACAGCTCGGTGGCAGTCGCGCCGCCGATGCGCTGCTCGCTGGCGAGCTGGATGCGGCCTTCTTCGTCGGCCCGGCGGAGAACCCGCTGATCCAGCGCCTGGCTGCCGAGCCCACGCTGCGCCTGGTCAGCCTGCGCCGCACCGCCGCCTACCTGGCCCGCTTGCCGTACCTGAGCCAGCTCGAAGTCGGCGAAGGCATGCTCGACATGGCACAGAACACCCCCGAGCAGGACATCGTTACCCTAGGCCCGGTGGCCACTCTGGTATCGGGTGAAAGCTTCCATCCCTCACTTACCCCACTGATTCTCGAGACGGCGAAAACCGTGCTGAAGAATGGCAGCCTGCTCGACCCGGCCGGCAGCTACCCGGCGCCGCCCCCCCTGTCCCTGCACACCCTGGACGAGGCCGATTACTACTACAAGAAGGGCCTGCCGATCCTGCAGCGCTACCTGCCATTTCGCATCGCCTCGCTGGCCGACCGCTACATCATCCTGGCCATTCCGCTGCTGGTGTTGCTGTTCCCGCTGTTCAAGGCCATCGGGCCGATCTACCAGTGGCGCATCCGCGCGCGCATCTACCGCTGGTACAAGCACCTGCGCGAGATCGACCAGTTGCTCTACAAGGGCCAGTTGAATGGCGACATCGCCGCGGAGATCACCCGCCTGGAGAAACTGGAAGACGAACTGGCGCGAGTCGAGGTGCCGCTGTCCTACTCCAGCGAGCTGTATGAACTGCACATGCACCTGCGCTACATGATCGAACGCCTGCAGGCCTACCAGCGGCGCACGACTGAGGCGGCCCAGGTCGGGTAACATGCGCGTTTTCCGCTTCTGCTCGACGAGACTGCCATGCCGATCCGCCACTGCATCGTTCACCTGATCGACAAGAAACCCGACGGCACGCCCGCCGTGCTGCATGCGCGCGACAGCGAGCTGAGCGCCTCGCAGGCCATGGAAAACCTGCTGGCCGATCTCAACGAGAGCTACAACGCCAAGCAGGGCAAAGCCTGGGGCCTGTTCCACGAGGAATCCGGTGCCTATCCCTTCAGTGGCTGGCTCAAGGCCTACCTGGACAATGAACAGGACTTCACCGCGTTCAGCCGCCAGGCCGTCGGGCAACTGCAGAAGCTGATGGAAGAGTCCAACCTGTCCACCGGCGGCCACGTGCTGCTGGCGCACTACCAGCAAGGCATGACCGACTACCTGGCGATCGCCCTGCTGCACCACAGCGAAGGCGTGGCAGTGACCGACGCACTGGATGTGACCCCGGCCAAGCACCTCGACCTCGGCCAGTTGCACCTGGCGGCACGCATCAACATCTCCGAGTGGCAGAACAACAAGCAGTCCAAGCAGTACATCTCGTTCATCCGCGGCAAGAACGGCAAGAAAGTTTCGGACTACTTCCGCGACTTCATCGGCTGCCAGGAAGGTGTCGACGCACCGAGCGAGACACGTACCCTGCTCAAGGCCTTCAGCGATTTCGTCGAGAGCGAAGACCTGCCGGAAGAACAGGCCCGTGCCAAGACCGACACCCTGGTCGACTACGCCAGCAGCCAGGCCAAGATTGGCGAACCGATGACCCTGGAAGACCTTTCCGGGCTGATCGACGAAGACCGCCCACGCGCCTTCTACGAACACATCCGCAACAAGGATTACGGCCTGGCCCCGGAATTCCCCGCGGATAAGCGCACGCTCAACCAGTTCCGCCGCTTCACCGGCCGCGCCGAGGGGCTGTCGATCAGCTTCGAGTCGCACCTGCTGGGCTCGGCCATCGAGTACGACGAAGCACGCGACATGCTGATCATCCGCCAGCTACCGACCCAGCTGAAGGATCAACTCAAGCGACGCAAGGACTAAGTCCAGCGCCCACAAAAAAGCCCGGCCAATGCCGGGCTTTTTGTTACTCGTATCCTGTAGGGGCCAGCGGGCTCCTACCGGGTCACAGCGCCTCGATGCGGAACCCCAGGCGTGGGAAGTGCACGTGCACCACGCCGGCACGCGCATCCTCGCGGCGCAGGATCAGTTCCTCGCGCCCGGCAAACAGCAACTCGCCCTCCACCGGGTCCACGCCATAGTCGGTCGCGGCAATCTTCACCCGCTGCCCGGCCTGGAAGCCATTGGGCTCGACAAACTGCTCATCCGGCAGTGCCGCCGGCGTTGCCGCACGGGCGATCTCGATGGCCTCCTCCGCAGTCAGCGCGCTGGCCGCACCATGGCCGAAGCCCAGCACCCGACCCAGCCAGGCGCTGACGGTCGGGTAATCGTCCACCAGCGGCGCCGTCACCGGCGTGGCCTTGAGGAACCACAGTGGGTGGGCCAGGGCGAAGTCGGCAATCGATGGTTCGCCGAACAGGAAGTCACCGTCCTCGCGAGACAGCTGCTGCTCCAGGCGTGCCATGAGGCTTGGCCAGTTGTGCTTGGCGATTTCCGTCGGCACGCGGGTGGCGGTGCCACCGCTGAACAGCCCGGAGCGGTCGGCGATAAAGGCCTTGATCGCTTCCGGTGGCAGCTTGGCAAAACGCACGGCTATCGACTCCGGCTGGAACACCAGGCTCACCGCATGCTGAAACACCACCGAGTCGACCCACTGGGCGAAGCTGGCCGCGACGAACTCCTGACCTTCCGGGAACAACGCCGGCGTGGACTTCTCAGCCTCCAGGCGGCGGGCGATCAACGCGGTATCACAGTAGATATCGGCGCCGACCTGCAGCACCGGGGTCTTGCGATAACCACCGGTCAGCGCCACCAGATCAGGCTTGGGCATCACCGGCGAGATCATCACCGAGCGCCACGAAAGCTGCTTGAAGCCCAGTAGCAGGCGGGCCTTTTCGGCAAAGGGCGAGGTCGGGTAGTGGTGCAGGATCAACTCGTGCATGACGGGCTCCGCGTCGGTGGCAGGTAAGCGGCCAGCTTAACCCTGGCGCCGCCGCCGGCCTACCCGCTCAGACTGATAGCGAGCTATCAGTGTTCTGCATGGGCCCGGCCAGCACCAGACGCTCCTTGGCCACCTTGGTCAGGGCCTTGATCGCCCGCTCGCGGCGCAGGGCGTCACCCTTGGCGCCACAGACCTCGATATAGACCAGGGCCTGTGCAGGGCTGGAATGAAAGAAGCGCGCGCCCTTGCCGCTCTGGTGCTGGGCGAAACGCCGCTGCGGGTCATCGCTGATGCCGCAGTACAACGCGCCATTCTCGGCACGCACCAGGTACACCGACCAGGCCTTGGGTTGCGTCGTACTCATGCCCAGTAGGCAGCCTGCAGGCGCTCGCAGTAGGCCACCAGCGCGGGGAACTCGCGGGCCATGCGATTCAGTGGGGTTTCCAGGGTGCAGAAAATCAGGTTGGCCAGCACCCCGTAGGCCGCCGCATCGGCACTGCAGGGGCGCTCGCCACCGAAGTAGTCCGCCGCGCCCAGCAGGTCATGCAGTGCCTGCAGGTCCTCGCGGGCAAAGGCCAGCAACTCGTCACGGCTGTGCCGGCCGAGGCCCTGGCTGTGCAGGCTGCTGCGTACCTTGCGCTGCACCAGCGCCGGCACCACCCAGCGCAGGGGCGCCGACAGACGCCCGAAGAAGGCCGATTTGATCTGCTGCCAGCCCTTGTCGTCGACCCAGCGGAAGTACACCAGGATATGCACCAGGTGCTCGTCGCACAGCCGGGTGATCGCCACGCTACGGCCCAGGCCGGCGGCATCCAGATGGCTGTCCAGATCGAGTTTGAAACGCTTGGCGAGGTGGCGCAGGACAATGGCCGAGTCGGCAATCACCTCGCCGTCCAGTTCGACGAAAGGCAGCTTGCCCTTCGGCCCCTGGCTCGGGTCACTGAGGGTCTTCACCTCATAGCGCTGGCCGGTCAGGCGCAGGAAGGTTTCCAGCTTGAGGCAGTAAGGGCTGATATTGGGGACGGCGAAGGCGGCAGGAAATTGGTAAAGGGTGATCATCTTCGGCAGCCTGCAAAAAGGTGCCGGCGAGAGTAGGCGATCCCGTCTGCTCGCGCCAACACCCTAAGCCGCACTACTGCCGACGGAATGCCGCCAGACCGCGTGCGGCCTGCTGGCGAATCGCGCCCTGCACCGGCGGTGCCCAGCCCAGCAGCAGCCCTTTGGCGCCCAGCGCCTGGCGGGCCCAGCGCCACAGGTCGAAGTGGTCGTGGTGCTCGACGATCTTGCCGTCGACAAAACGGAAGTTGGCCTGGATGCGATTGACCACGGTGTTGCCGGTCTGGCTGAACAGGTAGGTGGCTACCCAGTGTGCACTGCCTTGCTGGTCATCCGCCTGCACGCTGTCGAAGGTCAACGAGAAGTTCTGCGCGCGAGCCGCCAGCATCCGCCACATGTCGCCCGCCTCGCGGCCACGCAGGGCCGGAAATACCGGATCACTGAACTGCACGTCTTCGGCATAGCAAGCGGCCATGGCCTCGGCATCGAGACGCTGGAAGGCCTGGTAGAAGCGGCTGATCAGTTCAGCATTGGGGTGAGCCATAAGGTGTTGCTCCGACTGTGGGCGTATGGCACTGAGTATGGCTGCCCGTCATCGACGCGGCGATTGGCGATAAAGACAACTTTGTGTCAATAATCGCCAAACACATGAGCCGTGAGCCCCACATGATCCGCGTCGCCCTGTACGTCGGCCCACACACTGTCTGCTCCAGCCTGAGCATGGCCGACGACGCCTTTCGCCTGGCCAACCAACTGGCTGGTGAGCGCCTGTTCGACACCCGGCGGGTCAGCCAGGATGGCCAGCCGGTCGAACTGGGGTTCGTCCAGGTGCGCGTCGATGGCAACCTGAGCCTGGCCGAAGATGTCGATCTGGTGCTGATTCCCGCCAGCGGTAGCTCGGTACCGCGCATGCTCGAGGGCAACGCCGCCCTGCTCGCCTGGCTGGCCAAACGACCCGCCGAACAGCAACTGGCCAGCCTGTGCAGCGGCGCCTTCCTGCTGGCGGCCGCTGGCGCGCTGGATGGTCGCCGCGCCACCACGCACTGGTCGCTGGCCAGCGAGTTTCGCCAACGCTTTCCGCAGGCGCAGCTGCAGATCGAGCAGCTGTTCACCGAGGACGCCAACCGCTTCTGCTCCGGGGGCGCCCAGGCCGGGCTCGACCTGTGCCTGCACCTGATCGCCTGGCATGCCGGGGACTGGCTGGCGCAACGCCTGGCCAGCACCCTGGTGGTGGAGCGCGAACGCGGCCAGCAATCACGGTTCGCCCCTCTGTTGCCGGAGCCCCGTGACGAAGACGGGCTGATCGGCCCGCTGTTGCACTGGCTGCATGAGCATCACCCCGAACCCATCGACCTCGAACGCCTGGCATCCCAGGCCCACTGCTCGACCCGCACCTTGCTGCGGCGTTTCAAGGCCGCCACCGGGCTGACACCCAACGACTATCTGCAACGCCTGCGCATCAGCGCCGCACAGGTCGCCCTGCGCAATCCGGCACGCTCCCTGGAACAGGTCGCCGCCCAGGTCGGTTACGCCGACCGCGCCACCTTCGCCAAGCTGTTCAAACAATTGTGCGGCGAGTCGCCAGGGGCGTTTCGCAAGCGCCTCAACCAGCACCCTGCCAGTCGTACCTCAGCCCTGTAGGAGCCAGCGTGCTGCGCCCTACAAGCAGCACGCAAAGAAAAGGGAGCCCGTAGGCTCCCTTGTTCATCGCGCGCCGGAACTCAGTGCAGGATTTGGCTGAGGAACAGCTTGGTGCGCTCGTTCTGCGGGTTGGTGAAGAAGGCGTCGGGCTCGTTCTGTTCGACGATCTCACCCTTGTCCATGAAGATCACCCGGTCCGCCACGGTACGGGCAAAGCCCATCTCGTGGGTCACGCAGAGCATGGTCATGCCGTCCTGGGCCAGGCCAACCATGGTGTCGAGCACTTCCTTGACCATCTCCGGATCGAGGGCCGAAGTCGGCTCGTCGAACAGCATGATCTTCGGCTTCATGCACAGCGCCCGGGCAATCGCCACACGCTGCTGCTGGCCGCCGGACAGCTGCCCCGGGTACTTGTGGGCCTGCTCGGGAATGCGCACGCGCTCCAGGAAGTGCATGGCGATTTCCTCGGCCTTGCGCTTGGGCATCTTGCGTACCCAGATCGGCGCCAGGGTGCAGTTCTGCAGCACGGTCAGGTGCGGGAACAGGTTGAAGTGCTGGAACACCATGCCCACTTCGCTGCGGATCGCCTCGATGTGCTTGAGGTCGTTGGTCAGCTCGGTGCCGTCGACGATGATCCGCCCCTGCTGGTGTTCTTCCAGGCGGTTGATGCAGCGGATGGTGGTCGACTTGCCCGACCCGGACGGCCCGCACAGGACGATGCGCTCGCCCTGCTTGACGTTCAGGTTGATGTCCTTGAGCACGTGGAACTGGCCGTACCACTTGTTCACGCCCTGCAGGCTGATGATCGGTT
>JBBNAI010000485.1:0-7951 GCA_037994305.1 Pseudomonas sp. | reverse complement strand
TTGCAACTGTCTGCGATGGAGAAAACCGGTAATGGTGAGGTTATTTCTCAGCCTAAGGTCGTTACCTCTGATAAAGAAACCGCAAAGATCTTGAAAGGTACTGAGGTTCCTTATCAGGAATCGAGCTCTAGTGGTGCGACCACTGTTTCCTTCAAGGAGGCTGCGCTGGCTCTTGAAGTGACGCCGCAAATCACTCCGGATAATCGGATTATCATGGAGGTTAAGGTTAACAAGGACGAGCCTGACTATGAAAATGCTGTGTTGGGTGTTCCTCCCATCAAGAAAAACGAAGTCAATGCCAAAGTGTTGGTTAATGACGGCGAGACTATTGTGATTGGTGGGGTGTTCTCCAATACTCAGAGTAAGTCGGTTGAGAAAGTGCCGCTGCTTGGTGATATTCCGTTCCTTGGTCGCTTGTTCCGCAAAGATACCGTTACAGATACTAAGAACGAACTGTTGGTCTTCGTTACTCCGCGTATCATGAACAACCAGGCAATTGCGGTGAGTCATTGATCTTGTGAGGAACTTGATTCTCGTTGGCCCGATGGGGGCGGGTAAGAGCACCATCGGGCGGTTGCTGGCGAAAGAGCTGAGGTTGCACTTCAAGGATTCGGATAAGGAAATCGAGCAGCGCACAGGCGCCGATATTCCCTGGATCTTTGATGTCGAAGGCGAACAAGGTTTCCGTGAGCGTGAGCAGTCGATGATCGCGGAGCTTTGCGCCTTGAGTGGCGTGGTGATCGCGACCGGTGGTGGTGTTGTGCTCAAGGCGGAGAATCGTCGGGAGCTGCATGCTGGTGGTCGGGTCATCTACTTGCATGCTTCGGTCGAGCAACAACTGGAGCGCACCTCGCGTGATCGTAATCGTCCATTGCTGCGTAATGCGGAGCCCGAGAAGGTTCTGAGTGCTCTGATGGAGATTCGTGACCCGTTGTATCGAGAAATCGCTGACGTAATTGTCGAGACCGATGAGCGCCCGCCTCGCATGGTGGTCCAGGAAATCATCGATCGCATCAATGCGCTTCCTGAGCGTTAAAGCGTGACCCTAACTGCGCTATCCTAGTGCCCTTTTATTTGGGGGCGTCATGCAGACTCTCACTGTCGATCTAGGCGAACGTAGTTATCCCATCTATATCGGTGCCGGGCTATTGGCTCGGCCCGACCTTTTCAAGAAGCATCTGTCTGGGCGTCAGGTCGCAATCGTGACCAACAGTACGGTTGCGCCGCTTTATCTCGAGCGCCTCATGGCTTCGCTGGAAGGTTGTGAAGTCGCCACGGTGGTTCTGCCAGACGGCGAGAGCCACAAGAACTGGGAAACCCTGCAGCTGATCTTCGATGGTCTCCTTGCGGCTCGTCACGATCGGCGCACGACAGTAGTTGCGCTGGGTGGCGGGGTTGTCGGTGATATGGCTGGCTTTGCCGCTGCGTGTTACCAGCGTGGCGTGGACTTCATCCAGGTGCCGACCACCTTGCTGTCGCAGGTCGACTCTTCGGTTGGTGGCAAGACCGGGATCAATCATCCGCTGGGCAAGAACATGGTTGGCGCTTTCTATCAGCCCCAGGCTGTGATCATCGATACGGCTGTGCTGAAGACCTTGCCTTCGCGTGAGTTGTCCGCGGGTCTGGCTGAAGTGATCAAGTACGGGCTGATCTGTGATGAGGGCTTCCTCGATTGGCTCGAGCAGAACATGGCGGCCATGCTGGCACTGGATATGACTGCTCTGGCTCAGGCTATCGAGCGCTCCTGTGCGGCGAAGGCACGGGTTGTGGGTGTCGATGAGCGCGAGTCTGGGTTGCGCGCCATTCTCAATCTTGGCCACACGTTCGGCCATGCCATCGAGACCCATATGGGCTATGGCGTGTGGTTGCACGGCGAGGCTGTGGCAGCCGGTACGGCTATGGCGCTGGAAATGTCCGCTCGGTTGGGCTGGATCAGCGCCGTTGAACGCGATCGAGGGTTGCGCCTGTTGTTGACGGCAGGGTTGCCGGTAATCCCGCCTGCCGAGATGACGCCTGAGGATTTTCTCGAGCATATGGCGGTCGATAAGAAAGTTCTTGATGGGCGCTTGCGTCTTGTCCTGCTCAAGCGAGTGGGCGAAGCCATCGTAACGGATGAGTTTCCGCGTGAGGCCCTTGATGCCACGTTGCGCGCAGATTACCGCGCACTTGTAGCGAAGCTTGCTGAATAAGAGAGTTCCATGACCAGTCTGCATGCCGATGAAGCTTTTCTAGGCCATTACCAGTTCAGCCACGACCCGTTTGCGGCTCGGGTTCCTGGTTTTCGTTTCTTTCCGGCGCAGCGCAAGCCGGTGCTGGGGCAGTTGCACCATCTGGCGCGCTATAGCCAGTTGCTGCTGGTGGTGAGCGGGCCCAAGGGCAGTGGAAAGACATTGCTGCGTCAGGCCTTGGTGGCCAGCACCAATAAACAGTCGGTGCAGTGCGTTGTGGTTTCTGCGCGCGGGGCTGGCGATGTGGCGGGCGTGTTGCGTCAGGTGGCGCAGGGCTTGGGCGTTCAGCAGACCGATTTGCGCAGCATCCAGGGCCAGGTGGCACAGCTGGCGCTGACCGGGCAGGAAGTCTATGTCCTGGTTGACGATGCTGAGCAGCTTGCCGATGGTGCGCTGGACAGCCTGTTTAGCCTGGCAGCAGGCACTGTCGAATCGCGTCCGCATGTCTTTCTCTTTGGCGAGAGCGCGCTGGTGCCACGCCTGGAGTTGCTCGCGGATGGCGAAGAGCGTTTCCATGCCATCGACTTGCTGCCTTACAGCGAGGACGAAACGCGTGAGTATCTGGCGCAGCGCCTGGATGGTGCGGGGCAAGGGATCGATCTGCTGACGGATGACCAGGTTTCGGATATTCACCTGAGTTCTTCCGGTTGGCCTGGCGGTATCAATCTGGCAGCGCGTGAAGTGCTGATCGATACGATGCTGGCGCAGCGCAGTTCCGCTAGTTCGGCTGGTGCGGGTTTTGCCTTGCCAAAGAAGCACTTGATCGCCCTGGCAGTAGTGGCTATCGCTCTCGGCGCTGCCTGGTTTATGCAAGACACCAAGCGTGACCTCCTGCCAGCGTCAGACCCTGTTGCTGAGCAGGTTCCAGTTCCGCCTCCGGCGGTGCCGGTTGATGCGTCTGGTGAGGCAGCGAAGGCGCCGGCCCCTGCCGCTCAAGGCGCGGGTGCGTCAATCGAGTTTGCGGGTTCTAGTCAGCCGCTGCCTCTGCCTCTGGTGGGTGAGGCGCAGCCGGTTATTCGCGAGCCATTGGCTCAGGCGTCAGGCATGGATGAGGCGGACGACGGGGCGGCGGCCGGTATGGTGCCGGCTACGACTGAGTCGCCGGCGGCGAATCCGCTGCCGGTGCCTGCCCCGGCACCCATCCCTGCGATTGCTCCGGCTGCCAGTGCGCCAGCGGTGCCGGTAGCCCCTCCGGTGGCTGTCGCGCCTGCGCAATCAGTCAAGCCTGTTCCGGCCCCGGTTGTGGCGAAACCTGCTGCCGCGCCGGTCGCCAAGCCTGTGGCGCCCAAGCCGGTTGCTCCGGTGGTTGCCAGTGCGGCGCCGGCAGGTGCTGGCTGGTATGGCAGTCAGCCGGCCACGAATTACGCCCTGCAGATTCTCGGTACGCGCTCGGAAAGCAGTGCAAAGGCGTTTGTCAGCAAAAATGGCGGCCAATATCGTTACTTCAAGAAATTGCACCAAGGGCAGGCGCTGTATGTGGTCACCTATGGCCAGTTCGCCAGTCGTGCGGCAGCCCAGGCGGCTATCAAGTCGCTGCCGGCCAGCGTGCAGGCTGGCAAGCCCTGGCCGCGCAGTTTTGCCAGCATCCAGCAAGAGGCTGTGCAGGCCCGTTAGTGGTCTGCAATTTGCCTGTCTTTTGGTGACTGGCGGGTCTAACACGAACCGCCGGTCATCGCCTTTCGCTTAGGCGACAAAACAGTTCATGCGGCCGTCACGAAGATTTGTGAGGGCAGGGGTGGCTATGTACAATAGCCCCCCTTTGCCTGCGCCAAGCTGGGGCACAGCCCTGCGCGGTCGGCAGCTAGGTCGATGAATTAGAAAGCAATTTGCCTATAAAGGCAGCCTGGTGAGAGTCTCTATGAAAGCAGGTCTGTACCATCCTGATGAGTTCAAGGATAACTGCGGCTTCGGCTTGATCGCCCACATGCAGGGCGAGGCAAGCCATCACTTGCTGCAAACCGCCATTGAAGCCCTGACCTGTATGACCCACCGCGGCGGTATTAACGCCGACGGCAAGACCGGTGACGGTTGTGGTCTGCTGATCCAGAAGCCCGATCAATTCCTGCGCGCCATGTCCGTGCAGCACTTTGCCGTCGAACTGCCGCAGCAGTACGCCGTGGGCATGGTCTTCTTCAACCAGGACGCGGCGAAGGCCGAGGCCGCTCGCGAGAACATGAACCGCGAGATCGCCGCCGCCGGCCTGACCCTGGTCGGCTGGCGCAAGGTGCCGATCGACACCAGCGTGCTCGGCCGCCTGGCCCTGGAGCGCCTGCCGCAGATCGAACAGGTGTTCATCGGTGGCGAAGGCCTGTCCGACGAAGCCATGGCGATCAAGCTGTTCAGTGCTCGTCGTCGCTCTTCGGTGGCCAACGCCGCCGATACCGAGCACTACATCTGCAGCTTTTCGCACAAGACCATCATCTATAAAGGCCTGATGATGCCGGCCGACCTGCAGCAGTTCTACCCGGACCTGGGTGACGAGCGCCTGCAGACCGCCATTTGCGTGTTCCACCAGCGCTTCTCCACCAACACCCTGCCGAAGTGGCCGTTGGCGCAGCCGTTCCGCTTCCTCGCCCACAACGGCGAGATCAACACCATCACCGGCAACCGCAACTGGGCCCAGGCCCGGCGCACCAAGTTCAGCAATGACCAGTTGCCGGACATCGACGACCTGGGCCCGCTGGTCAACCGCGTGGGCTCCGACTCCTCGAGCATGGACAACATGCTTGAGCTGATGGTCACCGGCGGCATGGACCTGTTCCGTGGCGTGCGCATGATCATTCCGCCGGCCTGGCAGAACGTCGAGACCATGGACGCCGACCTGCGCGCGTTCTACGAGTACAACTCCATGCACATGGAGCCGTGGGACGGTCCGGCCGGCGTAGTGCTGACCGACGGTCGCTACGCCGTGTGCCTGCTCGACCGCAACGGCCTGCGCCCGGCGCGCTGGGTTACCACCAAGAACGGCTACATCACCCTCGCCTCGGAAATCGGCGTGTGGGATTACCAGCCGGAAGACGTGATCGCCAAAGGCCGTGTCGGCCCGGGGCAGATCCTCGCGGTGGATACCGAAACCGGCCAGGTGCTCAACACCGACGACATCGACAGCCGCCTGAAGTCGCGCCATCCGTATAAGCAGTGGCTGCGCCAGAGCGCCGTGCGCATCCAGGCCGCCCTCGACGACGACCAGGGCGTGGCCAGCTATGACGCTGACCAGCTCAAGCACTACATGAAGATGTTCCAGGTCACCTTCGAGGAGCGTGACCAGGTGCTGCGTCCGCTCGGCGAGCAGGGCCAGGAAGCAGTCGGCTCGATGGGTGACGACACGCCAATGGCCGTGCTGTCGCAGCGGGTGCGTTCGACCTTCGATTACTTCCGCCAGCAGTTCGCGCAGGTCACCAACCCGCCGATCGACCCGCTGCGCGAAGCCATCGTGATGTCCCTGGAAATCTGCCTGGGCGCCGAGCGCAACATTTTCGACGAGTCACCGGCGCATGCCAGCCGCGTGATCCTCAGCAGCCCGGTGATCTCGCCGGCCAAGTGGCGCGCGCTGATGAACCTCAGCACCCCGGGCTTCGAGCGTCATGTCATCGACATGAACTACGACGAGTCCGTCGGCCTCGAAGCTGCCGTGCGCAACATGGCCGACCAGGCCGAAGAAGCGGTGCGTGCCGGCAAGACCCTGCTGGTGCTGACCGACCGTCATATCGTGCAGGGCAAGCTGCCGGCCCACGCCTCGCTGGTGACCGGTGCCGTGCACCATCGCCTGATCGAGAAAGGCCTCCGTTGCGACTGC
This sequence comes from Pseudomonas sp., assembly GCA_037994305.1. Classification (GTDB taxonomy): domain Bacteria; phylum Pseudomonadota; class Gammaproteobacteria; order Pseudomonadales; family Pseudomonadaceae; genus Aquipseudomonas. The sequence continues at coordinate 1,927 of JBBNAI010000485.1, read as the reverse complement.
AACATCCTGGTCGAGACCGCTACCGCCCGTGACCCGCACCACTTCGCGGTGCTGGTCGGCTTCGGTGCGTCCGCGGTGTACCCGTTCCTGGCGTACGAAGTGCTGGCCGACCTGATTCGTACCGGCGAAGTGCTGGGCGATCTGTACGAAGTGTTCAAGCACTACCGCAAGGGCATTTCCAAGGGCCTGCTGAAGATCCTGTCGAAGATGGGCATCTCCACCATCGCCTCCTACCGCGGCGCCCAGTTGTTCGAAGCGGTCGGTCTGTCCGAGGAAGTGGTCGAGTTGAGCTTCCGCGGCGTGGCCAGCCGCATCAAGGGTGCGCGTTTCGTCGACATCGAGGCTGAGCAGAAGCTGCTAGCCCTCGAGGCCTGGAACAACCGCAAGCCGATCCAGCAGGGCGGCCTGCTCAAGTTTGTCTACGGCGGCGAGTACCACGCCTACAACCCGGACGTGGTCAACACTCTGCAGGCGGCCGTGCAGCAAGGCAGCTACGAGAAGTACAAGGAATACAGCGCGCTGGTCGACAACCGTCCGGTGTCGATGATCCGCGACCTGCTCAACGTCAAGCTGGCTGACCAGCCGCTGTCGCTGGACCAGGTCGAGCCGTTCGAGGCCATCCTCACGCGCTTCGACTCCGCGGGTATTTCCCTCGGGGCCCTGTCGCCGGAAGCCCACGAAGCCATCGCCGAAGCGATGAACCGCTTGGGCGCGCGCTCCAACTCCGGTGAGGGCGGCGAAGACCCGGCCCGCTACGGCACCATTAGAAGCTCGAAGATCAAGCAGGTGGCCACCGGCCGCTTTGGCGTGACCCCGGAATACCTGGTCAACGCCGAAGTGCTGCAGATCAAGGTGGCCCAGGGCGCCAAGCCCGGTGAGGGCGGCCAGCTGCCGGGCGGCAAGGTCAACGGCCTGATCGCCAAGCTGCGTTATGCAGTGCCGGGCGTGACCCTGATCTCGCCACCGCCGCACCACGACATCTACTCGATCGAAGACTTGTCGCAGCTGATTTTCGACCTCAAACAGGTCAACCCGCAGGCGCTGGTATCGGTCAAGCTGGTGGCGGAAGCTGGCGTCGGCACCATCGCCGCCGGCGTGGCCAAGGCCTATGCCGACCTGATCACCATCTCCGGCTACGACGGCGGCACCGGCGCTTCGCCGCTGTCGTCGATCAAGTACGCGGGTAGCCCGTGGGAGCTCGGCCTGGCCGAAACCCACCAGACCCTGCGCGGCAACGACCTGCGCGGCAAGGTGCGGGTACAGACCGACGGCGGCCTGAAGACCGGCCTCGACGTGATCAAGGCCGCCATTCTCGGCGCCGAGAGCTTCGGCTTCGGCACCGGGCCGATGGTTGCCCTGGGCTGCAAATACCTGCGCATCTGTCACCTGAACAACTGCGCCACCGGCGTCGCCACGCAGAACGACAAGCTGCGTAAGGACCACTTCATCGGCACCGTCGAGATGGTGATGAACTACTTCACCTTCGTCGCCGAAGACACCCGCGAGTGGCTGGCCAAACTCGGCGTGCCGAGCCTGGGCGAGCTGATCGGGCGTACCGACCTGCTGGAAATGCTCCCCGGCCAGACCGAGAAGCAGCAGCACCTGGACCTGTCGCCGCTGCTCGGCAGCTCGCACATCCCGGCCGACAAGCCGCAGTTCTGCGAAGTCGAGAAGAATCCGCCGTTCGACCAAGGCCTGCTGGCCGAGAAAATGGTCGAGCTGGCCAAGGACTCGATTGCCGCCAAGAGTGGTGGCGACTACGCCCTGGACATATGCAACTGCGACCGTTCGATCGGCGCGCGGATCTCCGGTGAAATCGCCAAGGCGCACGGCAACCAGGGCATGAAAGACGCCCCGGTGACCTTCCGCTTCAAGGGCACGGCCGGCCAGAGCTTCGGCGTGTGGAACGCCGGCGGCCTGCACCTGT
>JBBNAI010000484.1:0-1524 GCA_037994305.1 Pseudomonas sp. | reverse complement strand
AAGGAGCAGCAGTTCACCGGCTTCGAGCGCATGCAGCCGATGCCTGGCTTCCACGACACCCTGAGCGATGCGCAACTGGGTGACCTGCTCAACTACCTGCGCCAGACCTGGGGCGGGGCGAGCGGCGACCTGCCACCGAGCCAGGTGGCCGACTTGCGCGGCGAGGCGGGGGAATAAGGTGCAACACCTCGACCTGCAGGTGATCGAGCAGGCCCTGGCCTGGTCCACCGCCGGCCAGCGTGTGTGGCTGTGCACGGTGCTTGCCACCTACGGCTCGGCGCCGCGCGGGCCGGGGGCGCTGCTGGTGGCCAATGGCTCGGGCGAATGGCTCGGCTCGCTGTCCGGTGGCTGCGTCGAGGACGACTTTCTCGAGCAACTGCAGCAAGGCGCGTTCGGCGCCCCGGCGCAGCGGGTGTGTTACGGCGATGGCGGCCCCGACGCGCGGTTGCGCTTGCCTTGTGGCGGGGTGCTGGAAGTGTTGGTGGAAAACCTGCCGGCCACTTGCGAGGTGCAGGCTCATCTGCGCGAGCTGGCCGGTGCGCTGCGTGGCCAGCGCCGCCTGCTGCGCACCATCTGCCTGGGCGATGGGGCGCGCCGCCTGGAGGATGACCGTGCCCAGGGCCCGCGCATCGAATCGGCCGGCGACAGCCTGCGTATCCGGATCGGTGCCGCGCAGCGCCTGCTGCTGGCCGGTTGCTCCAGCGTGGCCCAGGTGTGCGCCGAGTTCGCCCAGAGCCTGGGTTTTGAAGTGATCCTCTGCGACCCGCGCGAAGAAGCCCTGGCCGGTGTTGCGTTGCCGGGCGTGGAGATCCGCCGTGAGCTGCCCTCCGAAGCCATCCGTGCCGGGTTGTGCCATGCCGACACCGCCGTGGTGGCGCTGACCCACGACCCGCGCATCGACGACCTGGCGATGATCGAAGCGGTGCGCACGCCGGCCTTCTATATCGGTGTGATGGGCTCGCTGCGTACCACCGAAAAACGCTTCGAGCGTTTGCTGCGCGTCGGCGGCTTGAGCCGCGATGACCTGGCGCGTATCAGTGCGCCGATCGGCCTCAACCTGGGCAGCAAGACCCCGGCGGAAATCGCCCTGGCGGTGCTGGCCGACATCCTGCGTGTGCGTAACGGCATCGCTCGCGAGCAGCTCTGAGCCGTGGCGGATGCGATTGCCCTGATCCTCGCCGCCGGCCAAGGTCGGCGTTTCGGCAGTGACAAGCGCCGGGCGTTACTGGCCGATGGTCGCGGCCTGCTGGCTTGCTGCGTGGCGCAAGCACGGCAGGTATTCGATGCGGTGTGGGTGGTGTTGCGTGAGGACGATGATCTGGCCGCGCTGGGTCTGCCGGCGGATCTACCAGTGATTCGCTGTGCGGACGCGCAGCTGGGCATGGGCCACAGCCTGGCGGCTGGAGTACAGGCGCTGCGTGAGCGGCCTGAGTCAGCCCTGGCGGTACTGCTGGGCGACATGCCGTGGATCGACCCGGCCAGCCTGTGCCAGTTGGTGCAGGCTGCCGACGCCGAACACATCGT
>JBBNAI010000483.1:0-8225 GCA_037994305.1 Pseudomonas sp. | reverse complement strand
ACGTTGCTGAACGCGGGCAGCGGCGTCAGGCCGGAGTAGAGGATATCCGTGGTGTTCAGCTGCACCGGTGCGTTGGGCCGGTAGCTGAGCTCACCCTGCCAGGCGGTGCCTGTGGGTAGCGTGGTGGAGAAGCTCAGGCCATACAGGCGGATATCTTCCGGGTACTCCATGAAGTAACTGGAACTGGAGGCGGCTGCCACGGCTTGCAGACCCGGCACGGGTACCGCACCGACGGCGTCATAGGTGGCCTGATCGGCCGCCGAGATGCTGAAGAAGGGCGCCCGGCTGTGGTAGTTCATGAAGTAGGCGCCGAACTCGGTGTCCAGCGGTTCGAAGAGGTAGCGCAGGGCGGCGCCCCACTGGCCGTTGTCGCGCGCATCGCGGTCACCGGCACGGCGCACCAGCACACCTTCCTCGTCAACGTCTGGATTGAAGCCGGCAATCAGCGGCAGGCCCGCTGCCACCACCGAGCGGGGTGCCAGGACCCGCAGGTTGTCGGCGCAGCCGTCGGTGGCGATATCCGCCTGGGAGAAGAAGGTGCCGCAGTTGTCGACCACGGTTTGGTCCCACTCCAGCTGGTAGAAGGCTTCAGCGGACAGGTTGTCGGTCAGGCTCTGCGACACGTAGAACATGTTGACCGGGATCAGGCCTTCCTTGAGCTCGGCGCCCGGGCGGCGGAACGCGGACACGTCGACCGGGTTGATGGCGTTGATACCGTTCTGGATGAAGGTACTTTCCCCCCAGCTGACCACCTGCTTGCCCAGGCGCACGGAACCCGGCAGGTCGGCGATGCTGTAGTTGTGGTAGACGAAGGCGTCGAGGATCTGCGCGCCGGAGGACTGTGCGCCTTCCTTGCGGTTGTGGTCGTCGATGTCCTTGAACAGGCGCTGCTCGTCTTTCAGCTCGAAGTCGTACCAGTACTTGCCGCGAACGAACACGCCGGTATCGCCGTACTTCAGTTCGAGGTCGTGGATGCCCTTGAAGATCTTCGAGAAGGTCTCACCCTTCTTGAAGTTCAGGTGGCCGTCGTCGGAGGTCTGCGACAGACCATCGCCGCCGTTGTTAGCGCCGATCAGGTCACGGTCGGCACCGCGCGTCGACCAGCTGGCACCTACCGAGAGGGAGGAGTCGACCTGACCCTCGATCTCGCCGATGTTGAAATTCACGGCCTGTGCGGCGGCCGGCAAACCCAGTGCGATTGCGGCTGCCAGTGCGTGCGGCCGGAAATGTGCGCGCCTTGTTGTTGTAGTCATGCGCTACCCCTGTGTTGGTGGTTGATCGGCGGCCAAGCTAATCAATCGCCACAGAGCGGGTAACGGATGAAGTAGTGATTTTCCGACTCACTCTTTGTAGTGATTGAGTGCTCGGAAGTCGCTGACAATAGGCGAGAGGGCAGGTCTGAGGTGCGTTATTGCCACTTTGGATGCGTCTGACTGCACGGCGGCCCTTGTCGGGCCGTCGTACGGTTCGGTAACCCTGTTGGGCGGTGCCGACCCGCATAGTCGGTCCATCTGCAGCGCGGCTGATCTGATGGGAGTACCGCCAATCGCAATGACGACTGACCGTATCCCAGAGGCAATTGAAAGTGGACTACCCCCGCTTCGGTAGACATCCCCGGCCTATGCCGAGTACATGCAGCAGTACGCTGGAATACCCGCTGGCCGTGCGTTTCTATGGCTTACCTCAGGGCCGGGTCTTGCGGGTTGATCGCCTGTAGCTGGCGCTGTTGCTCGGCGACGGCGTCTCCTTGTCCGGCATCCTGCAGATAGCTCATCAGGGCCAGCCGTGCGGAGCGGTTGGCGGGTTGCCGGGCGAGCAGTTCGGTCAATTGCGTGCGGGCCGCTTCGGCCTGGCCGCTGTCATGCAGGGCGATCGCCAGCACGTAGCCATACTGGCCATTGTCCGGCTCCAGCCGCGCGGCCTCGCGCAGGGCCTGCATGGCTTGCTCGCGTTTGCCTTCACGCACGAGGGCCAGGCCTTGGGCGTGTTGTAGCAAGGCCGAGTCAGGATGTTTGCGCAGGGCCTCCAGGCGTAGCTGGCGTGCCTCGTCGGCGTGGAAGTTATCTTCCTGCCACTGGGCCAGGCTGATCAGCGCCGGCAGGAAGTCGCTGTCGCGTTGCAGAGCCTTGCGCAAGTAAGGCTCGACCAGCGCCGAGCGGCCGTCGGCCTGATACAGCATGGCCAGGTTGAGGTTGGCCTCGGCTCGGTCGGCCAGGTTCAGCTGGACCTGCTCGTACTCGTCCAGGGCTTTGCGCCAATTGTTCTGGTAGCGGCCCAACTGTTCCGCCGGCAGGCCCAGCAGGGCATAGGCGGCAGCAATGCGTACTGCCAGGATCGGGTCATCGAGCAGCGGGCCGATGACTTCGGCCTGTGCCGGCAGCAGTTGGGTAATGCTGTCGATGGCTGCCTCGCGTACCTGTGGCTCCGGATCCTGCAGCGCCGCCATCGCCAGTTGCAGGGCACGTTGGCTCGGGTAGTTGGGCAGCTCGGCCAGCAGGGTGGCGCGGCGGATGGCCGGCAGGTCGGTAGTGGCAAGCTGCTGGTACAGCGCCTGCGCCGCGCCCGGCTTGCCATGGCGAATCAGCCACAGGCTTTCGTCGTAGCGCGGTGCCTGGCTGGTGGGTGTGCCGTACCACTGCTGGAACTGGGCGGCGACCTTCTCACCGGGGCTGTCCTGGTGGCAGCTCAGGCAGGCATCCGGGGTACCCAGCTGCAGGGCGCGGGCCGGATTGGGGATGCTGAAACCATGGTCGTGGCGGTAGTCGTTGACCATGTACAGCTTGCCCGGCATGTGGCAACTGCTGCACTGCGCCGCAGCGCTGCCGGCTGCGTGCTTGTGGTGGGCAGGGGAGTCGTAGTCCTTGGCCTGCAGGCCCTTGCCGTCGATACCGGGGCGGCCGGCCTGGCCAGCGGGGTTGTGGCACTGGGTACAGACACCGTTGCCGGCGATGCGCAACTCGTTGCTGTGCGGGTTGTGACAGTCGCTGCAGGCCACGCCCTTCGCGTACATCTTGCTCTGCACGAAGGAGCCGTACTCGAACACCTCGTCCTTGATCTTGCCGTCGATCTCATAGAGCAGCGGGTTCAGCGCGCTGGGCAGGTAGTCATCCATCAGTTTTTTGTGGGCGCTAAAGCCATCACCCAGCGGCGCGCGGCGCGCATGACAGCGGGCACAGGTTTCCACTTCACGCTGGGAATCAACCAGGCTGGCGGTTAGCGGGAAACCCGCGTTGGCCTGGCCGTCGGGTTGCTTGCTCCAGGCCAGGTGTGCGGAGGCCGGGCCATGGCAGCTCTGGCAGCCGACGCCCAAGGATTGCCAGTGACTGGCATAGGTATTGGTCGCGGCATCGAAGTCACGCTTGAAGCCGGTGGTGTGGCATTCGATGCACATGAAGTTGGCGTTCTGCTGCGGCTTGCTCCAGTGCAGCGGGTCCTTGAAGTCCACGCCCTGGCCCGGGTAGAGGTGGAACCAGGCCTTCTTCTGGGTATCCCAGGCCACGCCCAGGGCTTGCAGATGGCCACCTGTGGTCTCCATCAGGTATTGCTGCAGGGGTTCCACGCCAAAGGCGTAGGCCACTTTGAAGTCGGCCGGGCGGCCATCGGCGCCCGGAGTATTGACCCAGAACTCCGCGCCTTTGCGGAAGAAGCGCGTACTTTCCTCTTTGGTTTTGAAGATGACGTCGGCGAAGTCGCCAAGCACGCTCTGCTCGTTGGCTTCCTGCATCGCCAACTGGTGGTGCGAACCCTGCCATTGCTTGAACTGTTCACTGTGGCAGCCCTGGCACTGGTTTTCATCGACCAGGCTGGCGCTGCTGGCGAGGTTGTCGGGAGTGATTGGAGCGGGGGCTACGGCGGCTGGAGTGGGTGAGGGGGTGGTGAGGGGAGTGGATTGCTGGACGATGAACCAGCTGACCATGGCTACCAGCAGCAGGAGACCGGCGAGCAGAGGCCAGAGGTAACTGCTGCCGTTTTTTTCCACTGGTTGGGCAATGACGGCTGCGGCTTTGTTCTTCTTGTTCTTCGGCATGCGGACATCCGTTCCCTGAGGTGTACTTCATGGCTGCAGGGCAGCTTCGGTGATGCTGCGCGGCGCTGTCAAACGCGCGACTTATGGGGCTGTGCCGAGGAACCAGCGGTAGTACGGGTTGTTGCCATCCTCGCGCGTCACTTGGCGCATGTCGCGGGTCCAGGCTTCGCGCTCACCGGCATAGGCGTGCAGGCTGACATCGTAGAAGCGGCGCAGGCGTTGCCAGTGGTTGTCGACTGCGCTGGCTTGCGCCGCATCGGCATTGCGCAGCGGCGGCGGCGTGCGCAGGTCGAGCAGGGCGGGCAGCACGCGGGTGATTTCCTTGGCGCGCACCCAGGGCGCGTATTCGATACGCGGCTGGTCGTCCGTCACTGCAGGAGCATCGCCGGCAAAGTGCTCCAGCCCGGCGCGGTCGGTGATCCAGGTGGCGAGCAGGGCCGGAGCGGAAACGATGCCGACCTCGCGCAGGGTTTCGCTGACCTCGGGCTGGCGGAAGCGCGCGTCGATCTGTGCGGCGTCCAGTTCGATGGGCTGCAGCGAACCGATCAGCAGCATCTCGTGGAACTCGCTGGTCCACAGCGTGGCGTGGGGGAATACATCGAGGAAGCTGCGCACCAGGGAACGGGTGTCTTCCTGGTTCTGCGTGGGCAGCGGCAGCCACTGGGCGACCAGGCCGCTTTCCTGCAGGCGGCGGGCGGTCAGGCGATAGAAGTCGCGGGAGTACAGGTTGACCACGCCGGCGGCGGAAGGGGGCGGCGGCTCCAGGGTGATCAGGTCGTACTGTTGCTCGCTGCGCAGCAGTTCCTGGCGACCATCGCGCAGGCGGATGTCCATCTGCGGATCACTGGCTACCCCGTAGTTGCCCTTGAACAGCGGTGCCGCGCGTACCACTGCAGGCAGCAGTTCGGCGACCACGCGCTGTTCCAGCTGCGGATAGCGCAGCAGGGCGCCGGCGGTGATGCCGGTGCCGAAGCCGATGACCAGCGCCGAACGCGGTTCGCCGCGATGAATCAGCAGCGGCAGCAATGCCTGCAGGCGCATGTAGCGCAGCGACGGCATGGCGTCGCCGGTGTTGGACACGCCCTGGATATACAGGCGATTGAACTGATTTGGCTGTTTGCCCTGGGTGACCACGGCCACGGTACCGCCACGGCCTTCCTCGTAGAAGGCGATGGAATTTTCATGGGCGCCGGGCAGCAGTTTGGCCAGGCGGTCGGCGGGTATCAGCCAGGCCGCCAGCAGGGTGACCAGGCCGAGGGCAATCACCGCCTGGCGTGTGCTTTTTTTCACGTGGTGGCCGCGCGTAACGGCGATCACGCCGATCAGGGCGGCGAGCACAGCCAGCAGTGCGAGGGTGTGTACCAGGCCGAGTGTGGGGATCAGCACAAAGCCGGTGAGCATCACCCCGACGATGCCACCCAGGGTGTTGAGAGCCACCACCGCGCCGACATCGCGGCCGACGTGGCCACTGTCTACCGCTAGGCGCAGGGCCAGGGGGAAAGCGGCGCCGAGCAGCAGGGTGGGCAGGAACACCACGCTCAACGCGGCGACGGCGAAGCGTGCGCACATGCCCGCCAGGTCGCTGCCACCCAGGGCCACGACGCCGGCTTCGAGCTGGGTTTGCAGGCCGATCAGCCAGCGGCCGAGGCCGGCGATTTCCAGCAGGGCCAGTAGCCCGGCAGCGCTGATCAGCAGGGCAAAGGTGCCCCACGGATCACGGATGCGGTCGGCGCGGCGCGCATAGAGCGCACTACCCAGCACCAGGCCGGCCAGGTAGGTGGCCAGCACCACGGAGAAGGCGAAGGCGCGGGTGCTCATGAACTGCACGATGGACTGGGTCCACACCACTTCATAACCGAGGGCGACGCCGCCAGCGATGGCGTACAGGACGATAGCCAGGCGCGCCTGCGCCTGCTGTGGCTTGCTCTTGGTCGGTGGCTCTACGGCTGCGCTGCACGTGCGCTGGAAACCTAGCGCGGCAGCGGCGGCCAGCAGGTTGAGGGCGGCGGCAGCAAAGGCGCTCCCATGCACACCCAGCAGCGGAATCAGGACAAAGGCGGCGAGCAGGGTGCCGACGATGGCGCCGGCGGTATTGGCCGCATACAGGCCGCCACCTGCGCGGCCCAGGCGACCAGCTTGCGGGGCGAGGGCGCGGATCAGCACCGGCAGGGTGCCGCCCATGAGCAAGGCCGGCAGACCGACCAGGATGAAGGGCAGGGCCCAGGCCAGCAGGCCGATGCGCTGCTCCAGCCAGGCGAAGGGGCTGGCGGCCAGGCCCAGTGCCACAGTCGTGGCGATACCGAGGGCCGCGACCAGCAGCTCCAGCACGGCATACAGCAGTACCGGCCGATTGAGCCTGTCTGCCCAGCGACCGAAAACCAGCCCGCCTAAAGCGAGACCGGCGAAAAAGGCACTGACACCGGTGGTGATGGCGAAGACTTCGACGCCCACGACCAGGGACAGCTGTTTGATCCATAGCACTTGGTAGATCAGTGCGGCGCAGCCGGAAATGCACAGCAGCAACGCGGGAATCAGGCTTGAGCGGGTTCGTTCCAGGAGCACGTCGTGAGCGGGTACGGCGCTGGCTGCGCGGCGTGAGGAGCTGCTGGCGGAAGACATCGAGCACGAACCTTATCAGAGCAAGAAAGCGGCCCTCTGATGGCCGGGGGATAGAGGAAACCACCTGCCCGAAGAGGGCAGGTGGTTAATTGCAGGAACTCTACTGCTTATTGCGCTTGTTGCTTCATTTTCTCCTCGATTTTCTTGTCCACCGCAGCGCGTACCTGGTCGATGCTGAAGCTCGCCGGACGCTGGCTCGGTGGGTAGTCGACGAAGGTCTGCAGGAAGGCGGCAGATTTCGACACGCCCTGGAAGATCAGGAAGTCGTTCTTGGCCAGCCAGTCGTAGTACTGGTCGGACACCACGTCAGCCCGCTCGTAGGGGTCCATGCGCAGGTTGAAGATTTTCGGTACTCGCAGGCAGGTGAAAGGCTCGCTCCATACCGTCATGCCGCCCGGAGCACGTTGTTCGCAGAACACGAACTTCCAGTCTCTGTAGCGCATGGAAACCAGGTCGCCGTCGTCGCTGAAGTAGTAGAACTCCTCGCGTGCGCTTTTCGGTGCTTTGCCGGTCAGGTAGTCGAGCTGGTTGTAACCGTCCAGGTGCACCTTGAAGTTCTTGCCACCGATCTCGGTGCCCTTGAGCAGGCGCTCCTTGATATCGGTGTCACCCACTGCGGCGAGCAGGGTCGGGAACCAGTCCAGCCCGGAGAACATCTCGTTGGAGACCGTGTCCGGCTTGATCTTGCCGGGCCAGCGAATCATCGCTGGTACGCGGAAAGCGCCTTCCCAGTTGGAGTTCTTCTCGTTGCGGAACGGCGTGGTTGCCGCATCCGGCCAGGACCACTGGTTCGGGCCGTTGTCGGTGGTGTAGATGATGATGGTGTTGTCGGCGAGCTTCAGATCATCGATGGTCTTCAGCAGTTTGCCGACGTCACCGTCGTGCTCGAGCATGCCGTCGGCGTACTCGTTGTCGGGCATGCCGCTCTGGCCTTTCATCGAATCACGCACGTGGGTGAAGGCGTGCATGCGGGTGGTGTTCATCCAGACGAAGAACGGCTTGTCGGCCGAGGCCTGCTTCTTGATGAACTCCTGGGCGGCGGCGGTGGTTTCGTCGTCGATGGTTTCCATGCGCTTCTTGGTCAGCGCGCCGGTGTCCTCGATCTTGCCGTCGGCGAAACTGTGGATCACCCCGCGTGGCGAGCTGGCTTTGACGAAGGCTTTGTCGTCCTTCGGCCAGTTCGCACGTTCCGGTTCTTCTTCGGCGTTGAGGTGGTAGAGGTTGCCGAAGAATTCGTCGAAGCCGTGGGCAGTCGGCAAGTACTCGTCGCGGTCACCCAGGTGGTTCTTGCCGAACTGCCCGGTGGCATAGCCCTCGGCCTTCAGCGCCTGGGCGATGGTGACATCGCGGGCCTGCAGGCCGACCGGAACGCCTGGCATGCCGACCTTGGACAGGCCGGTACGCAGGGTTGCCTGTCCTGTAATGAAGGTGGAGCGCCCAGCGGTGCAGCTGTTTTCGGCGTAGTAGTCGGTGAACATCATGCCTTCCTTGGCAATGCGGTCGATGTTGGGCGTTTTATAGCCCACCACGCCGAAGGAATAGGCGCTGATATTGGTCTGGCCGATATCGTCGCCGAATA
>JBBNAI010000482.1:0-2702 GCA_037994305.1 Pseudomonas sp. | reverse complement strand
TGCACCCGGAAGTCACCGTGCACCTGACCAACCGCACCCGGCCGTTCCTGTTCGCCGACACCGGCTTCGATGCGGCGATCTATTACGGTGATGCCGAATGGTCCGGCACCGAGGCGCATGTCCTCATGCCGGAAAGCCTGCAGCCGGTGTGCAGTCCGAGCCTGCTCGGCGCGCGCGGCGCGTTCAGCGCCGAAGAGTTGGCCACGTTGCCGCTGTTGCAGCAGACCACCCGGCCTTACGCCTGGCGCCAGTGGTTCAACGCCCAGGGCCTGAGCGTACCGCGTGACATGACCGGGCCGCGCTATGAGCTGTTTTCGATGCTCGCCCAGGCTGCGGCGCATGGCATGGGCGTGGCGCTGATCCCGCCCTTCCTGATCCAGCGCGAGCTGGCTGAGGGCAGTCTGGTGGCGGCGCACCCGACGGTGTTCGACAGCAGCGACAAGGCCTATTACCTGATGATCCCCGAGCGCAAGGCCGAGTCGGCGGCGCTGCGTGCCTTCCGTGACTGGTTGCTGCAGGCGGCGCGTGCGTACCGCGGTGAGTAAATCGCGGGCATGAAAAAGCCGGGCTCCTGGCCCGGCTTTGGGTGCCGCCCCGTAGAGTTACGGGGCGGCAGCGAACTGGTTAAGCGACATCCACTGATCGGACAGCGAGCGGGCATGGCGGTCCACGGTGGTCGGTGCGAAGGCCCGGCCCGAGGCGCTTGCCAGGGCGTTGCTCTGGCTGTTCATGTCCATCAGAGCGGCGCGCAGGAAGTTCCAGCGGGTCTTCAGCTTGGCGATGCCCTGGTTGTCCTTCTCGTTCAGGGTGGCCATTTCCTGGTCGATGGCCGGTACCAGCTGGCGCTCGTCCTGGCCGATGTAGTTGTCCTGCTGTTCGCGGGCGATTTCGAAGCTGCCGACATAGGAGCGGCTGAGGTACTGCACGGCGAGGTATTCGACCTTGGCGGGCAGCTCGCCTTCAGGCGTGGCACCCGGTACGGCGCGGGTCACGGTGAGCAGGGCGCGCAGGGAATCGGCCAGCTCCTGCGGGTAGCGCCACGGCATGTTGTCTTCTTTGGGGCCAAAGGAAACACCGAGGCGTAACTGGGTAACAAGTTTGGTGGCCAGGCCGGGAATTTCGGAACTGCTGCTCATGGCGCTCTGCGAGGCAGTCTCCAGGTTCGCAATATCCTTCTCCAGCCGCGCCAGATGGGCTTCCTGGAAGCCTTCACCGCGTAGCAGCAGCAGGCTGCTGGTGGCTCGGCAGGCATACACCTGAACTTGCTCGGCAGCGGTCATCGGTGCGGCGAACGTCTGCACCGAGAGGCTGGCGAGAAGCCCCGTCATAAACAAAAAGAACAGACGAAACAAAGGGTTACGGTTCATGCCGTGGTGCTCCTTATTATTCTTGTGAGCCGCGGTGTTGCTGGCACTGGACAGCGCGCCATGCAGTAGCAACAGCCTACTGCGCTTGTCATAGCAAAGGATGCGCCAAAAGAGTGATTTGTGTCGCAATTTTGGCGATTCAGACTCGTCGCTCTTTCGTGTGTGCTAGGGGCTTTACCTATCCATAACCCGGCGCTGGGGTAACAGGTGCCGACAAAGCCCTCTCCCTGTCCAGGAGAGGGCTCTGCATCAGTGCCTACAGCGAGGAGTGCGCCTGCCAGACCTTGGGTTTGAAGTACAAGGTTTCGCCGCGGGCCAGGCCGCTGAGGCTGTCGTGATCCTTGACCACTTCGGCCTCGATCAGCTCGTCCTGGCCGTCGACCTTGAGGGTCACCCGGGTGATCGCGCCGAGCGGGCGAATGTCGCGCACTTCGGCGCTGCGGTGTTCGGCCACGGCCAGGCGCGACAGCGACACTTCGTGCGGGCGGAACAGCAGGTGCTGGTCGTCGCCCAGGTGCAGGCGGTTGGAGTCGCCGAGGAAGTGGTAGACAAAGTCGCTGGCCGGGTTCTCGTACACCTCGCCCGGCGCGCCGATCTGCTCGATCACGCCTTTATTCATCACCACGATGCGGTCGGCCACTTCCATGGCTTCTTCCTGGTCGTGGGTGACAAACACGCTGGTCAGATGCACTTCCTCGTGCAGCCGCGCCAGCCAGCGACGCAGCTCCTTGCGCACCTTGGCGTCGAGGGCGCCGAAGGGTTCGTCGAGCAGCAGCACCTTGGGTTTTACCGCCAGGGCGCGGGCCAGGGCGATACGCTGGCGCTGACCGCCGGACAGCTGCTCCGGGTAGCGATCAGACAGCCAGTCGAGCTGAACCATGTTGAGCAGCTCGTGTACCTGCTTGGCGATTTCCGCTTCGCTCGGGCGTTCGTGCTTGGCCTTCATGCGCAGGCCGAAGGCGACGTTGTCGAACACCGTCATGTGGCGGAACAGGGCGTAATGCTGGAACACGAAGCCGACGTTGCGATCACGCACGTCGTGCTGCGACACGTCTTCGCCGTGGAACACGATATTGCCGGTGTCCGGGGTTTCCAGACCGGCGATGATGCGCAGCAGGCTGGTCTTGCCGCAGCCGGACGGGCCGAGCAGGGCCACCAGCTCGCCGCTGTTGATATCCAGGTTGATGTCGTTGAGCGCGCGGAAGGCGCCGAAGTTCTTGGTGACGTTACGAATTTCGATACTCATGACTTATTCCTCGTCGTCTGCGGATTTCAGACGGGACAGACGCGCTTCGCTCCACTGCTTGAGCAGCAGGATGATCAGGGCCAGGGCCA
>JBBNAI010000481.1:0-1939 GCA_037994305.1 Pseudomonas sp. | reverse complement strand
GTCGCGCCTTCGCCGCGCTGTTCGAGGAACAGGTCACTGCCAACCCGAAACCCTGGTACGGCAGCGCCGGCCAGGCCCGTGGGCGTATCGACGGAGTGTCCAAGGCCTGCGGGGCCAAGGTCTTCGCCCGTGATATCCGCGCCCAGGACATGCCCGGCTGGCCACAGCGCCAGGGTCATGCGCTGTTGCTCAAGGCGACCAAGGCCGACCAGCTGTACGCCGGCCTGGACCTGTCGATACTCAGCGACGAGCTGGCGCCGGATCGGGTGGTCACCGCCGTCGACCTGGCCCGCGATGGAATCGCCTGGCCGGAGTCCCACGGCCCCGACCCGTTCCTGCCGGAAGGCCAGGTGCCGATGTTTCTCGGTCACCCGGTGGCGATGCTGATCTGGCATGACTTCGAGCGCTATCGCCAGGCCAAGAAGTTGCTCAAGTTCAACGACCAGGTGATCCGCTATGGCGCCAAGGCCGAGCCCTACAGCCGTGACCCCTACGGCAGCTTCCGCTTCGTGTGGGTGGCGGCGGAAGACCCGTTTGCCGCGGACGAGTTTTCCAGCCTGAAGAACACCATGCTGTTCCCGATGATTCGCGACAAGAAACCCAGCTGGTCGCAAGGCGCCAAGCTCGACGGCGACCTGACCCAGCAGGGCCTCTACCACGCCGAACGCATGCAGGAGCAACTGGCCAGCCCGCCAGACGACTGGCTGGTGTTCGACGAGCGCTACACCACCCAGTCCATCGAGCCGGCGGCGCTGGAACCGGACAACGGCAACGGCTGGTTCGACGCAGCCAGCGGCACCCTGCATTTCGTCGTCGCCACCCAGTGCCCGTTTGAGGTGGCCGAGCAGTGTGCGCACATGCTGGCGCCGTCCAAGTTCGCCGTGCAGGCACTGACCATGCACCCGGGCTACACGGTCGGCTACGGCTCCAAGGACAACAACATCTTCGTCTTCTACGCCGCCCTGGCCGCGCTCTATGGCGAGGGCGTGCCGGTGCGCCTGGCCAATGACCGCTACGAGCAGTTCCAGAGCGGCATCAAGCGCCACCCGTTCGACATGCATTACCAGTTGGCAGTGAGCAAGCAGGATCAACGCTTCCACATCTTCCGCGCGCACATGGATGTCGACGGCGGCGGGCGCATCAACTACAGCCCCTCGGTGGCGGCGGTCGGCGCCACGGCGGCGCAATCGATCTACTACATGCCACGCAGCGACCTGGCGGCCACGGCCTACCATTCGCGCGGCGTCGAGGCCGGCTCCATGCGCGGCTACGGCACCCTGCAGACCATGGCGGCGACCGAAATGATGGTCGACGAAGTGGCCGAGCGGCTGGGTGTCGATGCCATTGCGCTGCGCCTGAAGAACGCCATGCAGTCCGGCATGAAGAACACCCAGGGGGCGATCCCGGCGGGTGCTTTGCGCCTCGACGAGATCCTGCACAAGGCCGCCGAACATCCGGTGTGGAAGGATCGGGTGGCGCGCAAGGCGCGCTTCGATGCCGAGGACCCGGACAACTATTACGGCGTCGGTTTCGCCATCTGCCAGAAGGACTTCGGCACCGGCGCCGAAGCGCCCATGGCCAGCGTCGAGTTCGATGCCGAAGGGCGCATCAGCCTGCGCCAGATCGCCATCGACATGGGCACCGGCATGTCCACCTCGCAGGCGCTGCTGGTGGCCGACTGGCTCGGCCATCCTGCCGACGAGATCAAGACCGGCGTGACCGAGTGGGCCGAGCTGGCGCTGATCACCAGTGGCAACCCCTACATCACCAGCCCGGCCGAGCAGGACGCCGCACTGAAGAACCCGCGCTGGGTGGCACGCATCGCCTCGCCATCCTCGGCGACCAACTCGGCCTACTACTCCAGCCATGCCACCCGCGAGGCGGCGCGGCTGCTGTTTATCCACGGCCTGTGGCCGGCGGCGCTGAACCTGTGGGGGCA
>JBBNAI010000480.1:0-2531 GCA_037994305.1 Pseudomonas sp. | reverse complement strand
GGTCGAGCACGTTGATCCCGGCCTCTATGTTGTCGCTGAAGCTGTGGCTGAGGCTCAGGCTGAAGGCTTTGTTGCGGTAGGCGTCGTGGTCCTGATCGGCAGGGTAGGACGGGCCGCTGCGGTCGATGCCGTTGGTTTCGTCGAGGCTGCCGCCGAGGCTGAAGCGCGTCTGCTCGTCGCCCCCGGAAACCCCGGCGCTGCGCTGCCAGCTGCCACGGCTGCCGTAGCCCATGCGTACGTATGGCTTGAGCCCTTCGCCGGCGCTGCGGCGGGTGAAAATCTGCACCACGCCGCCGATGGCGTCTGCACCGTAGACCGCCGAGCGCGGCCCGCGCAGCACTTCGATACGTTCGATCTGCTCGATGTTCAGGTGCTGCAGGTTGCTGTCGCCGGAGCTGGCCGAACCGATGCGCATGCCGTCGACCAGGACCAGGCTTTGTGCGGCCTTGGTGCCGCGGATGTACAGGCTGGTCAGGCTGCCCTGGCCACCGTTCTGCACGGTCTGCACGCCAGGAACGCGGTTGAGCAGGTCTGTCACGGAGCTCGGTTGCAGGCGCTCGATATCGGCGCGGGTGAACACCGTGCTCGCCGTGGTGCTGGCGCTGCGCTGCTGCACCTCGCGGTTGGCGCTGATCAGGGTTTCCGACAGCTTCAGCGCCTCATCCTGGCTGGATGCGGCGTAGACCGGGGCGCAAGGCAGCAGGGCCACGGCAATGGAAAGGCGGGACAACTTCATCGATAAATCCTCAAAGGTCGGCAGACTTTTGAGAAGGGCAGGACAAGCGCTGGCCGTAGCCAGCGCTTGACGGTGATGCCCTCCGCAACACCAGTCGCTCCGCCAAGGCCGGTCTCCGGGCTCTCGACTCGCGCTGATCCGCCTTCCCGGAATATCCCAGTGGCTTGTGGTCAGCGTGCAGGCCATGCCTGCCGTCGATTACCGTTGCGGGGGCAGCGCCGGGATGGCTCCAGGGTGGAGCGCACCGGCTTCCCGTTTAACACCGCGCTGAAAGCAGCGGCGCACCGTGGCGGAAATGCAAAACGCCGCGCACCTTAGTGCGCAGCTGTATGAAAAACAAGCAGGTTCTATTCGTGTTCAGGTGAGCGCCGCTCAAGCAGGCGCCGAGTCGGGCAGGACGGGTGAAACCCACGCCTGGCGCATGCCAGCCGTGGCAAATTTCCCCGTCCTACGGGTTAGAGCTGGGCCAGCCGCGCGCGCACGGCCGCCTCGATGCCGACTTCGTCCAGGCCGCACTCGGCGAGCATCTGCGCCGGCTTGGCGTGTTCGACGTAGCTGTCTGGCAGGCCCAGGTGCAGTACCGGCTTGAGCAGGCCTTGTTGCGCCAGGAATTCGCTGACCGCGCTGCCTGCGCCGCCCATCACCGAGTTTTCCTCGATGGTCACCAGCAGCTCATGGCTGGCCGCCAGTTCGCGCACCAGGGCTTCGTCCAGGGGTTTGACGAAGCGCATGTCGACCACAGTGGCGTCCAGGGTTTCGCCAACCTTGAGCGCTTCGGCCAGCTGCACGCCGAATACCAGCAGGGCGGTCTTCTGGCCGCGTCGACGGACCAGGCCCTTGCCGATTTCCAGGCTTTCCAGCGCCGGCTCGATCGGCGTGTTCGGGCCGCTGCCGCGTGGGTAGCGCACGGCCGCCGGGCCATTGAAGTGGTAGCCGGTGGTGAGCATCTGCCGCAGTTCGTTCTCGTCGCTCGGAGTCATCACCAGCATGCCGGGGATGCAGCGCAGGTAGGAGATGTCGAAGCTGCCAGCGTGGGTCGGGCCGTCTTCGCCGACCAGGCCGGCGCGGTCGATGGCGAACAGCACGTCGAGGTGCTGCACGGCCACGTCATGAATCAGTTGATCGTAGGCGCGCTGGAGGAAGGTCGAGTAGATCGCCACCACCGGCTTGGCGCCGTCGCAGGCCAGGCCCGCGGCGAGAGTCACGGCATGCTGTTCGGCGATGGCGACATCCAGGTAGCGCTCGGGGAAACGCTCGCTGAAGGCCACCAGGTCGGAGCCTTCCTTCATCGCCGGGGTGATGCCGACCAGGCGCGGGTCTTCGGCGGCCATGTCGCACAGCCACTGGCCAAACACGGCGGAGTATTTGGGGCCGGAAGCTTTCTTCGGCTCCTCGCTGGCGGCCGTCTTAATCGGCTCCAGCTTGGTGATCGCGTGGTAGCCGATCGGGTCGACCTCGGCCGGGGCGAAGCCCTTGCCCTTCTTGGTCACCACATGCAGGAACTGCGGGCCGTCCAGGTCGCGCATGTTGCGCAGGGTGGCGACCAGGGTTGGCAGGTCGTGACCGTCGATCGGGCCGACGTAGTTCCAGCCCAGCTCCTCGAACAGGGTACCGGGGACCAGCATGCCCTTGGCGTGTTCTTCGACCTTGCGCGCGATCTCCCAGGCGCCGGGCAGGCGCGAGAGGATCTTCTTGCTGCCTTCGCGCATGCTCGAATAGGTGCGGCTGGAGATGATCTTGGCCAGGTAGTTGGACAGGCCGCCGACGTTCTTGGAGATCGACATGTCGTTGTCGT
>JBBNAI010000479.1:0-1648 GCA_037994305.1 Pseudomonas sp. | reverse complement strand
GCGCTGCACCCGATGGGGCAGCGCGCCGCGTGGTTTCAGAAACGCCAGGTCAGCCCGCCACCCAGCACGTGCAAGGCGCTGTTGGCGTACTCACCGGAGACCGAACCGCCGGAGCGGAGCTTGGTCTGCTGTACGTCCATGTCACCCAGCCAGATCAGGGTGTAGCTCATGTTCAGATCGAGGCCTTCTTCCAGCTCATATCAGCGGCGCTACGCGCATGCCCCCATTCGCTGGATTGCCCTGCGAAACCGTCAGCCAATCAGCGCTGACTGCGAAATGCCTTGGGCGACTGACCGCTGCCGCGCTTGAAGAAGCGCGAGAAATACGCCGGCTCGGAAAAACCCAGGCTGTCCGACACCTGATTCACCGTCATCGCCGTGTAGACCAGGCAACGCTTGGCCTCCAGCAACAGGCGCTGGTTGATCAGCTGCAATGCCGATTGCCCGGCCAGGCGCCGGCACAGGGCATTCAGGTGGGCGGCGCTGATGCCCAGCTCGGCAGCGTAGTGTTCGATCGGCCGATGCTCACGAAAGCGCGCCTCGAGCAGGCGGGTGAAACGCTGCAGGTGCTCGCGCCCACGGTCCGGCGCCTGCGTATCGGCATGCGCCAGCGAGCGCCGCCCGACCCACACCAGCAGCGCGCTGATCAGCGATTGCAGCATCAGCTCGCGCCCCGCCTGCTGCTCGCTGTACTCCTGGGCGATGGAGTCGAACAACGCATCCAGATAGCGCTTCTGCCCCGCCACCGGGTAGCAGGCGGCACGGGCCAGCGGCGGGCTGTCGAGTACCGCGCCGAGCTGTTCCACCAGCGGCAGCGCCAGGCTCAGCACATGGCCCTGGATGTCCTGGGAGAAGCGGAAACCGTGCACGCTCAGCGCCGGCACCACCTGCAGCGAGGCCTGCTGCACGCGATGTACCACCCCCTCCACTTCCAGCTCAGCCGTGCCGTCCTGCACATACAGCAGCTGCACCAGATCGCCGTGGCGGTGCGGCTTGATCTCCCAGTCGTGCTGGTGGCTGCGCTCGGGAATCGACTCGCAGTGGATCAGGTCCGGGGTCGGCCAGGCCGCCGTCTCGCCGTACAGCTTGAACACCGGCACGGCGCTGGCGGGTGTTTTATGCATGGCGACACAACCCTCGAAAAGTCCAGAAAGATAATCCGATAGTGCCTTCAACCCCATCCACTATCCACCAAAAATACAGGCGACTTCACACCAAGCCCGGACCCTAGCCACACGCGCAACGGTCCACTAAGGACAATAACAATGAAGACTCAAGTCGCCATCATCGGCGCCGGCCCCTCTGGCCTGCTGCTCGGCCAGTTACTGCACCAGGCCGGCATCGACAACATCATCATCGAACGCCAAAGCCCCGACTATGTGCTCAGCCGTATCCGCGCCGGCGTGCTCGAACAGGGCATGGTCGACCTGCTGCGCGAAGCCGGTGTGAGCGAGCGCATGGACCGCGAAGGGCTGGTACACGATGGCTTCGAGCTGGCCTTCGACGGGCGCAGCGAGCGCATCGATCTGCGCGAACTGACCGGCGGCAAGACCGTGATGATCTACGGCCAGACCGAAGTCACCCGCGACCTGATGGAAGCTCGCCAGGCCAGCGGCGCCAAGACCTTCTACGGCGTAACCGACGCCCAG
>JBBNAI010000478.1:0-1213 GCA_037994305.1 Pseudomonas sp. | reverse complement strand
GTGATCAAGGGCTGCAAGGCGTTCCTGCCGCTGCTGCTGGAAAGTAAGGGCAAGATCATCAACATCGCCTCCATGGCTGCGTTGATGCAGGGCCCGGCGATGAGCAACTACAACGTGGCCAAGGCTGGCGTGGTGGCGTTGTCGGAAAGCCTGCTGATCGAACTCAAGGGCAGTGGCGTGGACGTGCATGTGGTCTGCCCGTCGTTCTTCCAGACCAACCTGCTGGACTCCTTCCGTGGCCCGACGCCGGCCATGAAGCAGCAGGTCGGCAAGCTGCTGGAAAACAGCCCGATCAGCGCCCAGGACATCGCCGGCTATGTCTACGACGAAGTAGCCAAGGGCGCGTTCATGATCCTGCCGCACGAAGAAGGGCGCATGGCCTGGAAGATCAAGCAGCAGAACCCGCAGGTGATCTACGACCAGATGGCGTCGATGTCCGACAAGATGCGCAGCAAGATGGTTTGAACCACGACTTGTGGGTACGAAAAAGGGCGGCCAATGGCCGCCCTTTTTGTTTGCTTGCTGAGTGTGTGGGGCGGGGATAATCCGCGTCCACACTGGCCTCAGCCGGCGACCAGCACGCGGATCGCTTCCAGGCGCAGGGCCGCCTTGTCGAAGAACGCCAGGCCGCTTTCAAGCTGCTTGCGCAGGGCATCGATCTCGCTGTCGCGCACCGTCGGGTTGACTGCCTGCAGGGCGGTCAGACGGCCGATTTCCTCGCCCAGGCTGTCGATGAAGCGCTTGCGCGCCGCTTCGACCCGCTCGACATGGCGTGGCGCGATCTTCGCCTCGGTGGCGTTGATCTGTTTGCTCAGCACCTCGCGCTGGGCCTGGATGAACTTGTTGGCGCTGGCGCGCGGCACGGTTTCCAGTTGGTCGTTGATGGTTTCGAAGGCCACCTTGCTGGCCAGGTCGTTGCCGTTGCCATCAAGCAGGCAGCGCAGCGCCACCGGCGGCAGGAAACGCCCTAGCTGCAACGAGCGCGGGGCTACCACCTCGCTGACGTAGAGCATTTCCAGCAGCACGGTACCGGGCTTGAGCGCCTTGTTCTTGATCAGCGCGACGGCGGTGTTGCCCATCGAGCCGGACAGCACCAGGTCCATGCCACCCTGCACCATGGGGTGTTCCCAGGTGAGGAACTGCATGTCTTCGCGCGACAGTGCCTGGTTGCGGTCGTAGGTGACGGTCACGCCTTCGTCGTCGCCCAGCGGGA
>JBBNAI010000477.1:0-1823 GCA_037994305.1 Pseudomonas sp. | reverse complement strand
GGGTCTTGCGGTTGACGTAGACCTGGATGCGCCCGGTCATGTCCTGGATCACCATGAACGAGCCACGGTTGAGCATGATGCGCCCGGCAACCTTGACCGGAATGGCAGCGGCTTCCAGCTCTTCCTTGCTCTTGTCGACGTACTGTTTCTGCAGATCGGCGCAGTAGTTGTCGCGGCGGAAGTCATTGGGGAAGGCGTTGCCCTGCTCACGGATGGCGGCAAGCTTCTCTTTGCGCTGGGCAATCAGCTTGTTTTCTTCCTGTTGCAGTTCGTGTTGGTCGAGTTGTTGGTCGCTCATGGTCTTGGTGGTTCCTGGTTAGGCTCTTGCCTGGGTGGAAACGGTTTACTTAACAGGGGGTGTAAAGCGTAGCGAGCGCAGGTCAGGCAAGGCGGAAGATGGCGAGGACGCGGAGTTTACGAGTGTAAATGAGCAGTCCGAGCCATCTTCCAACGCCGCCTGGCCAAGCGCAGTAGCTTTACAGCCCCTGTTTGAGGCTGGCTTCGAGGTATTCGTCAATATCGCCGTCGAGCACCTTGTCGCAATCGCTGCGTTCGATGTTGGTCCGCAGATCCTTGATCCGCGAGGCATCGAGTACGTAGGAACGGATCTGGTGGCCCCAGCCGATATCCGACTTGGTCTCTTCCAGCGCCTGGGATGCCGCGTTGCGCTTCTGTACTTCCTGCTCGTACAGGCGGGCACGCAGCATCTTCATCGCGGTGTCTTTGTTGGCGTGCTGCGAGCGCTCGTTCTGGCATGCCACCACGGTGTTGGTCGGTACGTGGGTGATACGTACTGCCGAGTCGGTGGTGTTGACGTGCTGACCACCGGCGCCCGAGGAGCGGTAGGTGTCGATGCGCAGGTCGGCGGGGTTGATCTCGATCTCGATGTTGTCATCGATTTCCGGCGAGACGAACACCGCGGAGAACGAGGTGTGGCGACGGTTGCCGGAGTCGAACGGGCTCTTGCGCACCAGGCGGTGCACACCGATCTCGGTACGCAGCCAGCCGAAGGCGTATTCGCCCTTGATGTGCACGGTGGCGCCCTTGATCCCGGCGACTTCGCCGGCAGACAGCTCGACGATCTCGGCGGAGAAGCCACGCTTGTCAGCCCAGCGCAGGTACATGCGCAGCAGGATGTTGGCCCAGTCCTGGGCTTCGGTGCCGCCGGAACCGGCCTGGATGTCGAGGTAGGCGTTGTTCGCGTCCATCTCGCCGCTGAACATGCGGCGGAATTCGAGCTTCTCGAGGATGCCGCGCAGGCGCTCGACTTCGCTGACGATGTCGCTCACCGCGCCTTCGTCGTTTTCTTCGGCGGCCATGTCGAGCAGGTCTCGCGAGTCGGCGAGGCTGCTGTGCAGGTCATCCAGGGTGTCGACGATCAGTGCCAGGGCGGCGCGTTCGCGGCCCAGGTTCTGTGCGTATTCGGGGTTGTTCCAGACGTTCGGGTCTTCGAGTTCGCGGTTTACTTCGACGAGACGATCATGTTTGTGATCGTAGTCAAAGATACCCCCGAATGGTCTGGGTCCGCTCGGACAGGTCCTTGATGCTGTTGAGGATCGGGTTGATTTCCATGATGGGCAGCACTCGCAGGCGTAATTAAGGTTGCAGCGGCATGGCGCGGCCCGGCTTGCTGGCCAGGGCGGCCGCAGACCGGACACGGCGGCTGGCCGTGACCTCGAAGGTTCTGAAAAGCCCGCGAGTATACCCGAGTCGCGCTCCGGCGGGCAGCCTGCGGGTGGGCCAGGCGCCATGCAGCCAGACCGACGGATACCCCCACCACCCGGCAGCAACATGGCCACACACCCAGGCATTGTCGCGCGCAG
>JBBNAI010000476.1:0-4151 GCA_037994305.1 Pseudomonas sp. | reverse complement strand
TCGCTGAAGCGGTCCCACTCGTCCATCCGGCGGATGCCGCTGCGGTTATCGCGAAAGGCTGCCGAGATGCTTTCCCAGTCGCAGCCCAGCGAGGTGATGCCGGCCATGCCGGTGACTACCACACGTTTGAAATCGCCCATCAGCACAGCCCGCCATTCACTGCGAGGACCTGGCGGGTAATGTAGCCAGCCTCCTCGGACATCAGAAAATTCACCGCCCCGGCCACTTCTTCCGGAGTGCCCATGCGCCCTGCGGGCACCATCTTGAGGATTTCCTCGACCGGCACCTGCTCATCGAGGATCTCGGTATCGATCAGCCCCGGCGCCACGCAGTTGACCGTGATCTTGCGCTTGCCCAGCTCGATCGCCAGGGCCTTGGCTGCACCGATCACGCCGGCCTTGGAGGCGCTGTAGTTGACCTGGCCGCGGTTGCCGATCAGCCCCGACACCGAGGTGATGCAGACGATGCGCCCCGGCTTGCGCCGACGAATCATCGGCATGCACAGCGGGTGCAGGACATTGTAGAAACCATCGAGGTTGGTGCGCAGCACCTGGTCCCAGTCCTCTTCGCTGAGCGCCGGGAAGGCGCCGTCGCGGGTCAGGCCGGCGTTGCACACCACGCCATAGTAAGCGCCATGCTGCTCGACATCGGCCTCCAGGGCTTCGCGACAGGCCGCACGGTCGGACACGTCGAATTGCAGGATGCGCGCCTGGCGCCCCAGGCCTTCGATCTGCGCCTGCACGGCTTCGGCTTCGTCGCGGCGCGAGCGGCAGTGCAGGACGATGTCGTAGCCACTTTGCGCCAGGCGCAGGGCGATGGCGCGGCCGATGCCGCGGCTGGAGCCGGTGACCAGAATCGGGTCAGTCATAAAACGGGTTCCTCAGGTGTTTCTTGGAGGTAACTGGCCACCTGCGGCGGACGGAATACATTGAGGCGGGCAAAGGCGTCGATGCCGGGGCCGTTCAGCTGGCATTCGAACACGCCCATGCCGTTGTCGTCCTGCAAGGTACGCAGGGCGTGGATGTGCAGCTCGGTACCGGCCGGGAAACGCTCGACATTGCACTCGTACTTGCGCGTGCCGAGGAGAAAACCCAGCTCCACCGGCAGGCCGGCCTGGCGCGCCTGGCAACCGGCATAGGCGGCAATGCTCTGGGCCATCAGCTCGACGCCGACCCAGGCCGGCAGGCTGCCATCGGCCTGGTTGAACAGGCCGCCGGGGCGCACGGTCAGGCGCGTTTCGACGTCTTCGTCAGCGAAGCGCAGCACCTCGTCGATGAGGATCATGTCACCGGCATGGGGGATCAGTTCGGCGATGGGCCACAGGCTCATGGTGCGTCTCCGGGCTTATCACCCAAAATCAGGCTGACATTGCTGCCACCGAAGGCGAAGGAGTTGCTCATCAACCGACGGCCCTGCTGGCGACGCAGGTGCGTGCCGGCCGAAACCAGGTCGATGAGCGGCAGCGCCGGATCGGCCACGCCGTCCCACAGGTGCGGCGGCAGCAGGCCATCCGGGTTGTAGTCGCTCAGGGTCAGCCAGCAGAACGCTGCTTCCAGTGCGCCAGCGGCACCGAGGGTGTGGCCGGTCAGCGGCTTGGTCGATGAGCACGGCACGCCGGTGGGAAAGAGCGCCCGCACGGCCTGGCTTTCCATGGCGTCGTTGTGCGTGGTGGCGGTGCCGTGCAGGTTGAGGTAGTCGATCTCGCCTGCGCTCACACCGGCGCTGCTTAGCGCCTGGCGCATTGCTGCCTGGGCACCGAGGCCCTCGGGGTGCGGGGCGGAAATATGGTGGGCGTCGGAGCTGGCGCCGCCGCCGAAGAAGGCCACGGGGCCGCTCTCTCTGGTCATGAGGAACAGCGCCGCGCCTTCGCCGATATTGATGCCGTGGCGGTTGGCCGAGAACGGGTTGCAGCGCTCGGCAGACACCGCTTCCAGCGCCGAAAAGCCGTTGAGCGTCAGGCGACACAGGCTGTCTACCCCGCCACAGATCACCGCATCGCATAGCCCCTGCTGCAACAGGCGGTGGGCACTGAGCAGGGCCCGTGCGCTGGAGGTGCAGGCGGTGGACTGGCAGTACACCGGGCCACCCAGGCCCAGCCACTCGGCGAGGAAGGTCGCCGGGGCGGCCAGTTCCTGCTGGGCATAGTGGTAGTGCGCCGGCAGCGCACCCTCGTGCAGGTATGTGGCGATGCCCTGGCTGGCCTCATGGATGCCCGAGGTACTGGTGCCCAGCACCAGGCCCACGCGGCTCGCGCCGTACTGGGCGATGGCGCTGCGCAGTTCACTTTCGATCTGCAGGGTGGCGGCCAGCAGCAACTGGTTATTGCGGCTGGCAGGCTGCTGCGGGTACGCGGGGAGTGGCGGCAATTCGCCCTGTACCGCACCCACCGTCAGCGCACGATTGCTGACCCAGCCCGTTTGCACGCGCATGCCTGAGGCATCGCCGGCGAACAGGGCCTGGGCGACCGCCTGCTTGCCTTCACCGAGGGCGCAGAGCAGGCCGAGGGCATTCAAGTAACTGGGCATCAACGGCCTTCTTCTTCGGGCAGTGCAACAACCTGGTAAGCCAGGCCAGGCGGGGTGGTCAGGGTAAAGTCCAGTGGCCCACGGTAGCGAATCTGCCAGGCCGGGTTAAGTCGGCGCTGACCATCGGCAGTCAGGCTCCAGCTGCTCGGCGCGTAGCCGTGCGCCAGCTCGGCCGCTGGCGTCAGGGCGAACAGCAGGGCGGCGAACAGCTCGCGCGCTTCGGCGTTGGGCGGCAGCAGGCCATCGTTGTGCCAGGCGCCGTCCTGCAACAGCTGGCGCGCCAGTGGCACGCCGAGCGGATCGAACAGCGACCAGCGCAGCGCTGGCCCTTCGTGTTGCACAACCAGCAGCCAGTCCTGTGCATTGCCGGCCTGTTCGCGGTGGATCTGCAGGGTCAGCGGCAGTGCGCTGACCAGCGCCGGCGCTGTGGCTGGCACAGGCGTGTGCGCGGCGCAGGCACCGAGCAGCAGGCACAGGCCGAGTAGGCAGGCGCGCAGCATCAGGCGCTCGGCTCCAGTGGCTTGCGCGCCACCACGTTGACCAGGGTTTCGTTGCGCTGGCCGACCGGCTTGGGCTTCATCAGGCCCCAGCGTTCGAGCAGGCCGAAGTCCCTGGAGCGGCTCCACCACAGGTAGGGGTAGGAAACATTCTGGGTGGCGAACTCGAAGCCCTGCGCGCGCAGCATGTCCAGGTAGCCCTCGGCGGTCTTCTGTACGTGCATCGGGTGGCGGAACAGCCAGCGGATCACCCAGGTGTCGATATAGAACTGCGTCGACTCGGCAAACAGCAGCCGGCCACCCGGTTTGAGCACGCGCCAGAACTCGGCCAGCGCTCGTTCCTGCTCGACCAGGTGATGGAAGGTCTGGTGGCAGAAGAGGATATCGACACTGGCGTCGGGCAGGTCGATGGCCGCGCAGTCGCTGGCAATCAGTTGTACATCCAGGCCCTGGCGCTCGGCTTCGGCACGCGAGCAGTCGAGGCTGTGCGGGTCGGCATCCAGGCCGATCAGGCGCGCCGGCTGGAAGGCCGCGGCGAGCAGGCCGAACGACTTGCCCTGGCCGCAGCCGGCATCCAGCAGCACGGGGGCGTGCGGCAGCGGCCCGTCGATCAGGCCGAGCAGGTCGTTGATCGCCACGCGCAGCACATGGTGCTGCCAGACGTGGCTTTGCAGGAACCAGAAACCGAAACCGGTTTCCTCGACATAGGTGCTGGCGGCGCGGGTCATCGACTGTCCTTGTCAGTTCATGGCACAGAGTTCGGCGAGTACGCCGAGACGGCGTTTGGGCTCGGCGACATAGGGGTTCTTCTCGTCCCAGGCGTAGCCGGCGAGGATCGAGCAGATCATCCGGCGGATCTCCGGCGAGGCTTTCTCGTAGAAGATCACGTCCTGGAAGGAGCCATCGTACCAACCCTCGACATAGGCGCGGAACGTGTCCACGCCGCGCTTGAGGGGCTTGGCGAATTCAGTTTCCCAGTCGATCTGCTCGCCGCCCAGTTGGCGGTGCAGCAAGCCGGCGGCCATGCTCGCCGAGCGCATGGCGATGGTCACCCCGGAGCTGAACACCGGGTCGAGGAACTCGGCGGCGTTGCCCAGCAGGGCGAAGCCCGGGCCGTGCAGGCGCTTGA
>JBBNAI010000475.1:0-1705 GCA_037994305.1 Pseudomonas sp. | reverse complement strand
ACGATGTGCAGTTGCTGATCATCCGTGCCACCGACGTGCCGACCTATGTCGAGCATGGCGCCGCGGACATCGGCGTGGCCGGCAAGGACGTGCTGCTCGAGTACGGAGGCCAGGGCCTGTATGAGCCGCTGGATCTGCAGATTGCCAAGTGCAAGCTGATGACCGCCGGCAAGGTCGGCGCGCCGGAGCCGAAAGGCCGCCTGCGCGTGGCCACCAAGTTCGTCAACGTGGCCAAGCGGTACTACGCCGAGCAGGGTCGTCAGGTCGAAGTGATCAAGCTGTACGGCTCCATGGAGCTGGCGCCGCTGGTCGGCCTGGCTGACGTCATCATCGACGTGGTCGATACCGGCAACACCCTGCGCGCCAATGGTCTGGAAGCCCAGGAGTTGATCGCCCAGATCAGCTCGCGGCTAGTGGTCAACAAGGCGTCGATGAAGATGCAGCACGGCCGCATCCAGGCGCTGATCGATACCCTGCGTCAAGCCGTCGAATCGCGACACCCCAGCTAATACCCTCAACGCGGCGTTACGCCGCGTCTGCCTATCCGTGTCATAGCCACTTTTCTCGGGCGTCCATGCGGTTGGCTTGGTAGCCTAGCGACGCCCGAGCATTTGCCAATCAAGAGGCCCGCTATGACCAGTCCTATCGCTATCCGCCGACTCAACGCCGCTGACCAGGACTTCGCTCGTCATCTGGATCATCTGCTGAGCTGGGAAAGTGTGTCGGACGATGGCGTCAACCAGCGCGTGCTCGACATCATCAAAGCCGTGCGCGAGCGCGGTGATGCCGCCCTGGTCGAGTTCACCGAGAAGTTCGATGGCCTCAACGTCGCTTCCATGGCCGACCTGATCCTGCCGCGCGAGCGTCTGGAACTGGCCCTGACCCGCATCACGCCCGAGCAGCGCAGCGCTCTGGAGAAGGCCGCCGAGCGCGTACGCCTGTACCACGAGCGGCAGAAACAGGACTCCTGGACCTACACCGAAGCCGACGGCACGGTGTTGGGGCAGAAGGTCACCCCGCTGGATCGCGCCGGTCTGTACGTGCCGGGCGGCAAGGCCTCCTATCCCTCCTCGGTACTGATGAACGCCATCCCGGCCAAGGTCGCCGGCGTGCCGGAAGTGGTCATGGTAGTGCCGACCCCGCGTGGCGAGATCAACGAGATCGTCCTCGCCGCCGCCTGCATCGCCGGCGTCGATCGGGTGTTCACCATTGGTGGCGCCCAGGCCGTGGCCGCGCTGGCCTATGGCACCGAAAGCGTGCCGCCGGTGGACA
Organism: Pseudomonas sp.; assembly: GCA_037994305.1. Classification (GTDB taxonomy): domain Bacteria; phylum Pseudomonadota; class Gammaproteobacteria; order Pseudomonadales; family Pseudomonadaceae; genus Aquipseudomonas. The sequence continues at coordinate 433 of JBBNAI010000475.1, read as the reverse complement.
AGATCGTCGGCCCCGGCAACATCTATGTGGCCACCGCCAAGCGTCACGTGTTCGGCAAGGTCGGCATCGATATGATCGCGGGCCCCTCGGAGATCCTCGTGGTGTGCGACGGCCAGACCGACCCGGACTGGATCGCCATGGACCTGTTCTCCCAGGCCGAGCACGACGAAGACGCCCAGTCGATCCTGGTCAGCCCGGATGCGGCGTTCCTCGACCGCGTCGCGCAGAGCATTGCCAAGCTGCTGCCGACCCTGGAGCGCGAGACCATCGCTCGCACCTCCATGGAAGGCCGCGGCGCGCTGATCCTGGTTGCCGACATGGCCCAGGCCATCGAAGTGGCCAACCGTATCGCGCCGGAACACCTGGAGCTGTCGGTGGAGAACCCCGAACAGTACCTGCCGTTGATTCGCCATGCTGGCGCGATCTTCATGGG
>JBBNAI010000474.1:0-3201 GCA_037994305.1 Pseudomonas sp. | reverse complement strand
GCCTGCTGCAGGTCTACGGACAGCGGCGCCGTTCCTGCGCGCACTGCACGGACACTGGAGAAGTCATCGCGGGTCGCATCGCTGTCGACCATCATCTTGATTGCCGTGGGCGGCAGCGGCGCAAACTTGGGTCGGTATTTAACCAGGGCCTGGCGATAAAGCTCGGCGTCGAACTTCTCAAAAAGCACGATCGGGCGAACTTCAAATACCGACATCAGGGTGTTAAACGTGCCACTGGTATGCACCAGCGGACTGAACATAAGCGTGGGCGAGGTTTGTGGCTTGAGTTCGAAGTTTTCCACTGTGCCCTTGGCGCTGCGCACACCATCGCGCAGTGAGGCGCTGATGGTGCGTTCAGATACCGAGATACGTTTTGGCGCGCCTGTGGTGCCGCTTGTTTGGATCTCGATTAGCGTGCTCGCCTCGCGCAAACGCCAGCTATTGGCCCGCAATGGAGCCAACTGTTCGAAGAACAGGCGGTCATCGCGCACCTCTGCAGCCAAGACCATAGCGCCGCACGCCTCAGCAACGCCGACTACATCGGCACCTAGGTCATCCCGACTGCCTATCAGGCACGCGAGGCCTAGGCTTGCAACCTCTTCGGCAACCAGATGCGAGGGACGTATGGCATTGATCAGCAGCAAGCCACGATCAGCACCCAGAATCGAAATAAAACTGCTCAATTGCTCAAGCCGATTGCGCCCCAGTAATCCGATGACCGCGTCCGGCCCGATGCCTGCCTCGGCAAGCACGGCTTCCAGTTCGGAGATTGCTTCCCCCATGTCTCGCCAGCTGAGGGTCTGCCCTTCGAAATCGATGGCAACCAGCGAACCGCCCGCTTCAGTGGCACGAATGATGTGTTCGGCGATACCAGTCATTCAACGAACCTCATAGCCTTTGCGTTTGCCGCTCTGCAGCATGTTTTCCACCTGCGGGATGCCCAGCGGGTTGCCTAACTGGGTGTAACTCAGCCCGCGTACCATGGCTTGTGAGCGGCCGGTATCCAGCGACTCCCAAATGGCCCTGACAGTGCCTTGCGTGGAAACGGACGGTTTGGAGGCAATGATCGCCGCTACCTTGTGGGCACGAGCCCACAGCTCTTCGTGAGGCACCAGTTCACTGACCAGGCCGATCTGATGGGCGCGCTGAGCGCTCATGCGTTCCTCCACGCCCATGAGCGAGACCCGCAGAATTTCGCCCAGTGGCATGCGTCGTGCCATGCTAATGGGCTCCAGGGCTGCGACCAGACCAAAATCAACATGGGGGTCGAAAAAGGTCGCGTCGTCGGAGGCGATCACCACATCGGAACCGCCCACGATATAGAAGGCGCCGCCGGCGCACATGCCACTAACCGCAGCTATCACCGGCTTCCATACTTTGTGATGCTTGGGATCCAGGCTTTCGCCCGGATCGGGTTTGTTCCAGATATTGTCCGGATACTGGAAGCCCTGAACACGATCCAGGCCAGTGGAAAAAGCTCGGTTGCCATCGGCGCGAAATACCACCGCGTGAATATGGTCTTCATCGCGAACGACGCCCCACAGGCGCTTGATCTCCGCCATCATTTCGGCATTGATAGCGTTCATCTTATCGCCGCGATTGAGCGTGATGGTGGCGACATGGTCGTCACCTACTTCAAACTGAACGAGGTCGGTCATGGTGGGTTCCTTAACGTTGTGGCGGGGTGATGAAGTCACCGCTGGCATCACCCAGCTTCATGCCGCCATCGCAATCGAGAATGGTGCCGGTAATGTAGCTACCGTTAGCCGATGACAAAAATATCGCCGCCTGGGCGATATCCGCCGGCGTACCAAAACGACGCAAAGCGGTATGCGCACTCCATTTGGTCTTGTCCTCCTCGGTGGGCGCCATGCGCTCGACACCTTCGGTACCAAGAATCGGCCCGGGAGAAATAGCATTCACGCGAATGCCGGCCTGCCCCCACTCCATCGCCAACACTTTGACCACCATGTTCACCCCCGCTTTGGCGGCACAAACATGAACCTGCTGCGGCAGTGGCTGCACAGCCTGCGGCGCGGTGATAGCAATGAGCGAAGCACCTGGCTTGAGCACAAAATCGAAGGCCGCACGAAACACGTTGTAGGTGCCCAGCAGGTCGATATCGACCACCGTCTTGAACCCGTTCGCTGAGATGCCCACAGCCGGAGACATGAAGTTGCCTGCTGCACCGGCAATCACCACACTGGGAGCCCCCAGCGTTTGCGTCGCCCGCTCGAACAGTACACGTATCGCCGCGAAATCACGCACATCGGCACTACCGGCCATAACGGTGCCACCCGTCTGCGCGCGGATCTCCTCGGCAGCATCCTCCGCCTTGTCCGGATCGCGTCCGAACACCAGCACTTTGTCCCCTTGGGCGGCAAAGCCCTTGGCGATACCCAGATTGATTCCGCTGGTACCGCCCGAAATGAATACGGTCTTGCCTGTCATGAAAACCCTCTTTTACCAGCCGGACATCGTTGCAACACGAGCACGGTGTGACTGGGGCATGCCCAGATAGGCCTGATCGAACAAGGCGCGCTTGAGCCAGACATGTGCGCCATATTCCCAGGTGTAACCGATGCCGCCATGGGCCTCGATCATGCGACGAGTGATCTTCGGGTAAACCTCGGTGATATGGGCTTTGGCCAAGGCCGCCGCCTCATGGGCATCCAGCGGCGCGGTATCAAACATATGCGCTGCGTACCAATACAGGCCGATGCAGGGCTCCACCAACAATGCCATGTCAGCCAGCTGGTGTTTCACTGCCTGGAAAGCGCCAATCACCTGACCGAATTGCCCGCGTTCCTTACTGTATTCCACCGCCAAATCCACGGCCCGGGAGGCGCCGCCGAAAGCGTCGGCAGCTAACAGAATAAGCCCGGCGTCCACTACGCTCTGGCCAGCCTTGATGGGCAAATGCTCGATAGCGACCTGATTAAATTCCAAGTGGGCCAATGTACGCCCAGCATCTGTGGAAGGGACATCCGTACGCTCGATACCGCCGGCATCGCCCTGCACTACCGCCAATGCCCCGCCTTTGAGGCCCACCACAATCAGATCAGCGCCTTCGGCGTGTAGCACGTACTGCTTGCGACCGGTCAGTTGCTCTTCGCCTTCAAGGGCCCAGGTATCCGCAGTCCACTCACCCTTGGCTTCCGCCAAGGCAACCGTAGCGCGCAGCTCACCCGTTACCAGGGC
>JBBNAI010000473.1:0-1095 GCA_037994305.1 Pseudomonas sp. | reverse complement strand
CCTGGCCATGACCGGCCTGTGCCTGGCCATGTCGCGCCACCACAAATTGCTGCTCAACGGTGCTCCCAGTCAGGGACGCCAGCGCTTGCTGCGTGGCCTGGCCGGGCTCGGTCTGCTCGGCGGCTTGTTGCTGTGCTGGCGGGCGCTGGGTGGTGAGATTGGTGCGGTGGTCTGGCTGTGCCAACTGATGCTGGCCGGTCTGCTGCTGGTCAGCCTGCTGGCCTGGCGTGAGCGCCTGGTGTTCGCTGCCGCCGTGGCCCTGCCTGCCGCTGGTGGGTTGGCTCTGCTGGTCTGAAGTTCAACCTGGGCGGGCGCCGGCGCGCAACAGGCCGGGTGCACCGCCAAAGGCTTCGCGGAATCGATTGCTGAAATGACTGGCGCTGCTGAAGCCGCAGGCCAGGGCGATCTCGCCCAGTGCCAGGCGGCTGTGTTGCAGCAACTCGCGGGCCCGCATCAGGCGCCGGTGCAGCACGTAGCGATGGGGCGGTAGGCCGAAGCTTTCGCGGAACATCCGGGCGAAGTGGTATTCCGAGAGACTGGCCTGTTGCGCCAGCTCCCCCAGCGTTAGCGGCTCGCTCAGGTGCTGCTCGATGTACTCGACCAGCCGTCGGCGTACATGCGGTGCCAATCCTCCCTTGACCTGCAAGCCCTGGCGCAAGCCAACCTGGCTCAGCAGCACGTGGCTGAGCATTTCATGGGCCAGGCTGCTGCCGACCATGCGCTCGCTCGGCTCGTCCCAGTTCAAGCGCACCAGCTGGTGAAACTGGTTGGCCAGGGCTGCGTCTTCGAGGAAGGTGCTTTCGCGCAACTGCAGCTCACGGGGTTCGCGGTCGAGCAGGCTGACGGCGCTGCTGGCGAAGCGTTCCGGGCTGACGTACAGGTGCGCCAGGCGAATTTCGCCATTGATCACCCAGGATGAGTCATGCCCGGCCGGCAGGATGCACAGCTTGTCCGGAGAACCCTTGCTTGAGGGTGTTTCGCGGCGAAAGGTGCCGGTGCCGCCGGTCAGGTAGCACGACAGGGTGTGATGGCTCGGCCCCTGGTAATCACGGGCGTCGTGGTGGTTGCTCCATAGCGCTGTGCCCAGGCCGTCAC
>JBBNAI010000472.1:0-2227 GCA_037994305.1 Pseudomonas sp. | reverse complement strand
GAGCAGGCGGCCGCCGTAATTGCGCGCGGTCTGCAGGCCGCCGCCGGCCAGGGCGCCGAGCAGTGCAGCGGCGCCCAGGGTGATGCCGCCGACCAGCAGGTCGACACCGGCGCCGGCCGCAGCGCCTGCGGCGATCCCGCCACCGACGCTGACGCCCAGTTGCCTGAGGGTTTCCGGGTTGAACAGGTCATCGCCCCAGCGCCCGTCGAGCAGCGGCAGGTCGCCGGCCTGGGCATCGTCCTGGCGGAAGGCGTACAGGCGCAGCAGGGCTTCCACGCAGCGTTGTTCGCGCTGGCGAATGGCCTGGTGCAGGGCGCTGATCTCGCCGTGCTCGAGGCTGGCCTGGGTCGCCACGCTGCGCCGGCAGGCGGCGCAGTCGATCAGCAGCTCGGCGATCAGGCGGGCACCGGCGGCCTGGCGCGCGGCGGTTTGTGCCTCGTGGTCGAGTACCAGCCGCTCCAGCTGCGGTCGCGCGTGCTCCAGCAGCAGGGCCAGGCTTTCGTACAGGCGCCGCTCGCCGTCCAGCGGCGGGGCCACGGTATCGAAACGCACCAGGGCATGCAGGCCCAGGCGGGCCAGGGCTTCGCGCCACTCGCTTTCGCGCTGGTGCGGTTGGCCGCTGAAATTGAGCACCGGCAGTAGCGGCTTGCCGGCACCGGCGAGCACCGCCAGTTCGTCGCGGTATTTGGCCAGTACCGGCTCGCGGGCATCGATCACGTACAGCCCGGCATCCGAGGCGAGCAGCTGGCGCAGCACTTTGGCTTCCTGCTCGAAACGCTGGCGCGCCTCGGCGGTGTCGAGGAAGCGCGCCAGGCGTGCCGGGCCGTCGAGGCGTTCGCCCGGTCGCTCCAGGTGTTCGAGGTAATCGAGGAGGGCGATGGCATCTTCCAGGCCTGGCGTGTCGTACAGCTCCAGCAGCGCCTCGCCGTTCACCGACAGGCGCGCGCCCTCGACATGGCGAGTGGTGCTGGGCCGGTGCGAGACTTCGCCGAAGCCGGCGTCGCGGGTCAGGGTGCGCAGTAGCGAGGTCTTGCCGACATTGGTGTGGCCAACCACGGCCAGCTTCAGCGGTTTAGTCATGGCCTGTCTCCAGCCAGGCCAGCGGCGCGCTGTCGGCGAATGTCAGCTCCAGGCGTTGCAGGGCGCTGTGCCAGTCGCTCAGGCGCTGGCTGTCCAGCGCTTCGCCCGTGGGGGGCGGCAGCAACCAGATGCGCGTGGCGCCAGCGCTGCGTGCCAGTTCACCGAGCAAGGCCAGGGTGCCGCGATCCGGCGAGCGGCGCGGGTCGAGGGCGATGGCCAGGCGTGCTGGCGGGAAGCGGCCGAGCTGATCGAGCAGCTGTTGGCGCTGCTCGCGGCTGTCCAGCACGCCGGCATTGGCGATGGTTTTGCCCAGGGCCGGCGGCCAGGGGCGTTGTAGGTCCAGTTCGATGGCCACCAGAACGGCGCCGCTGCTGGCCAGGTCGGTACTGCCACCTTGCGCCTCGACCAGGCTGGCCGGTGCCGCATCGAGCACGCCGAGGCGTTCGCTCGGCGGTTGCAGGCGTTCGGCGAGCAGGCGGTAGCCGGGCAGGTTGAGGTCCAGGCGCAGGCGGGCCTGGCCGTGCTGCCAGCGCCACAGGCAGAGCAGGCAGAGCAGCGCGCGCGGCAGCAGGCCGAATACCAGCAGCACTCCCAGCAGCCAGCCGGCCCAGGCATGCCGGGCGCTCTCGACGGCCAGGGCGCTGTCGCCGCTGGCGCGGATGGTTTCGGCATCGGGGATCGGAAAGCCGAGCAGGCCGGGCAGGGCGCCGAGCAGGTGGGTGATGGCGATGAAGGTGTCGCTGCCGAGCAGGGTGGTTTCCCAGACGAAGCCGTAGCGCCGCGTGCTCAGCAGGACCAGCAACATCAAGCCTGCGCTGAGCAGGATCACCAGCCACAAGCCGTGTACCAGCAGGCCGAGCAGCCAGCGATTGAGACGTCGGCGCTGCAGTAGCAACACCAGCGCCGGGCCGAGCTGGGCAGCGCTGGCATCGCGCGCCAGTTTCTCGCTGAGCCACAGCCACAGGCGGCCGAGGGCGGCGCTGTGATCCCCCGCCAGCAGCAGGCCGAGCAGCCAGCCACCGAGCAGCAGCAGGTGCAGGCCGAGCAAGCTGCCCAGGGCCCAGAACACATTGACCGGCCGACTGCCATCACCCAGTGCGGCGATGGCCAGGCCCGTACCGCTGAACAGCGCCAGCAAGAGCAGCAG
>JBBNAI010000471.1:0-1647 GCA_037994305.1 Pseudomonas sp. | reverse complement strand
GCCGCCAAGCAGTGGCTGGCGGGACGCAACGACCTGTGGATCCAGCCCAAGGTCGATGGCGTGGCGGTGACCTTGCACTACCAGGACGGTCACCTGCGCCAGGTTCTCAGCCGTGGCGACGGGCAATTTGGCCAGGACTGGACCGCCAAGGCGCGGCTGATCGGGTCCATACCCCAGCAGCTGGACGACAACGCTGAACTGATCCTGCAAGGCGAGCTGTACTGGCACCTGCCCGGCCATGTGCAGGCCCGCGATGGCGGTGCCGGTGCGCGCGGCAAGGTGGCCGGCGCCCTGGCCCGCAAGCAGCTGGATCGCCAGACCGCGGTGCAGATCGGCCTGTTTGTCTGGGACTGGCCCAACGGCCCGGATGCCATAAGCGAACGCCTGCACGGTCTGCAGCAACTCGGCTTCACCGACAGCGCCGCCCTGACCCTGCCGCTCCATGACCTGGCTGCGGCCCGCCACTGGCGCGAGCACTGGTACCGTAACGCCCTGCCCTTCGCCAGCGATGGCGTGGTGCTGCGCCAAGGCCAACGCCCGGCCGGTAGCAGCTGGAGCGCCGAGCCGCCGCAATGGGCCGTGGCCTGGAAATTCCCGGTCGCCCAGGCGCTGACGGAGGTTCGCGCGGTGCAATTCAACATCGGCCGCAGCGGGCGCATCACCCCGGTGCTGCAGCTGCAGCCGGTGGAGCTCGACGGCCGTACCATACAGCGCGTCAGCCTCGGCTCATTGCCCCGCTGGCAGGCGCTCGACGTGCGCCCCGGCGATCAAGTGGCCATCGCCCTGGCCGGCCTGACCATTGCGCGCCTGGACAGCGTGGTCTGGCGCAGCGCCGAGCGCACGCCCATCGCCGCACCCAATCCCAGCGACCATCACGCGCTCAGTTGCTGGCGCGCCACGCCCGGCTGCGAAAGCCAGTTCCGTGCGCGCCTGGTCTGGCTCAGCGGCAAACAGGGCCTGCGCCTGCCGGGGATGGGTGCCGGTACCTGGAACAAGCTGCAGGCCGCAGGCAAGCTCGATGACCTGCTCGGCTGGCTGACGCTGAGCGAGCAGGAGCTGGCCGCCACGCCCGGCTTCGCCGCCCGTAGCGCCAGTAATCTGCAGCGGAGTTTCGCCAGCGCCCGGCAGCGCTCGTTCGCGCAGTGGCTCAAGGCTCTCGGGTTGCCGCCAAGCGGCTCGGCACCGCTGGGTAACGACTGGGACAGCCTGGCTGCGCGCAATGCGCAACAGTGGGATGGCTTCAACGGCATCGGCGCCACCCGCGCCAAGCAGCTGGTGGCATTCTTCCAGCACCCGGAAGTCCAGGCCCTGCGCCAGCGCCTGCATGCAGCAGGCGTGCAAGGTTTCTAGTGTTTGTAGAGGCAGGCTAGAGCAGACGACTCAGTAAACGCGAAATTCCTTGTGGCAGCCTTCGCAGCCGTCTTCCACGCGTTGCACCAGCGGCGCCAGGCTGGCGCTGGTCTGAGCCGGTTGCGCACTGCCCGCCGCCAAGGCGCCGGTCGCGGCCTCCAGTTCGCGGGCCAGTTGCTGGAAGCGCTCCTGGCGCTGCCAGACGTCATCCCGCGCATCGCTGCCGCCACTCTGCTCCTGGACTGCCGGGAAGTGCTGCCACGGCTGGCGCGACAATTCATCGAGGTGCTTGGCGCC
>JBBNAI010000470.1:0-7752 GCA_037994305.1 Pseudomonas sp. | reverse complement strand
GGGGACGAGCTGGAGATGCCGAGCCTGACCGCGCGTTTCGAGGGGGCCTGCCTGATCTCCATCGAGTTGCGCCGCGATGCCCAGGGGCAGTGGCGGGTATTCAATTTTCAATCGACCGCAGGCTGACCTGAAAGGGCCGTGCTTGAGCTGTCGCGCTCGCTCGGGCATGGTACGGGCAGAGCAATCGGCACAAGGCGTTGGCAATGAGCACGAGATTTCTGATCCTCCCCGGTTATGGCGACTCCGGCCCCACGCACTGGCAAAGCCTCTGGCAACAGGGCGACGCGCAATTTCGCCGGGTCGAACAGCAGGATTGGCTGAACCCCGTGTGCAGCGACTGGGTGATGGCGCTGGAGCAGGCCGTGGCCGACAGCGGGGCGGATACCGTGCTGGTGGCCCACAGCCTGGGTTGTAGCCTGGTGGCGCATTGGGCTGCGCAGACCCGCCTGCCGATCCGTGGCGCCCTGCTGGTGGCCCCGCCGGATCCACAAGGCCCGGCGGCCGAACTCAACCTGCAGGGCTTCGCGCCGTTGCCGCCGCAGGCGCTCGGCTTCCCCAGCCTGCTGGTGGCCAGTAGCGACGACCCCTATGGCAGCCTGGACTACGCCCGCGCCGCCGCGCAGCGCTGGGGCAGTCGCCTGCAGCTCATCGGCGCCTATGGCCATATCAACGGCGACAGCGGCCTGGGCGATTGGCCTGAGGGCAGGGCGCTGCTGCAATCGTTGCTGGCGTAGGTCGTCGGCCCGTCGCTGAAACGGCTGACGCCGCGTGGACTTGTTGCTAACGTGGCGCCCCCGCCACTTCCTGCGCAGAACCGTCGTGACCGAACAAGCCAAGAACCCGCTGCATGGCATTACCCTGGAAAAATTGCTCATCGAACTGGTCGAGCAGTACGGCTGGGAAGGGCTGGCCAAGCGCATAGATGTTCGTTGTTTCAAGAACGACCCGAGCATCAAGTCGAGCCTGACCTTCCTGCGCAAAACGCCTTGGGCGCGTACGCAGGTCGAGGAACTGTTCGTGGCGATGCGCAACAAGGGCTGAGCCTGTTCGCCTGGGCATTGCCCAGGGGCTGATCGACCTAGCCTCTGCGCGCCTGCACGGCCGTGGGCGGCGCCGCGCACAGGCTGTTGCTGCCTGGCTCCAGGTACGGCGTGAGGATCGGTGCCATGCCCTTGAGTACCTGCACCGGCAAGGCCGAGGTGAAGCGAAAGCCTTCCGCTGCCTGCCCCGGTACGAAGGCGGTGAGGGTGCCGAAGTGCCGTGGGCCGAGGTAGAACACGAAGGTCGCCGTACGGTTGATCGCCCGTGAGCTGAGTACATGGCCACCGCGGGTCACGCTCTCGATACGGTTGTCGCCGGTACCGGTCTTGCCACCCATGGTCAGCTTGCTGCCGTCGGCCAGGCTGAAGGTGCCGGACAGGCGCCGCGCGGTGCCGGCTTCCACCACTTGCGACAGGGCTTCGCGCAAGGCCGCGGCCACCTCCGAAGGCAGCACCCGGGCGCCTTGTTGCGTGTCATGCCGTAGCTGCGTCTCGTAGGGCGTGGCGGTGGCGAACTGCAGGCTGTCGATACGCACGCTGGGCTGGCGCACGCCGTCGTTCTGGATGATCCCCATCAGCTCGGCCAGGGCCGCCGGGCGATCGCCTGAGCTGCCGATGGCCGTGGCCAGCGACGGCACCAGGTGATCGAAGGGGTAGCCCACCTGCTGCCAGCGCTGGTGGATGTCGAGGAAGGCTTCGACTTCCAGCATGGTGCGGATGCGGCTGTCACGGGCGCTCTTGTGGCGGGTCTTGAACAGCCAGCCGTAGACCACCTGGCGCTGCTCGGCGCTGGCCGCCACGGCATCCTTGAAGCGGGCTTGCGGGTGTTCGATCAGGTAACCCAGCAGCCACAGCTCCAGCGGGTGCACGCGGGCGATATAGCCCTGGTCGGGCAGGCTCCAGGCCCCTGGGCCGTAATCCAGGTAGAGCTGATGGATGCGCTTGTCGGTCAATTTTTCCTGGGGCACATGGGCTTCGAGGAAGGCGGCGAAGGTGGCTTCGTCGACTTCCGGCATCAGGTAACGGTGCACGGCGGCCAGGCGCACGGCGGTGTGGCGCAGGCCGTCGAGGAAGGTGTCGAGGCGTTCCTGGGCGCTCTTGCCCTGGTACTTGTGCCAGAAGCGCAGGAGGAAGGTGGTGCCCTCGCGATCGGCAAAGCGCTTGAGGTAGTCGGCGCGCTGCGGGTGCTTGTCGTCCTTGAGCAGCTCGGCGCTGTTGCTGGTGCCGTGGTAGGTGCTGTAGCGCACGAGGTCGCGCAGCAGGCGGATGAAGGGCAGGTTGATCGATTCGCGCAGCGCCTCGCGCAGGGTCGGGATGCGCCCGTTGTCCTCGCGGCGGAAGTTGCTGAAGCTGTGCACGCCGCCACCGGTGAAGAACCGCTCGTAGGGGCTGGCCGAGTATTTACGATCCAGCGCCGCGTCGAGCAGGGCCTTGAGCCCCGCTTGCGGGTTGGCGATCAGGTAGTCCAGGGCCCAGCGGGTCAGGTGATCCTGCGCGGCCACCTCGACGGTGCGCAGCGCCTCGACGCTTTGCCCGGCATAGCGCTGGTGCAGTTCGGCCATTACCTGCAGGTAGGTGGTCAGCACGCGCAGCTTGGCGGTGGAGCCCAGTTCCAGCTTGCTGCCTTCGTTGATGTCGAACGGCTGGTCGGTGCTGTCGGTCTGTACCCGCACCCGCGCGCCATCGGCGGTGCGTTCAAACAGGGTGAAGCTGTAGCGCACGTCGGCGGTCTTCTCCGGTGACAGCAGGCGCTCGCCATACAGGCCGACCTGCTCGGCGAAGGCCGGATCGGCCAGCTTGCGCAGGTAGTCGCTGACCTGCTGCTGCAGGTCGGCGTTCAGCGTGCTGCTGGCGGCCAGGTCGAGGCGGTCGAGGTCGTACAGCGGCAGGTTGAGCAGGGCGGACAGGCGCGAGCGCGCCACGCTGATGCCCTTGTTGCTCTCCACCGGCTGCATCGCCGGCTGCTGGCTGAGGTCGCGAAAGCGCAGGCGCTGGGCCAGGGCCGCGTCGCGCAGCGTCCAGCTGATCACGCCACCGGCGGCCAGCACGCGGATATGGCTGTCGGTCAGGATTTCCAGCTCCTTGCGCCCTTGCGCCAGGTAATAGGACGGCCGGCGCTGGGCGATCATCAGTGCCAGCACCTGGCGCAGCGCCTGGCCGCGTTCGGCGCTGTTGGCCAGCGGGGTGCGGGCCGGATCGAGGAGCAGGTTGACCCGCGTGAAGTCGGCGCCGAACCACACCCGCAAGCCATCGGCCAGGCCGTGCACCTCGCCATAGCCGGGCGCGGCGGAGAGCGGCACGCTGTTCAGGTAGTCACGCACAATCGCCTGGCGTGCGGCCAGGGTGTCCGGCCCCTGTTGGTAGGCGCGCACGCTGGCGGAGATCATCTGCCGCAGCTTCTCCATGGCCGAAAGGGTCAGGCCATCCGGCGAATGGCGGTACTTCTCCAGCTGGGTGGCCAGGGTGCTGCCCCCGGCGGATTGTTCCTGGACAGCGAAACTCTTGCCCAGTTGCGACAGCGCCGCCTTGGCGAAGCGCGGCCAGTCCACAGCCGGGTTGGCCTGTGGCGGGTCGGCGTCGAGCAGGTGGCGGTTTTCGATGAACAACAGGCTGCCGGCGATCAGCGGGGGAATCTCGGCAAAGCTGCCATACAGCTGCTGCGGGCTGCGGAACTGGTACAGCCGGAGGTTGCGGCAGTCACTGATGGTCAGCCCGGCCTGGCTCTTCTCGATGAAGGGAGGAAAGAAGCCGCGCTGGCTATAGTCGAGCAGCGTGGGGGAGAAGCGCACCTGCTCGGTGATCAGGTAGCTGCGTTGCTGCAGGCGTTCCAGCAGCAGGGGCAGGTGGGCATAGCCCAGGCGCTTGTCGAACGGGCCATCGCTGGGAAAGTGAATCGCCTCGCTGGGGCCAGGAAGCCGTTCATAGGTCAAGCGCGCGGCGTAACGCCCGAACTCGCGGGCCTGCCAGTGTGCGGTGCGCAGCTCGTGGGCCACGGCCAGGCCGAGGGCAATCAGGGCGGCAAGCAGGATCAGCCAGAAGGCGATCTTCCATTTGCGTCGCGGCCTGGGGTTTTTCGGCGAATAAAGAGGCTCAGGAGCGCTCTCGGCGAGCGCGTTCTGCGGTGCGTCGGATTGCCATAAAGCGCCCATGATGGTGTGGCCTGGCTACACACGAAGCTTGCTCATGATTCAAGCGTAGTCGGCTGTCAGGGCAGTTGTTCACGAACTTTTTACCCAGTGGCTGAGGTGCCCGAGCCCAGCTGCACCTCGTCGGCCGGTGCGAACGGCGGCAGCCACGCGCGGGCCCAGCTGCTTCACTGGTGCTGGAGGCCCCTGCGGCCTCGTCCAGCGCTGCAACCAGAATGGAGGAATGTGCAATGGAAAGGGGTTCCAGCCTGATTCCCTGTGTGCTCTACCGCGACGCGCCGGCGGCCATTACCTGGCTGTGCCGGGTGTTTGGCTTTCATGAGCAGTTGCGCGTCTCTGCCGGCAATGGATTGATCGAGCACGCCCAGCTGATTCACGGCAGCGGCATGCTGATGCTCGGCTCACTGAAGGACAACGACTATGGCCGGCAGATGCGCGAGCCCAGGGTTGTTGGTGGCAATACCCAGAGCCTGTACCTGGTGGTCGAGGATACCGACGCCGTGTACGCCCGGGTGCAGCAGGCCGGCGGCGAGATCCTGATCCCGATCAAGGACGAAGAATACGGCGGCCGCGGCTTCACCTGCCATGACCTGGAGGGCCATGTGTGGAGCGTGGGCAGCTACCAGCCGTGGGACGAGTAGTGTTTGTAGGCGCGAGTGTGCTCGCGCCTACAGGGTACTTTCAGATTTTCCGCGGACGATCCACTGCATAGCGGCGCAGCACCCACTGCCCGGCAGGGCGAGCGAACAGCTGGTCGAGGAAGTGCTGGGTCTGCTGGTTGTGCCCGGCGATGCCTTCCCACGGCGTACCAGCCGGGGTGAATAGCGGGGCGAACAGCGCGGCGGCGCTGACATCGGCCAGGCTCAGGCGCTCGCCAACCAGATAACGCGAAGGGTCGCCGCCGATGCGCTGCTCGATCAGGTCGAGCCCGGCCAGCAGCTCGGCTTCGGATTTGGCCACCCGCTCAGGGGTTACCCCGTAGAGCTTCTGCACGCCGTTGATCAGCACCGGCTTCATCAGGTTGCGCAGGCCGAACCAGGGGCGATAGACCTTGAGCATGGCGTGCATCACCGTGTCCCACTGCTGGATCTGCCCATACAGCCAGCGCCGCACGTGCACGCCGAGGCGGTCGAAGCGCTCTTCCAGCTCGAGGACTTGCGCGCGCAGCTCGGCGTCTTTCGGCAGCAGCGGCTGGGCCGGGTAGTGCTGCTCCAGGTACAGGGCAATCTCCGTCGAGTCGCCGATCACCTGGGCGCCATCCTGCAGGATCGGCAAGGTGGCAATGCCGGCCAGGCGCTTGCTCTTGATCCGGTGCAGGGCGGGAAACAGGTTGTCCACCTGGAAATCGAGGCCCTTGTGGTCGAGGTGCCAGCGGGTCTTTTCGCAGTAGTGGGAGATCGGGAACTGGTACAGGGTACGCATCAAAGATGGCCTTATGCCATGACTAAAGGCGCGAGTGTAATAAATCCTTAGCTGACTACCTAGTCTCGTTTTTGATCATCGATTTACAGTGCTCTGTGCCTGGTGGGGGCTTGAAACCAGCCCCCCTTATGCAGGTTCTGCGAACTAGACCGCAGCCGCCTCGAAGCTGTCGGCGCGCGCCATGCTCCACATGCGCGGGTAGAACTCGCCGGAGATCTCGCCACTGAGCAGCTCGCCCGGCTTGAGGAATACATGCAGCTGCGAGTACAGCTTGATCTCGCTGGCCGACATGCGTCGCACCAGGTGCTTGGCCTGGATCTGCGAGGGGTGGTCGAGGCCGGCAGCGGCGATCATCTCGGCCAGGGCCTTGAGCGTGTTGCGGTGGAAGCTGTGCACCCGCCCGGCCTTGTCCGGTACCACCAGGGCGCGCTGGCGCAGTTTGTCCTGGGTGGCCACGCCAGTCGGGCATTTGTTGGTATGGCAGCTCTGCGACTGGATGCAGCCAATGGCGAACATGAAGCCGCGTGCCGAGTTGGCCCAGTCGGCACCGAGGGCCATCACGGCGGCAATGTCGAAGGCGCTGACGATCTTGCCACTGGCGCCCAGGCGGATCTTGTCGCGCAGGCCGCAGCCGACCAGGGTGTTGTGGGCGAACAGTAAACCTTCGCGTAGCGGCACGCCGATGTGGTCGGTGAACTCCAGTGGCGCCGCACCGGTGCCGCCTTCCTTGCCGTCGACCACGATGAAGTCCGGCAGGATGCCAGTCTGCAACATGGCCTTGGCGATCCCCATGAACTCCCACGGGTGGCCCAGGCACAGCTTGAAACCCACCGGCTTGCCGCCCGACAGCTCGCGCAGCTGGGCAATGAACTGGAGCATTTCCAGCGGTGTGGAAAAGGCGCTGTGCCGTGACGGCGAGATGCAGTCCTGGCCCATCGGCACGCCACGGGTCAGGGAGATTTCCTCGGTGACCTTGTGCATCGGCAGGATGCCGCCGTGGCCGGGCTTGGCGCCCTGGCTGAGCTTGATCTCGATCATCTTCACCTGCGGGTTCTGCGCCTGCTCGGCGAAGCGCTGCGGATCGAAGCGGCCGTTTTCATCGCGACAGCCGAAGTAGCCGCTGCCCAGCTCCCACACCAGGTCGCCACCGTGCTCGCGGTGATAGGGGCTGATGCTGCCTTCGCCGGTGTCGTGGTAGAAGCCGCCGAGCTTGGCACCCTGGTTGAGCGCGCGGATGGCGTTGGCGCTGAGCGAGCCGAAGCTCATCGCCGAGATATTGAATACCGAGGCCGAGTACGGCTGGCGGCACTGCGGCCCGCCGACCGTGACGCGGAAGGTGGCCGGGTCACTGTGGTCGGCCGGCAGCATGGAGTGGCTGATGAACTCGAAGTCGCTGCGGTACACATCGCTCAGGGTGCCGAAGGCCTTGTCGGCGCTCTGGTTCTTCGCCCGCGCATACACCAGCGAGCGCTGCGCGCGGGAGAACGGCAGCTTGTCACCATCGGCCTCCAGCAGGTACTGGCGGATCTCCGGGCGGATGCCCTCCACCAGGTAGCGGATGTTGCCCAGGATCGGGTAATTGCGTCGCACCGCCTGGCGCGTCTGCAGCAGGTCGTTGCAGCCGATCAGGCTGAGCACGCCGGTCAGCAGGGTGATGGCCCACAACCATTCATGGGCGCCGAGGAAGGGCAGGCTGAGCAGGGTGAACAGCACGCAGAAGGCGAAGAAGGCATAGCGGTTCAGCAACGACAAGCTCATGGGTGCTTCCTGATGGCGACGGGCTGGTAGAGCCTAAACCCTGGCTCAGATAGCGGCCAGCCAGGCTTGGTGTTATGTCGGCGTGAAGGGGGGGCGACTGGCTAAGCGGGCAACTGCAAAGGCCTATGCAACGTTGAGTACTTCTGCGGCGAGACGGTCGAGGTTCTGCTCGTTGGCCGGGATGACCAGGGCCGCGATACGCTGGCGCTCGGCCATGGAATCGAACTCCTGACGCCAGTCCACCCGTGTCTGCGAGCCTTGCGCGGTAAAGCGGATAGTCAGCAGAAAGTGGTGACCATTGAGGTGCTCGATGACCACCCGTTGTTGCGGCACTACCTCGATAAACAGACTCTCGTTCGGGTAGTCGCTGCCATCCGGGCCATGCA
>JBBNAI010000469.1:0-2914 GCA_037994305.1 Pseudomonas sp. | reverse complement strand
TGCGCGAGGCGCTGAGCAAGGGCATCACCCTGTGTGAGAAGCACAAGGACTACATGAGCCGCGACATCCTCGCCCTGCAACTCAAGGACACCGAGGAAGACCACGCCTACTGGCTGGAGCAGCAGCTCGGCCTGATCGACCGCGTGGGGCTGGAGAACTACCTGCAATCGCAGGCGTAATCGCCACTGCTATGAAAAGGGAGCTTCGGCTCCCTTTTTTCATTTCAGGCCTGGCGTTATGCGGGGTGTGTCGGCGTTTAGCAGAATCCACAGGCGTGCACAATTATTCCACTTGGGAAATTAATAGCTTATGATAATGATTCTCGCCAACACTATAATTATCTGGAAGCACCTTCATGTCCCTTCTGGTTACCCTGCGTCAACAAGACGCTGTTGTGACGCACTCTTCCGTTGCTATTCGTCCGCTGGCTCTGGCTGTGCACATGCTGGCCGCCGGTATCGCCTTTGCTGCGCCATCGGTTCACGCTGAAGAGGCGCAGAAGACTGAAACTGGTAGCGCCATTACCCTCGACGCCACGGCCATTTCCGGTACCGCCGACAGCCAGCTTGGCGACGTCACCGAAGACACTCAGTCCTACACCACGGGTTCTGCCCGCACTGCCACTCCGCTGAAAATGTCCCTGCGTGAAACTCCGCAGTCGGTCACCGTGGTCACCCAGCAGCGCATGCAAGACCAGGATCTGCAGACCATTACCGACGTGGTCAATAACACCACCGGTATCTCGATGAACCGCTACGAAACCAGCCGGGGCCAGATCAACGCCCGTGGTTTCCAGCTCAACTCGCTGATGATCGACGGCGTACCGACCATCTATGAACAGCCATGGAGCTCCGGCGAGATCTTCAGCAGCCTGGCCATGTATGACCGCGTTGAAGTCGTCCGTGGCGCTAACGGCCTGATGACCGGTGCTGGCGATCCTTCCGCCTCCATCAACATGGTGCGCAAGCGCGCCAACAGCCGTGAGCTGAAAGGCTCGGTGGAACTCAGCGCCGGCACCTGGGACACCTACGGCACCGAGGCTGATATCTCCACCGCGCTGAACGAGGCTGGCACTGTTCGCGCTCGTCTGGTTGGCGAGACCAACGAAGGCGACAGCTGGATCGACATGAACTCGACCCAACGCGAAACCCTCTACGGCACCATGGACATCGACCTGACCGAAGACACCACGCTGTGGTTCGGTTTGAGCCGCCAGGAAACCAACTCCGACTCGCCCATGTGGGGTGGCCTGCCAGTCTGGTACGCAGATGGCAGCCGCACCGACTGGAGCCGCTCGAAATCCACGTCGGCTGATTGGAGTAAGTGGGACACCACTTACGAGACCTACTTCGTCAACCTCGACCACACCTTCGCCAACGATTGGAAGCTGAACCTGAGCTACAACCGCGGCGAGCGCACCGGCGACTCTTCGTTGCTGTACCTCTCCGGTAACCCGGGCAGAAACGGCAGCGGCAGCATGTCCTCGTTCCCGGCGACCTACAAAACCGAGACCACCCAGGACGACTACAGCATTCGCGTCGATGGCCCGTTCTCGTTGCTGGGTCGTGAGCATGACCTGGCTTTCGGCTACGTCGACAGCAAGCAGGAATTCGACGCCGATGCGCTCGATGCGCTAACCGGCTTTGGTGGTGTGGCTAATTTCGATGCCTACAAAGGCGAATTCCCCGAGCCTATCTGGGGCCCACGGCATGACTACGGCTATAGCGAAACACGGCAGAAGGGCCTGTACGCGGCCACCCGCCTGAACGTGACCGACGAGCTGAAGGTGATCCTGGGTGCGCGTGAAAGCTGGTACGAGAAGACCAGTGATGACATCTACTCCGAAGTCAGCAAGATCGATGTTGATAACGAAGTGACGCCGTATGCGGGCCTCGTCTACGACCTCACCGAAAACATCTCGGCCTATGCCAGCTACACGGAAATCTTCCTGCCGCAATCGGTGCGCGATAGCAGCGGGCAGCAGCTGGACCCGATCGTTGGCGAAAGCAATGAGATCGGCCTCAAAGGCGAGTTCTACGATGGTCGCTTGAATGCCTCTGCTGCCATCTTCCAGATCAAGCAGGACAATTTGGGCCAGAGCACTGGCGTGCTGATCGATCCTTCCAACCCGATAGGTGGTTATGCCTATGAGGCCAGCGAAGGCGCAACCAGCGAAGGCTTCGAGCTGGAAGTATCTGGCGAGCTGGCTAACAACTGGAATGCCACCGTCGGTTACACCCAATTCACCGCCGAAGATGCCGAAGGCGATGACGTCAACACCCTGTACCCGACCAAGCTGCTGCGTACCTTCACCACTTATCGTCTGCCTGGCGTGCTCAACAAGCTGGTCATTGGCGGCGGTGTGAACTGGCAGGACAGCATCTACACCTACGCTACCAACCCGGCGGGCAACCCCGAGAAGATCGAGCAGGACGCTTACGCCCTGGTCAACTTGATGGCGCGCTACGAGTTCACCGAGAATCTCTCGGGTCAACTGAACGCCAACAACGTGACCGACGAGAAGTACTTCGACATCTTCGATGCCTACGGCGCGATGACCTACGGTGCACCGCGTAGCCTGACCGCTTCTGCGAAGTATCGCTTCTAAGGTAAAACCGTGAGCGATGGCAGGTGTCTGCCCTCGCTCACTGCACAAAGCACAACGCCGGCTCAGAGCCGGCGTTGTGCTTTGTGCAGGAATGCAAATCAGCTGTCCTCACTCGTGCCTCTTTCAAGGTCGCAGCTTATGCAGTGGTGCCGCAGCAACCCGTCTCCAGCCCCTTGAGGATCGGGCAGTCCGGCCGGTGATCGCCATGGCAGTGCTGCACCAGGTCGGTCAGCGTGTCGCGCAGGCTGCTGAGTTCTTCGATCTTGCGGTTCAGCTCGGTGATATGCGCCTGGGCCAGGGCTTTGA
>JBBNAI010000468.1:0-4381 GCA_037994305.1 Pseudomonas sp. | reverse complement strand
GCAGCAGATGATCGACATGGGCCTGCGTTTCGGCCCCTATGGCGACCAGTCCGAGCACAAGCTCAGCCTCGCCGCGCTGCGTGAGCAACCCCACGGCATCGACCTGGGGCCGTTGCGGCCGAACCTGAATGAGCGCCTGAAAACCACCTCCAAGGCCATCGAGGCAGCGCCGGAGTTGCTGGTGGCCGACCTGGCGCGCTTCGCCGCCCAGACGTTGCCGGAGGAGGGCGAGCTGGTGTTGATCGGTCGCCGTCATGTGCGCAGCAACAACTCCTGGATGCACAACTATCATCGCCTGGTGAAGGGCAAACCGCGTCATCAGCTGTTCATGCACCCGCAGGACATGGCCGGGCGTGGCCTCAGCGACGGCCAACGCGTGCGTGTGCAGTCGCGCGTCGGTGCGATCGAGGTGGAAGTGGCGGCCAGCGAGGACATGATGCCCGGTGTGGTCAGCCTGCCGCATGGCTGGGGCCATGCTCGCCCGGGGGTGCAGATGGGGATCGCCAGCGCCCAGCCGGGGGCTAGCGCCAACGACCTGACCGATGAGCGGCAGCTCGATGCGGTGTCCGGCAATGCGGCGCTCAATGGCGTGCCGGTGCAGGTCGAGGCGGCTTAGCCTCGCACTGCTATTGCTGGTTCAGAGGTGCACGCCGTACGCGGCGTATATCTTCTCGATGGTGCCCTGCTGCTTGAGCTGTACGATCGCCGCGTCCAGCTTGTTCAACCAGCCCGCATGCTTGGGGTGGACGCGCATGCTCACGTCGTACGAGCTGATTACATCGCCGATCTCGAGCTGGCGGTACTCCGCGACTTCGCGTACGTGGTACTGGGCGATGGCCTTGTTGATGATGATCTGATCGAAGCGCGACTTGGCCAGCATGCTCAGCAGTTGCTGTTCGTTCAGACCATTGCGCCGGTCGAGCTGACCGGAGGCGACCAGTGGTGCCAGCTCGGGGTAGGCATAACCGCGAACCATGCCCACCGACTTGCCGCGTAAGTCCTCGGGCCGCTTCACTGCAAAGGCCTTGTGCGGAGCGAAGACCAGCACATCGACCACCTTGCCGAAGGGCACCGAGAACACGCCTGGCGTCGCTTGGTCCCGCACCCATCCGGGGTAGACGCCAGGCTCAATGTCGAGCTGACCTTCGTTGAACAGCAGGCCGAGTCGCGGATAGGGGTAGTACTGCACGTTGAAGCGGTCGCCGGTGAGTGTGGCCAGCGCATCGAAAATATCCTGGTAGATACCCCGTCGCCCGTTCTCGATCATCATCGGCGGGTAGTCGTAAAAGCCCACTTCGAAGGTGTCGGCGTGAGCACTCTGCATCGACCAGCAGAGACACAGGGCGCCTAGCGTTTTGAGCAGTCCCTTCACCGTATTGCCCTCGATTCTCGCCATCACCTTGCTCCAGCATAGCTGCCTGATTACCAATCTCTGCGAAGAGCGTGTGCGAAGAGCGTGCCTGGATGATGGCTGTGCACTACGTCGGAGTCCCTGTGCCATCCCCGAGCCCGCTGCTGGGTTTTTCGGTTACAATCGCGGCATCCCGCCCGGCGCTGGTCCGGGGACGTTCAGATGAGGTGAGTCGTGGATATTATCGATACCATCAAAGATCAAATCGCCAACAACACTATCCTGCTGTACATGAAAGGCTCGCCGAACGCCCCTCAGTGTGGTTTTTCGTCGAAAGCCGCACAGGTAGTCATGGCCTGTGGCGAGAAGTTCGCCTACGTGGACATCCTGCAGAACCCGGAAATCCGCGCCAACCTGCCGAAATACGCCAACTGGCCGACCTTCCCGCAACTGTGGGTCGGTGGTGAGCTGGTCGGCGGCAGCGACATCATGACCGAGATGTTCGAGAAGGGTGAGCTGCAGACCCTGATCAAGGAAGCCGCACAAAAGGCCAGCGCTGAGTAATTTCAGCCAGGTATGAAAAAGCCCCGCATCGCGGGGCTTTTTTATGGCGCTGGCTTTACTCTTCCATCTGCGACTGCAGGTAGTTCTCCAGGCCGACCTTGTCGATCAGGCCGATCTGGGTTTCCAGCCAGTCGATGTGCTCTTCCTCGGATTCGAGGATTTCTTCCAGCAGTTCACGGGTGCCGTAGTCACCGACGCTCTCGCAGTAGGCGATGGCGGTTTTCAGGTCGGGAATGGCTTGTTGCTCCAGCTTCAGGTCGCTGCCGAGCATTTCCTTGGTGTTCTCGCCGATCATCAGCTTGCCTAGGTCCTGCAGATTGGGCAGTCCCTAGAGGAAGAGGATGCGCTTGATCAGCTTGTCCGCGTGTTTCATCTCGTCGATGGACTCGTGGTACTCGTGCTCGCCGAGTTTTTTCAGGCCCCAGTCTTCATACATGCGCGCATGCAGGAAGTATTGGTTGATCGCCACCAGCTCATTGCCGAGGATTTTGTTCAGGTGTTGGATGACTTTCTTGTCGCCTTTCATGATTGGCCTCGTCGGAGCAGGTGTCAGTAGCTGCGTAGTCTGCGCTGCAAGTTATATATCGTCAAATATAAACTATTGAATTATATATAAAAATTAATATAAATAAGAATGTTTTTGTTCTGCATCTAGTTAGTAAGTTATTGAATTTATGGCATAAGTGCCATGCAGCCTTAACAGCAGTCAGCGCAACTTGCCGCGCAGCAGTTGTGCGAACTAGAAAGCGGTAAGCGGGAATGCATCTTATTGCCCTGAGGCAATGTCCTAATAGCGTCGAATCAGAGTCCTGCGAGGCATGTATCCATGATCTGGCGGTTGGCGGCGGATGCCGTGGTGCTGGTGCACCTGTTGTTCATTGTTTTCGTGTTGTTCGGTGGCCTGCTGGTGCTGCGTTGGCGCTGGTTGGCTCTATTGCATCTACCCGCTGCGGCCTGGGGCGTGGCGGTGGAGTTGCTGCACCTGTACTGCCCGCTGACTCCGCTGGAGAACCAGCTGCGCCAAGCCGCCGGAGAGGGGGGGTACAGCGGTGGCTTCGTCGAGCATTACCTGATCCCGCTGATCTATCCGGCCGGGCTCACGGCGCAGACCCAGCTGTGGTTGGGCGGCGTGGTGCTGCTGGTCAATCTGGCGATCTACGGGCGCCTGCTCTGGCAATTGCTGTTTCACCGGGCCAGGGTGCTATAGCGAAGTGCTCTAACACGGCCGTTACACAGGCCTAGCTTTAGTTGCAGCAAGACCCGTTTTGCACTTGCCGTATGAGTGATGGGCGCACCTCGAACCCGTCGCCATCCGGCAAGGAGCTCCGCGATGCCCACGTCGATCATTCTCCTGCTCCTGGCGGCCGGCATTCTGCTGGTCGCCGGCTCGCTGCTGCTGCGGGTGTTCTCCGACGGCAAGTACGAAATCAAGACCATCGACCTGGTGTTCCTGGTTATCCCGCTGCTGGTGGTGGCGCTGGCTACCGGCAAGCTCAAGGGCATCGACATGTTCGGGGTCAAGGCAGACCTCAGCGAGCTGCTGGCCGATGCGGCCAAGGGCAAGATCAAGGAGCAGGTGGCGCCGGCCCAGCAGCTCACCGTGCAGGACGCGGTGCAGATGGTGCAGATGGCCGGCAAGGGCGGCATGCAGGAGTTGCATGTGCTTATCGAGCGCAAGATCGAGGCGCTGGAGCTGCGCCTCGGTCGTGGCGGCTATTACGCCCCGGCGATCCGTACCTATTTCGAGGCCCTGTCCGGCAGTTCCTACCTGCGCGTGGTGGTGGTCAACCAGCCGGACGGCAAGCTGTTCGGCATGTTCAACGCAGCCAACCTGATCAGCTATCTGCGCGTGGCCGGGGACAGCGGCTATGGCCAGTTCCAGCAACTGCTCAACAGCCGCGATGCCGCCAGCTGGGCCGAGCTGAGCAAACTCCCCGGTTTCGTCGGCGTGGCCTCGGCGGTGCGCACCAGCACCTCGCGGCGCGATGCCTTGCAGCGCATGGAAGACCTGCGCACCGACGTGCTGCCGGTGACCAATGCCGAGAACTACTTCATGGGCACGGTGGAGCGCAGCAAGCTGACCGCCAGCCTGATCCTGGCCGCCACCCAGAACCTGGACGGCCAAGCCAAGCCAAAGGAGGAGTCACGATGAACTTCACGGACAAGGCCTTGCCGCTGACCCGCACCGGGCTGGCTGACGCGCTGGCGCGCCTGGAACTGGGCAGCGGCCAGGCGGCAGCACTCTGGGCGGTATTCGAGGTGGAAACCGCCGGGGTGACCCAGGGCTTCGGCTTTCGCGCCGATCGCCGGCCGCAGATTCTCTTCGAGCGGCATATCTTCCGCAAGCAGACCCAGGGGCGCTTCGATGCCGAGGCCGATGTCTCCGGGCCCCAAGGCGGCTACGGCGGGCTGGCGGGGCAGTACGCCAAGCTGGAGAAGGCCGTTGCGCTCTGCGAAAAAGCCAAG
>JBBNAI010000467.1:0-16293 GCA_037994305.1 Pseudomonas sp. | reverse complement strand
TGAAGTTCTACGACCAGGCCATGAGCGAGAAGCTGCTGGGTACGCCGGGCAAGTCGGGTGACATCGCCGGCATCATCAAGCTGGCCAACGACACCT
This sequence comes from Pseudomonas sp., assembly GCA_037994305.1. Lineage (GTDB taxonomy): Bacteria > Pseudomonadota > Gammaproteobacteria > Pseudomonadales > Pseudomonadaceae > Aquipseudomonas. The sequence continues at coordinate 16,197 of JBBNAI010000467.1, read as the reverse complement.
GGACCAGCCTGCAGGGCAAGCCCTACAACGTCAGCTATGACGACCTGGTCGACACCCGTTTCGTTACGCCCAAGTGATTGGCGGCGCGTCGGCCATGACCCTCTAGTCGTGGCTGCGCGCACTCTCTGGATAACGTTCTGCCTGCGCCGCCGCACCCCCAGGGTGTGCGGCGGATATTCCTGCTGTTGATGTGGAGGTGGCCATGGCCACACAGAAATCCTGGCTGCAACGCTGCCTGACCCCCAAGGTCGAGCTGCCTGGCCAACTCATTCTGGGTGCCAGCACCCTGTGCTGGTTACTGGTGATCGGCCTGTGGGCGGGTCTGTCCTACGGCGGCGTGGTGCCGTCGATGTTCCTGCCGACGCCGGGCGATGTCGTCGCCGCCGCCGTGCGCCTGGGGGGCGATGGCACCCTGGGCAAGCATGTGTGGGCGAGCATCGAAGTGGTGATGATCGGCTTCATCGTCTCGTCCCTGGTGGCGGTGCCGCTGGGCCTGCTGATGGGCAGTTTCCGTATCGTCCAGGCGCTGATCGAGCCGCTGGTCAACTTCATCCGCTACCTGCCGGTGACCTCCTTCGTACCGCTGTTCATCCTGTGGATCGGCATCGGCCTGGAGCAGCGCGTGGCGGTGATCATCTTCGGCGTGTTCTTCCAGCAACTGGTGATGATCGCCGACGTGTCGAAAGGCGTGTCCAAGGACCTGATCAACGCCAGCTACACCCTCGGCGCCAACCGCCGCGACGTGATCTTCCATGTGCTTGGCCCCGCGGCCCTGCCCGGCGTGCTGGACACCCTGCGCGTGACCATGGGCTGGGCCTGGACCTACCTGGTGGTGGCCGAACTGGTCGCGGCCAGCAGCGGCCTCGGCTACATCAGCCTCAAGGCCATGCGTGGCTTCCAGGTCGACGTGATCTTCCTCGCCATCGCCATCATCGGCCTGCTCGGGTTGATCACCGACCAATTGTTCCGTCTGCTTCGACTGAGGATTGCCGCATGGGCGCACTAGCCGTGACCAAGCCATACACCATGCCCGCGCTGAGCGAATACGCCGACGTGCCGGCCCGTCTGCGGGTGGACAAAGTCAGCCTGCGCTACCAGTCGCCCAAGGGGGAAACCTTCACCGCCCTGGACCAGGTGTCCTTCGAGGTGCCGGACCAGCAGTTCGCGGTCATCGTCGGGCCTTCCGGCTGCGGCAAGTCGAGCCTGCTGTACCTTACCGCCGGCCTGGCCGAGCCTAGCGAAGGCGAGATCTACGTGGGCGGGAAGAAGGTCGAAGGGCCGGGCGCCGACCGTGGCATGGTGTTCCAGAGCTACACCCTGTTCCCCTGGCTGACCGTACGCCAGAACGTCGAGTTCGGCCTCAAGCGCCGTGGCCTGCCGTCGAACGAGATCAACACCATCGTCGAGCACTACCTGGGCGAAGTCGGCCTGAAGAACTTCGCCGGGCATTTTCCCAAGCAGCTCTCCGGCGGCATGATGCAGCGCGTGGCGATTGCCCGCGCGCTGGCCAACGACCCGCAGATCCTGCTGATGGACGAACCCTTTGGCGCCCTCGACAGCCAGACTCGCCTGCAGATGCAGCAGCTCTTGCTGCGCGTGTGGGGCCACAGCAAGAAGACCGTGGTGTTCGTCACCCACGACATCGACGAAGCGGTGCTGCTCGGCGATCGCGTCTACGTGATGGGCGCGCGACCGGGGCGGATCAAGCAGATCCTCGATGTGCCGATCGCCCGCCCGCGCACTCTCGACGTGGTCATGGAGCCGGAGTTCATCGACATGAAGCGGCAGATCCTCGGCCTGCTGCACGACGACCTGGCTGAAGTGCACTGAGATCAATGGATGGACCCCACGGGGACCCCGTAAATCCAGCACCGTAGGGCGGATGCAATCCGCGGGTTGCGCCCGCCCTACCTCTATCTGAGAGAGTCCGATGGAATCCTATGACTACCTGATCGTCGGCGCCGGCTCTGCCGGCTGCGTGCTGGCCAACCGCCTGAGCGCCGACCCGAGCGTGCGCGTGTGCCTGATCGAGGCCGGTGGCAGCGATGCCAGCCCGCGCGTGCAGGTGCCTGCGGGCACCATCAGTCTGTACAAGAGCCGCGTGTTCAGCTGGAACTTCTTCTCCACGCCGCAGAAGGAGCTCAACAACCGCCGCCTGCACACCCCGCGCGGCAAGGCCCTCGGCGGCTCCAGCTCGATGAACAGCATGATCTACATCCGTGGCGATGCCTCGGACTACGACCGCTGGGCCGCGCTGGGTTGCAGCGGCTGGGCCTGGCGCGACGTGCTGCCGCTGTTCAAGAAATCCGAAGGCAACCGCCTCGGGCAGAACCCGGCGCTGCACGGCACCCTCGGCGAACTGCTGGTGGACCGCGCGCGTGACCCCAACCCGCTGTCGGCGCTGTTCGTGAAGGCCGCGCAGAAGGTCGGCATCAAGCGCAACGACGACTTCAACGGCGGCGAGCTGGAAGGCTGCGGCATCTACAACCTGACGCAGAAGGATGCGCGCCGGCTGTCCAGCTACCGCGCCTTCGTCGCGCCGATTCGTGAGCGGGCCAACCTCAGCGTGCTCACCGGTTGCCAGGTCGAATCGCTGATTCTCGACGGCACCCGCGTGCGCGGCCTCAACCTGCTGCGTGACGGGCAACCGCTGCAGCTGGCCTGCAGCCAGGAAGTGATTCTCTGCGCCGGCTCGCTGGGCTCGCCGCAGATCCTGCTCAACTCCGGCATCGGCCCGCGCGCCGAGCTGGAAGCCGCCGGCGTGCCGCTGGTGCACGACTTGCCGGGAGTGGGTAAGAACCTCCAGGACCACCTCGACGGGCTGATCACCGTGCGCTCGCCGAGCCCGCTGACCCTGGGTTTTTCCTGGGGCTCGCTGGGCAGCGTGCTGGCGTCGCCGTTCAAATACCTGCTGCAGAAAAAGGGCTGGCTGACCACCAACTACGTCGAGGCCGGTGGCTTCGCGCGCACGCCGTTGGCCACGACGCTGCCGGATGTGCAGTTCCACTTCGTGCCGGGCTATCGCAGCCACCGTGGGCGCCTGTTCGAATGGGGCCACGGCTATGCCATCCACACCTGCGTGCTGCGGCCGAAATCCATCGGCGAGCTGCGCCTGAACGCGCAGCGCGAGCTGGAGATCGACTACAACTTCCTCGCCGACATGGACGACGCCAAGGTGCTGGTGGAGGGCCTCAAGCTGGCGCGCCAGGTGCTGGCCGACAGCGCCTTCGACGGCCTGCGCGGCAAGGAGATGCTGCCCGGCGCCGAGGTGCAGACGGACGAGCAACTGCTGGCCTATATCCGCGAATGCGCCGCCACCGTGTTCCACCCGGTCGGCACCTGCAAGATGGGCGTCGATGGTATGAGCGTGGTTACCCCGCAGCTCGACGTCATCGGCATCGCCGGCCTGCGCGTGGCGGACGCCTCGATCATGCCGACGCTGATCAGCGGCAACACCAACGCGCCGTGCATCATGATCGGCGAGAAGGCGGCGGAGCTGATCCTGGCAGCCGGCAAACAGCCCAGGTCGACCCGTCAAGCCGAGGCGTTGGATGCTTAGGCCGAGGTGCTCGGGTTATCCAGGCACCTCGCGGTGATGGGGCAGTTTATGCCTGCCTCCAGCCGGCATGGCGCCGCTGCACTCAGGTTTCCTCGGCGGCGATAAAGCGATAGGCGAGGGCGCCGAGCAGGGCTCCGGCGATAGGGGCAACCCAGAAGAGCCAGAGCTGGCTTACGGCCCAATCGCCTACGAACAGGGCAACTCCCGTGCTTCGGGCGGGGTTAACGGAGGTATTGGTCACTGGAATGCTGATGAGGTGGATCAAGGTCAGCGCCAGCCCGATGGCGATGGGCGCAAAGCCTGCCGGCGCACGTTTATCCGTGGCGCCGAGAATCACCAGGAGAAAGAACAAGGTCATGACCACCTCGCAGACCAGCGCCGCCAGCAGCGAGTACCCGCCGGGTGAGTGGGCGCCGTAGCCGTTCGAGGCGAAGCCCTGGGCCACGTCAAAACCCGCTGCGCCACTGGCAATGACATACAGCACGCCGCCTGCGGCTATCCCTCCGAGTACCTGAGCGACGATGTACGGCGCGAGCTGGTTGGCAGGAAAGCGCCCGCCAGCCCAGAGGCCGATGGAGACCGCCGGGTTCAGATGGCAGCCAGAGATATGGCCGATGGCAAATGCCATGGTCAGCACGGTGAGCCCGAAGGCAAGCGATACCCCGAGCAGACCAATACCAACGTTTGGAAAGGCTGCAGCGAGCACCGCGCTGCCGCAGCCGCCCAGGACAAGCCAAAAGGTTCCAAGAAACTCCGCGCCGTACTGTTTCATGTGTTTCTCCCGACAGCATTCGATCGACCGTGAGTAGATGCCCGCTGCATCGCTCCGCACCATTACCTGGCTTTGCCTGGCACCTATGGCGCCACAGACGGCGTTCGCTACTTCGGTATAGCCGATATTTGGGGCGCTGGTTTCAGTCTGGCTCGGCGTCTTGCCGCCAGCCTGCCGCGCGCAGGGCGGCGAGTAGGGTTGGCCCATCCAGTGCCTTGGCCAGATGAGCATTACCCGCCGTGTCGCTGGCGGCGAGCAGGGCGTTGATGATGGCTTCCTCCACCGCCTCGGTGGCGGCCAGGAACAGTTCGCTGAGGTGGTCGTTGTTGACCATCTGCAGCGTCTGGGTGAAGGCACCCTTGCGTGCATAGTCGGTCGGCGTCAGCGAGTTCCCGGTGGCGAAGGCGATGAACAGGTCGCCGCTGCAATCCTCGTTGCCACCACCGGTGCGGGCGATGCCGAGGCTGGCGCGCTGGGCCAGGCGGGTGCATTGGTGCGGCAACAATGGCGCATCGGTGGCCAGGCAGACCACGATCGAACCCATGCCCGGATGCGGCAAGGCGGCCTGGGCGAAGGGCGAAGGCGTTTCGGCGAGGTAGCGGCCCACCGGATAGCCATCGACCCGCAGCTCGCGACGCTTGCCGTGGTTGGCCTGGACGATGGCGCCGACGGTCCAGCCGCCCTGTTCTGCGCTCAGGCGCCGCGAGGCGGTGCCGCTGCCGCCCTTGAATTCATGGCAGATCATCCCGGTGCCACCACCGATGGCCCCTTCTTCGACCGGCCCGCTCTTGGCGGCTTGCTGGGCGGCGGCCACCTGTTCGATCTGTACATGGAAGCCGTTGATGTCGTTGAGCAGGCCGTCGAAGGTTTCCAGCACCACCGGCATGTTCCAGTACAGGCGCTGCTCGTCGCTGTTTTCGGCGCGCTCCAGGGCGATCAGCGCATCACGCACGGTGCCCACGCTGTGGGTGTTGGTGAAGGCCACGGGGCTGCTCAGCAGACCGGCCTCGCGAATCCACTCCAGGCCGCTGGCATCGCCGTTACCGTTGAGCACGTGGACACCGGCGAAGCAGGGGTGCTGGTAGGCCGCAGTGGGGCGTGGCTCGATCAGGGTGACGCCGGTGTTGATGGTCTTGCCGTTGGCCGCCTGGCCTTGCACGGTGGCATGGCCGACGCGCACGCCGGGTACGTCGGTGATGGCGTTGAGCGGGCCGGGTTGCAGGTGGCCGAGGGTGATTCCCAGGTCGCGGGCACGTGGTTTCATACAAGTATTCTCTGGCAGTTGAGGCTTAAAGACGCAGGCGAGGTGCGCTGCGTAATCGTGATGGCGAGGTCCGCAGGGCAGGTGAAACCACGGGCTTCACCCGCCCTGCGGCGTCGCTTAATGGCCGCTCTTGATGGTGCTCCAGGCACGGGTGCGGATGCGCTCGATGGCGTGGGTTTGCGGCTGCAGGATGAACAGCTTGGCCATCACCTCCGGCGGCGGGTAGATGCCGGGGTTGTCGCGCACGGCGGCGGTGACCAGCGCAGTGGCGTCGCGGTTGGCGTTGGCGGTCATGATCCAGTCGGTGGCCGGGGCGACCACGTCGGGGCGCAGCAGGTAGTTGATGAAGGCCAGGCCGTTGGCGGGACGTGGGCTGTCGTTGACCAGCACCAGGTTGTCGATCCACAGCGGCGCGCCTTCGACCGGGATGCTGTATTCCACCCGCACGCCCTTGCCGGCTTCATCGGCGGCCTGTTTGGCGCTGTGCACCGTGCCGGACCAGGTCAGGGCCAGGCAGATATCGCCGTTACTCAGGTCGCTCTGGATCTTCGACGAGTCGAAGTAGGTGATGTAGGGGCGCAGCTTGAGCAGCAGCGCCTGGGCCTTCTTGTAGTCCTCGGGGTTGCTGCTGTTGGGCGGCAGGCCGAGGTAGTGCAGGGCGATCGGCATGATCTCGGCGGGCGCATCGAGCAGCGCCACGCCGCACTGGCTGAGCTTGGCCAGGTTCTCTTCCTTGAACAGCAGGTCCCAGGAGTTCACCGGCGCGTTTTCGCCGAGGGCGGCCTTGACCTTGTCGACGTTGTAGCCGAGGCCATCGGTGCCCCACAGGTAGGGCACCGCGTAGAGGTTGTCGGGGTCGTTGGCGCGCAGTTTTTCCAGCAGCACCGGGTTGAGGTGCGGCAGGTTGGGCAGCTGGCTGCGGTCCAGTTTCTGGATGGCGCCGGCCTTGATCAGCCCCGGCAGGATGAAGTTGCTGGCCACCACTACGTCATAACCGCTGTGCCCGGTGAGCATCTTGGCTTCCAGCACCTCGCCACTGTCGAAGGTGTCGTAGACCGGCAGGATGCCGCTGTCGCGCTGGAAGTCCTTGAGGGTGGTCGGGCCGATGTAGTCGTACCAGTTGTAGACATGCACGCTGGGCGTGTCGCTGGCGGCGCTGGCCAGGCCGCTGCACAGGCTGGTAGCCAGGCCGAGGTTGAGCAAGGTGGAGCGGCGAAGCATGATGGGGCACTCCTGCGGTGGGACGAGTATCGTCCGGGCAGGCTCAGACTAGGGCGCTGTCGCGCCGTCACCAATTCCCACCAAGGGTTACTCGAAAGGGGTAGGTCGTGCAGGCGTTGCTCAAGGAATTACCCATGCACCAGGGCCTGGCCGGGGTGTTCGCGGCCATTGGTAGTGAGGGCTTCTGGCGCAGCCTGGTGGATACCCTGCGGCTGGTGCTGCCGGCGGACAATGCGCTGGTGGTGTTGATGGCGCGTGAGCGGGTGCCGCAGGTGCTGGCCGATTTCGACTTCAGCGGGCCGGCCGAGGGTGATGAGCTGCGCGACTACTGCAGCGGCATGTACCTGCTCGATCCGTTCTACCAGGCGGCCTGTTCCGGCATCGCCGATGGCCTGCACTGGCTGGAGCACATCGCCCCGGACCAGTTCCGCCAGAGCGAGTACTACCAGAGCTATTTCCAGCGGGTGGTCGGGCGTGACGAGCTGCAGTTCATCCTCAACCACGAGGGCGCGGTGTTCGGCCTGTCCCTCGGCAGCCATCAGCCGCTACGCGCGGAGCAGCTGGGGGCGTTGCTCTGCGTGCGCGACTGGGTGCTGGCGGCGATGCGCCGGCATCTGCAGTTGCAGGGCGGTGAGGTGGCCCAGGTGCAGGCGCAGGAGACGCAACTCGCCGCGCGAGTGGAGCACTTCACGGCGGGGCTGTCGGAGCGCGAAAGCGAGACGGCGCGGCTGATCCTGCAGGGCTTCTCGAGCAAAGCCATCGCCCAGCGCCTGGGCATCTCACCGGAGACGGTGAAAGTGCACCGGCGCAACCTCTACCACAAGCTCAAGGTGGCCAGTCACGCCGAGTTGTTCGCCCTGTTTCTGCAACAGGGCGCGGCGAGAGCAGGCTAGGGGTGCCGCCTCTCCCAGGAGGAGAGGTGGCTTGACCGAGGTGGCGCAATACGCACGCGTCGAGCCCCGCAGCGACGCGCAGGTGCTCAGTCCAGCTTGAGTACCTTGGCCAGCACGATCTTCGGCCCTTTCATCTTCTTGACGATGATGCGCAGGCCTTCGGTTTCCAGCACTTCTTCCTCTTCCGGCACGCGGTTGAGGCTTTCGTAGACCAGCCCGGCCAGGGTCTCGGCCTCGATGTGGTCGAGGTCGATGCCGAGTAGGCGCTCAATCTTGAACAGCGGCGTGTCGCCTCGTACCAGCAGCTTGCCCGGCTGGTAGGCAAGGATGCCGCGCTCGGCCTTGTGGTGTTCGTCCTGGATGTCGCCCACCAGAGCTTCCAGCACGTCTTCCATGGTCAGGAAGCCGATCACCTTGGCATCGGCTTCTTCGACCAGGGCGAAGTGCGCACCACCCTGGCGGAACTGCTCCAGCAGCGAAGACAGCGGCATGTGCTTGGTCACGCGCTCCAGCGGGTGCAGCAGCTCGGTCAGCTTGAATTTGGACGGCAGCATTTCCAGCAACGACAGCTGCAGCAGCAGGTCCTTGATGTGCAGCAGGCCGATGAAGCTGCCGGCTTCCTCGTCGTACACCGGGAAGCGGCTGTACTTGTGGCGGCGGAACAGGCTGAACACTTCATCCAGCTTGGCGTCACTGTTGAGGTAGACCAGGTCCTCGCGGGAGTTGGCCCAGTCGACTACTTCCAATTCGCCCATTTCCACGGCCGAGGCCAGCACGCGCATGTCCTGGTCACTGGGGTCGCTGGCGCGGCTGGAGTGGAGGATCAGTTTGAGCTCGTCACGGCTGTAGTGGTGCTCGTGGTGCGGCCCCGGCTCGCCCTGGCCGGCGAAACGCAGGATGGCGTTGGCGCTGGCGTTGAGCAGGAAGATCGCCGGGTACATGGCCCAGTAGAACAGGTACAGCGGCGCGGCCGTCCACAGCGAAAGCAGCTCGGGTTTGCGGATGGCCCAGGACTTGGGTGCCAGCTCGCCGACCACGATGTGCAGGTAGGAAATGATGAAGAAGGCGAAGAAGAACGCGATGCCGTGGATCAGCTTCTCCGACTCCATGCCGATGGCGGTCAGCAGTGGCGTCAGCAGCTCGGCGAAGGCCGGCTCACCGACCCAACCGAGGCCGAGGGAGGCCAGGGTGATACCCAGCTGGCAGGCCGAGAGGTAGGCGTCGAGCTGGTTGTGTACGGTGCGCAGGATGTGTCCGCGCCAGCCGTTTTTCTCGGCGATGGCTTCAACCTTGGTCGAGCGCAGCTTGACCATGGCGAACTCGGCCGCCACGAAGAAACCGTTGAGCAGGACGAGGAAGAGGGCGAACAGCATGAGGCCGATATCGGCGAAATAAGTGGCGGCGGTGTGACTAGAGGAAGGGTCCATTGGGGGGGAGGGGTGACCAAAGATGGCTAAAGGGTGGCGGCTGACGCCGGCGATTGCAAGTCGCAAAGGCCGGCAGGGTGTTTCCGCAGATTAGGACGGCTGGCTTCCGGCAATCTGTTGGGACGGGAAGTGGCAGGTGAAGGTGCTGCCCTTGCCCGGCACGCTGGCGATATCCAGGCGGGCGCGATGGCGCAGCAGCACGTGCTTGACGATGGCCAGGCCGAGGCCGGTGCCGCCGGTGTTGGCGGCACGGCTGGAGTCGACCCGGTAGAAGCGCTCGGTCAGGCGCGGCAGGTGCTTGGCCTCGATACCGATGCCGCTGTCGGAGACGCTGAAGTGTGCACCCTGCTCGTCGCGCCACCAGCGGATGCGGATCTCGCCGTCGTCCGGCGAGTACTTCACCGCGTTGAACACCAGGTTGGAGAAGGCGCTGCGCAACTCGGCCTCGCTGCCCTTGAGCTTGAGGCTGGTGTCGGCCTCCAGGCTGATGCGATGGTTGCGCGCGGCGGACAGCGCCTGGGCGTCGTTCTTGATGCTCAGCAGCAGCAGGTCGACCGCTACCGGCAGGTTGTCCGAGGGGTAGTCGGTGGCCTCCAGCTTGGCCAGCAGGAGCAGGTCATTCAGCAGGTTCTGCATGCGCGCGCCTTGCTGCTGCATCTGCTGCAGGGCACGCAGCCAGCGTGGATTGACGTTCTCGACGTTGTCCAGGAGGGTTTCCAGGTAGCCGCTGATCACCGTCAGCGGCGTGCGCAGTTCATGGGACACGTTGGCGACGAAGTCCTTGCGCATCTGTTCCAGCTGATGGAGACGGGTGACGTCGCGCACCAGCATCAGGTGCTCGCGGTTGCCGTACTGGGTGATCTGGAACTGCAGGCGCTGGCGGTCGTTGACCGGCGAAGGCAGTTCCAGTGCGTCGCGGAAGTTGCCTTGCTCGAAGTATTCCTTGAAGCGCGGATGGCGCACCAGGTTGGAGATCGACTGGCCGCTGTCCTGTGGGGTTTTCAGGCCGAGCAGGGTTTCCGCGGCGATGTTCCACCACTCCAGATTGCCGTCGCTGTCGAGCATGATCACTGCATCGCGCAGGGCCGTAGTGGACTCTTGCACACGGTCGATCACGGCCTGCAGGCGGCCACGCACGCGCTGGTCGCGGCGCTGCAGGTGGTAGATGTTGTCGAATATCTCGCCCCACAGGCCGTAGCCTTCGGGCGGCGCTTCGTCCGGCTGCCGCTCGCGCAGCCAGCGGTGCAGGCGCAGCAGCTGTTTGACGTGCCAGGCCAGGTACGCGCCGAGGCCGAGCACCAGGGCCCAGGCGTACTGGCCGCTGATCAGTCCCAGCAACCCGCAGCCGGCGAGGAGCAACAACAGGTGGCGCACCACGGCGCCACGCCAGTTTGGATTCACCTATCGCTTCCTTTCAGTCACTGCAGTGCAGCCGGACGTGGAATCTGTTCAGGGTCTCGCGAGCTAGCGCCAGGCAAGGAAAAAACAGGCGAGGAAGCGCAGTTTACGAAGCGTAAATGAGCATGACTCGTTTCACTCGCCCTTCGGGTCGCGCTACAGCGCGTTAGCGGCAAGCCGCTTTTCGAGCCTGTTTTTGACGCAGCATGGCCGACGCGCGGCAGATCCTGAGCAGGTTCTCAGCTTTTGGTGGAGAAACGGTAGCCTGTGCCACGCACGGTTTGCACGAGATTCTCGTAAACCTCGCCCAGCGCCTTGCGCAGGCGGCGGATGTGCACGTCGACGGTACGCTCTTCAACATACACGTTGCCGCCCCACACCTGGTCGAGCAACTGGCCACGGGTGTAGGCGCGCTCCTGGTGAGTCATGAAGAACTGCAGCAGGCGGTATTCGGTGGGGCCCATTTCGGCGGGTTTGCCGTCGATGGTCACACGGTGGCTGATCGGGTCGAGCAGCAGACCGCCGATCTCGATCGGCGACTCGCCGTCATTCGGCGCGGCGCGGCGCAGCACGGCCTTGAGCCGGGCCACCAGCTCGCGCGGCGAGAACGGCTTGGTGATGTAGTCGTCGGCGCCGACTTCCAGGCCCTGGATCTTGTTGTCCTCTTCACCCTTGGCCGTGAGCATGATGATCGGGATGTCGTCGGTCAGCTCGTCGCGCTTGAGGCGGCGGGCCAGTTCAATGCCGCTGGTGCCGGGGAGCATCCAGTCGAGCAGGATCAGGTCGGGCTTGCGGTCGACGATCAGCGCATGCGCCTGCTGGGTGTTCTCGGCTTCCATGCAGTCGTAGCCGGCCATTTCCAGCGCCACTGCGATCATTTCGCGAATGGGCGCTTCGTCGTCAACGATCAGGATGTTCTTGCCAACCATGGGGTCCTGCCTCGGTTTATCTGTCTTGCGCCGCATTAGATAACGGAATTATTGCAGCGATGTGACAGTCGGGCTGCATGGCTTCACATGCCAGCCCGGTATTGCCGTGATGGGCCTAGCGCAACGCGTAGTCGAGGGCGATGCCGGCGAGAATCGCCAGCCCGGCCCAGTGGTTGTGCAGGAAGGCCGCGAAGCAGGCCTGCGGTTCGCGGTTGCGCGTGCTCCAGAACTCCCAGGCGAAGCAGGCGGCGGCGCCGAACAGGCCGAGCAGGAACCAGATGCCCAGGCTGAAACGTGCACCCGCCATGGCCAGGCACAGCAGTGCCAGGCCTTGCAGGCAGAGGATGATGATGCGGTCGGCATCGCCGAACAGGATGGCGGTGGATTTCAGGCCGATTTTCAGGTCGTCCTCGCGATCGGTCATCGCGTAGTAGGTGTCGTAGGCCACGGTCCACAGCAGGTTGGCCAGGTACAGCAGCCAGGCTTCGGGCGGCGGCAGCTTGCCGGTCACCGCGCTGAATGCCATCGGCATGCCCCAGGAAAACGCCGCGCCGAGCACCACCTGCGGGTAGAAGGTGTAGCGCTTCATGAACGGGTAGCTGGCGGCCAGGGCCAGGCCGCCGAACGACAGGAGGATGGTGGTCAGGTTGGTGAACAGCACCAGGATGAAGCTCAGGCCGATCAGCACGGCGAACAGGGTCAGCGCCTCGCGCACACTGATCTTGCCGCTGGCCAGCGGGCGTGCCTGGGTGCGGGCGACGTGGCCATCGAAATGGCGATCGGCGTAGTCGTTGATCACGCAGCCGGCGGCACGCATCAGCAGCACGCCGGCGACGAAGATGAACAGCAGCTTGGCGTCCGGCATGCCCTTGCTCGCCACCCACAGGGCCCACAGGGTTGGCCACAGCAGCAGGTAGATACCGATCGGCTTGTCCAGGCGCATCAGCTGGATGAAGTCCCAGGTGCGCGGGTGCAGGCGATTCAGCGATTGCAGCAGGGTGGTGTACATCGACGGTTCTCCGGGCGCGATGCGGCGATTATACGGACTGGCGATCGTCCTGTTAGCAACCTCGGTAAGGTAGCCCGGACTTCAGTCCGGGAGGATTGGCAGCGCCCCGGACTGAAGTCCGGGCTACCTGCCTACTGGCCGGCGTGTTCCCAGAACGCTGGCAGGAACACTTCGGCCACCAGCACGCCAAGGCCGTCGCGGCAGAAGCACGAGCGCCGGCCCCACAGGCGCTCCTCGCGGGTTTCGGCCGGAAGCCAGGCGGCAGGGTAGCGACAGGCCTGTAGCTCGCCGCGGACGAAGGCCCGGTCGCTGAACAGCAACTCGCCCAGCGAGCGGCTGCCCAGCTTGCCCAGGTCGAAACCCGAGCCTTCCAGGGCGCTGCGGGCGGCCACACTGCGGGCGAACACCCAGGCCTCGCCGGCGCCGCGCAGGAACACTTCACGCACCCAGCCCTGGCTGCCGTTCGGCACCCGCAGCGCGGCGCACTCGTCGCTGCGCAGCACCTGCCAGCCCTGGTGCAGCGGCAGTACACTGAACTGCTGCTGGCTGAGGGCGCTGAGGCGGCGGGTCAGTGAGCCCTGGTCGAACAGCCAGTCGCGCAGCAGCGGCGCGGGCGCCGGGTGCAGTTGCGCGCAAGTGAGCCAGCGGGGTGGGTGGGCGAGTGAGGCGGGCGGCAAGGCAACGGCTTCGACAATGACGGGAAGGCGCGAGCTTAACATGTCGATTCGGCAACGTAGACCGTCGACTGGGGCTTGCGCCGCGGCGCGCAGGCCAGTACAAAGCCTGCTGATTTTTTGACCAGGTTGCTGCCCGTAGAGGCAGATCCTGTAGCCCGAACGACGAGGTGGTGGTGATGAAGAAGTGGCAATGTGTGGTGTGCGGTCTGATCTACGACGAAAGCCAGGGCTGGCCCGATGACGGCATCGCCGCGGGCACCCGCTGGGAAGACGTGCCGGCTGACTGGCTGTGCCCGGATTGCGGCGTGGGCAAGGCTGACTTCGAGATGATCGAAATCGGTTGATCACCAGCCCTGCTGGGGCGTGATGGACTCTAAACGGCGGCCTGCGGGCCGCCGTTTTTATGAGGCCTGGGTTATACCGCTGGTCAGGTTTCAGTACGCCCGTGCTCGTGCCGGGCCGGACAGAAGCGGGGATTTGTCGGGCTTCTGGCGCAAATGACAGTCGTTCTGTCGTAAACGCCCTGTCATTGCTCGGGCAAACCGCTCGGGCGGCACTGGCGCAGTGCCGGATGGCGTGCCATTCTCCCCCGGTCTGCCGCAGCGCAGAGCTGTTGCGGCGCCTTGGGCGCTGTTCCGGACGGACAGCACGGACACAAAAACAACAAACCGTCAAAGAGGCAACTCATGCGTAAACCCGAACTCGCCGCGGCTATCGCCGAAAAGGCAGATCTGACCAAAGACCAGGCCAATCGCGTTCTCAACGCCGTTCTCGAAGAAATCACCAGCGCCCTGAACCGCAAGGACAGCGTCACCCTGGTTGGTTTCGGTACCTTCCTGCAGCGTCATCGCGGTGCCCGTACCGGGAAAAACCCGCAAACCGGCCAGCCGGTGAAGATCAAGGCCAGCAACACTGTTGCATTCAAGCCTGGCAAATCGCTGAAAGACGCCGTCAACTAAGCGTCTCGCATCCGGGGCCGCCAGGCCCCGGGTTGCTTTCCCGCACCACCCGCCGCCCTGGCCTGCACAAGATGTAGTCTTCGCTGCAAATCGCTACAATGCGCCGCCGATCACACCCAATTCGAGGCTGCGCCATGAAATTCCGCTTTCTTCTCTGGATGCTGGGCCGCCTGATGGCCAAGGCCAGCCGCACCAATCCCGATTTCCAGCAGCAGCTGGCCGGCAAGGACCTGGTGTTCCAGTTGCACACCCTGGACGGCAAGGTCTCCCGCCAGTTCATCATCAAGGATCAGCGCGTCAGCAGCCGCTCCGGCAGCGCCGCCGAGCCGGCCTTCGCCATCGGCTTCAAGGATGCGGTCTACGGCTTCGCCACCATGCAGGCGAAGAACAAGCAGCTGGCCTTCATGCAGGGCATCCAGAACAAGGACATCCAGATCCAGGGCAACCCGGCACTGGTGATCTGGTTCCAGGGCCTGCTCAAGTACGTCGTGCCGAAAAAGAAAACCAAGAACGACCTCAAGAAAGCGGCCTAAGCCCCATTCCAGAGCTGGTCAGTGCCTTGGGCATTGGCTAGGCTGAAAGTCTTTTCCATGGAAACCGTGGCATGCGTCTGCTGACCTTCATTCCCTTGTTGTTTGCCCTCAGTGCCACCGCCCAGGCGGCCGCAGTCGACCCAGCGCTGAACAAGGTGCTGGAGCTCGCCGGTGTGCAACTGATCTGCGAGCAGACGGCGCCATTGCTGCAGCGCGGCATGCCCGCCAAGCAGCAGAAACAGCTGGGCACGCTGTTCGCTGCCGGCCCGCTGTGTGCCGATCTGGCGCGCCAGTTGAGTGCCCAGTTGTCCAAGGCACAGCTGGATGAGGCGCTGAAGTTGCTCAACAGCCCGCTGGCCCAGCACTTCACCGAGGCCGAGCGGGCCGTCGGTGTGGAGGGCGGCCTGGGTGCCTACCGTGCGCAACTGAGCGAGCACCCGCCGCGCCAGGATCGCCTGGCCCTGGTGCAGCGTCTGGACAAGGCGGCGCACACCACCGAGCTGGCTACCCTGCTGCGCTACGAAGTAGGCAAGACCCAGGCATTGATGGCCTTGCGCAGCCGCGGCAAGAACATCGATGAGAAAGCCCTGACCGAGCAGACCATGACCCAGGTCGCCCCGTTGCGCGCATCCAGCGCCAGCGGCGTGGAGGCGTTCATGCTCTATGCCTACCGCCGCACACCCAGCTCGCAGCTTGGCGAATACGCGGCGCTCTACGAGCAGGCGCCGTTGCGTGCCGTGCTCGAGGCCAGCGCCAAGGCCTTGCCCGCGCTGTTCGCAGCCCGTCGCGCGCAGCTCAAGTAGACGTATCTCTCGGTATGAAAAAAGGGGCCCTCGGGCCCCTTTTTGCTGCGCGCGTTTGGCTCAGTGGGGATGGTTGAACTGCGAGGCCAGTTCGCGCAGGGCCACTTCCGCCTGCAGCACCTTGTTCAGCGCGTCGTCGGCCTTGTCGCGGCTGATGCCCAGGCGCTCGAACAGGCTGTCGGGGATTTCGCCCTGCGGGCCACTGCCGATGCCGCGGTTGCGCAGCAGGCTGACGGCCAGGCAGACCAGGTTCGGATAGGCACTGTGGGCGCCGTCGTAGTCCGGGTCATGCTGGAAACGCAGGGCGGTGGCGAGCTCTTCCGGCATGTCCCAGAAGCGCATCAGCCAGGCACCGATCTGCTCGCGGGAGATACCCAGCAGGTGCTGCTCGATATAGCTCGCCGGCAGATGCGGGTTGACCTCCAGGTGCCGGCAGATCAGCGAGAAGTGCGGCGGGAAGACATGCGCGAGGACCAGGTAGCCGAAGTTGTGCAGCAGCCCGGCAAGGTAGGTCAGGCCGGCTTCCGGGCGCTGGGCGCGTGGCATGGCGCGGGTCAGGCCTTCGATCACGGCGGCGCTGTAGATCGCCTGCTGCCAGTACGGCGTGGCCTGTTGCGGCTGGTCCTTGGGCAGGCTCAGGGTCTTGCCCAGGGCCAGGCCGAGGGCCAGGTTGATCACCAGGTCGAAGCCCAGCACGCGGACGATGGCGTCTTCCACCGAGCGGATCTTGCCCGGCGCGGCGTAGTAGGGCGA
>JBBNAI010000466.1:0-13126 GCA_037994305.1 Pseudomonas sp. | reverse complement strand
TCTCTATAGTGTCCCGGGCCCTGCGTGGGGGGCTTCTGATGATTTCAAGCATAAACAGGAGGCCGAACATGGCTGACAAAAAAGCGCAGTTGATCATCGAGGGCAATGCCCCCGTAGAGCTGCCCGTTCTGACCGGCACAGTTGGTCCCGATGTAGTTGACGTACGGGGCCTAACCGCCACGGGTCGCTTCACCTTTGATCCTGGCTTTATGTCGACCGCCTCTTGCGAGTCGAAAATCACTTACATCGATGGCGACCAGGGCATCCTGCTGCATCGCGGCTACCCGATCGAACAACTGGCCGAGAAGTCTGATTACCTGGAAACCTGCTTCCTGCTGCTGAACGGCGAACTGCCGACAGTCGAGGAAAAAGCCAAGTTCGTCAGCACCATCAAGAACCACACCATGGTTCACGAGCAGTTGAAGAGCTTCTTCAACGGCTTCCGCCGCGATGCCCACCCGATGGCCATCATGTGCGGCGTAGTCGGCGCCCTCTCTGCCTTCTACCACGACTCCCTGGACATCAATAATCCGCATCACCGCGAAGTTTCGGCCATGCGCCTGATCGCCAAGATGCCGACCATCGCGGCCATGACCTACAAGTACTCCATGGGTCAGCCAATGATGTATCCGCGTAACGACCTGAACTACGCGGAAAACTTCCTGCACATGATGTTCAACACCCCGTGCGAGATCAAACCGATCAGCCCGGTGCTGGCCAAGGCGATGGACCGTATCTTCGTCCTGCACGCCGACCATGAGCAGAACGCCTCTACCTCTACCGTACGCCTGGCCGGTTCGTCCGGTGCCAACCCGTTCGCCTGTATCGCCGCCGGCATCGCCGCGCTGTGGGGCCCGGCTCACGGCGGCGCCAACGAAGCCGTACTGAGCATGCTGGACGAGATCGGCAGCGTCGAGAACATCGACAAGTTCATCGCCAAGGCGAAGGACAAGAACGATCCGTTCAAGCTGATGGGCTTCGGTCACCGCGTTTACAAGAACCGCGACCCCCGCGCCACCGTGATGAAGCAGACTTGCGACGAAGTACTGAGCGAGCTGGGCATCACCAACGACCCGCAGCTGGAACTGGCCATGCGCCTGGAAGAGATCGCTCTGACCGATCCGTACTTCAAGGAACGCAACCTGTACCCGAACGTCGACTTCTACTCGGGGATCATCCTCAAGGCGATCGGCATTCCGACCAGCATGTTCACCGTGATCTTCGCCCTGGCACGCACCGTCGGCTGGATCTCGCACTGGAAAGAAATGCTCTCCAGCCCGTACAAGATTGGCCGTCCGCGCCAGCTGTACACCGGCTACACCCAGCGCGACATCGCGCCGCTGGATCAGCGCAAGTAAGCACTGCGCTAACGAAAAAGGCTGCCAATTGGCAGCCTTTTTTCATTCCAGCCCGCTATCAGCGGCTTTCAGCTTTAGCACGCATGGCGCTCAGGGTTTTGAACGGCGCATCCACCACAAAGCTGTTGGCCAGCAAGGACGGCACGCTGCCACCCGGCTCAGTGTGCACCTGATAGGTCACTTCGACTTCACCTGCGGCTTTCGGCACGAACGTCCAGGCACCTTCCAGACTGGCTACGCGCACGTAATCCTTGTCCACGGGCAGGTACTGCGGCTGACCATCCATCTTGCGCAGCATGCTGCCATCGGGATTTTCGGTGGTCACCACATGCAGGATCGAATCCCGTGCGGTCACCGGCCAAGGCATCTCGAAACGGGTGTAGACCCAGCTCTCGTTGCCCTCGTGCTTGAGCAGGCTCTGCTCGGCACAGGCATGAATCCAGGCACAAGAGCCCTGAACGTCTTCCTGCAGGGCACGCAGCTTGGCGATGTCCGCTTTGATCATGGTCACGCCACGGTAGGCCTTGTATTTGGAGCCCGGCACCGCGCTCAGGTAGACGCGGATACCATCCTCGTCCTTGGCCAGCGTCCAATCCTCGGCATGCACCGCAGCGCTCGCCAGCAGGCCCAGGCTGCAGATTGCAGCCGCTCGACTCAACGGAATCATCGGTAACCTCTCGTACAAGTAGCGCACTACGGCAGACCTGCCGCAGTGCTTGGAGTTCATTGCGCTCAGGCCGTGGCCTGTTCCAGCCAGCCGATCAGGCGGATTGCCTGTTCGCGACTATCGCCACAGACCTCGGAATCGGCCGCAAAGCCCGAGCACACGGCTGGGCGCTCGGCGCGACCGAAAATGTCGCACAGGAACGTGGCGTTCAGATGGATACAACGCTCGCCAGCGGCTTTGCCGTTAGGCATACCGGGGATCGCGGAGCTGATGGAGGGGGCGATGCAGCAGGCACCGCAGCCAGCACGACATTCCATGAAGGTCTCTCAGGAATTGAACGGCGGCGATCTTAACGCCTGCAAGCCACTCCCGGCACCCCTTCCGTCACCTGATTTCACGCAGTGTGGCGAAGCTGGCCGCCAGCGGCGAGTCGGCCGGATAGAACACCGCCGGCTGACCGATGGGCACTGCCACCTGCACGGGTTCGCCGGCCGTGACCTGGAAACGTTTACCAGACCATAGATGTACCCAGTCGCCTGCCGGCAACAGTACCCCCAGCTCGCTGACATCCGGCTCCAGTACAGGCGCCACCAGCAACTGATCACCAAGCATGAAACTGCGCGGCAGCTGTTCCTGGCCGGCCGGATCATCCGGGTACTGCAGCCACAGCGGCCGCACCAGCGGCATGCCAGTGCGCGCGGCTTGCTCCATCAACTGCTGGCGATAAGGCGCCAGCGCTGCGAACACCTTGGCGCAGCGGGCGAATTGCGCCAGTGCCTGCGGCGAGCTGTAGACCTGCTGGTTGGCGTCCGGGCGATTACCCTCATGGCTACGCAACAGGCTGGTGAACGCGGAAAACTCCATCCAGCGCAGCAACAGCTCTTCGTCACGGTGATAATTCTTCAGCGGGCTGGTGATGGTGGTATAGCCGCCCGTGTCGCTGTGATTCAGGCTGAAACCGGACAAGCCGCCCGACAGCAACCCCAGCAACGCACTGTGCAGGCCATCGTCGGCATCCCAGGTGACCATCTGATCACCAGCCCACAAGCTGGTGGTCAGCCCCGGGCTGCGGCTGAAGGCCGAACGCATGAAGAAGAACAGTTCGCCCTGGCCGCCGGCCTCTTCCAGCAATTCCCGGTTGAGCCGGGCCCAGTCCTCGGGAAAGCGGTTGTGCACCAACGCCGCCGACTCGCCACTGGCCAGTTGCGCCTCGTAGGGCAGCGCCTCACCGAAATCAGCCATCCAGCCGGAGAAGCCACGGGCGAGCATTTCCTCGCGCAGCACCTGCTTGAGCCACTGACGCGCCTGCGGGTTTGTCAGATCAACCAGCCCAGCGCTGAAGCTGGTGTTGAGCAGTGACAACGGCTGCCCTTCCTTATCACGCACCAGATAGCCCTGCTCGCGCGCCTCGGCATAGAGGTTACGGGTCGCACCAGGCTTGTCGGCCACATCCACCAGGAACGGGTTGACGTACGCCAGGCTGCGGATGCCGCGCGCCTTCAGCTCGCTATTGAGCCCCGCCCAGTCTGGGTAATGCTGATCATCCAGGCTCCAGTTCCACCACAGCTGCTTGCCGAAGCTGGTCGTGCGCTGGCCGACCCAGTCCTGCAACCAGACGCCCGCCAATGGCACCTGGGCGTCCTCCAGCTGGCGCAAGATCTCGCGCACCCGCCGCGTGCCACCCTGCAGACCGACAATCGCGCCCTGCTGGGTCCAGACCGGTAGCGGCGGCATGCGCCCAACCACAGCGGTGTGCTGGGCGATCTGTCCGGCAGCGGTCGGCGCAGTGTAGATACGCGCCGCCAGTTGCCCGGCGTGCACCTCGAGTTGCACGCGGTGCTTATCGCGCAGATCGAACACCTGATAAGCATTCGACTCGCTGAAGAAGCTGCGCCCCTTGCTGCTGAGAAAATGCGGCACCGGCGCATAGCTGGTCCACCAGGCCCCGCCAGCACGTGCCGTCAGATTGGCCGCCAGGGTAATAGGCTGCAGGCCACGACCGACGCCCTGCTCCTGCACCAGAATCGGCAATCGTCGCCCCGCCAGGTCGAACGCACTGAACTGCTCGCCAAAACCATGGAAGTGCTCATCCGGCTCACGCTGCCAGGTCAGGTACAGGCGATTGAGCCGTTCATCATCCAGCGCCACGGCCAGGCGCACACCGCGCTCGCCATCGGCCTCGAACACCAGCACATAGGCGCTACCGGAACCATCCGCACAGCCGAGGCGGCCGCGCACCAACAGGCGCTGCCCGCGCTGCTCGATGCCTTCGATCGATTGCTTGCGACACAGCAGCTGACGCTGCTCATCGACGAACAATGCGCCACGGTGCTCTTCCACATCGGCCTGGCCGCGACCTGCCGCGAGAAAACCACCCTCGGTGGCCCACAGCACACGCTTGGGGTCAGCGGCATCCAGCAGTTGCAGGGTACTGCCGTTCCATTGCAGGCGAGTTGCCCCCAGGCTGAACGCCTGCGCGCCCTGCAACTGCTGGGCGACCTGCAGATCGGGCCACACCGCCCGCTGCCGCCACGCCTGCCAGGCACTCCAGGCGCCTGCCACCACCACCCCGAGCAGACCGATCACGGTCACGTTACGAATCCACTTGCGCACTACTATCCCCTTGCTCGGTCTACCGGCAGCCGGGACTTGGCCGACTGCTCAGGCACGTTTAGGCTGGCCACTTTGCCACAGCGAGTACTCCGCCATGCCGGTCTGGATGCAAACCGCCGCGCTGCTCACCCTGTCGAATGTATTCATGACCTTCGCCTGGTACGGCCACCTGAAGACGATGAACAGCAAGCCCTGGATCATCGCTGCGCTGGTCAGCTGGGGCATCGCACTGTTCGAGTACCTGATCATGGTGCCGGCCAACCGCATCGGTTACACCGAACTGTCGGTCGGCCAGCTGAAGATCATGCAGGAAGTCATCACCCTGGCGGTGTTCGTTCCCTTCAGCGTCTACGTCATGCAGCAGCCGCTGAAGCTGGACTACCTCTGGGCAGGCCTGTGCCTGCTAGGTGCGGTGTACTTTATCTTTCGCACCTGAGACAGACAGCGACGAACAGCGCCGTCGCGACAGGCCAATGACACCAGCGCCTCAGGGGCGCTGCTTGAGCCGGGCAATCAGGCTGGACGTATCCCAGCGACCGCCACCGATGGACTGAACGTCCGAATAGAACTGGTCGACCAACGCGGTCACCGGCAGCTGCGCACCATTGCTCCGCGCCTCTTCCAGCAGGATCGACAGGTCCTTGCGCATCCAGTCCACGGCGAAGCCGAAGTCGAACTTGCCGGCCAGCATGGTCTGGTGGCGGTTTTCCAGTTGCCAGGACTGCGCCGCGCCCTTGCTGATCACCTCCATCGCCGCATGCCCGTCGAGGCCCGCGCACTGAGCGAAATGCAGGGCCTCGGCCAGCCCTTGGACCAAGCCGCCGATGCAGATCTGATTGACCATCTTGGTCAGCTGGCCGCTGCCCACCGGCCCCATCAGCTTGATCATCTTGGCGTAGGCGTCGATCACCGGTTCGGCGCGCTTATAAAACGCCTCCTCCCCCCCCACCATCACCGTCAGCATGCCGTTCTCGGCACCGGCCTGGCCGCCGGAAACCGGCGCATCGAGAAATCCCAGCCCCAGCCCTGCGGCAACCTCTGCCAGTTCGCGGGCAACGGTTGCCGAAGCGGTGGTGTGGTCGACCAGCACGCTGCCCGGCGCCATGCCGGCGAACGCGCCGTCAGGCCCCAGCAGCACACTGCGCAGGTCATCGTCATTACCCACGCAGGTCATCACGAATTCGGCACTCTGGGCCGCTTCACGCGGAGTAGCAGCTGGCTCCCCGGCGTACTTGTCGCTCCACAGCTCAGCCTTGGCCGGCGAGCGGTTGTACACGGAGACTTCGTGCCCTTCGCACGCCAGATGTCCGGCCATGGGGAAACCCATCACGCCCAGACCGATAAACGCCACCTTTGCCATGCCCCACCTCCTCGATTACAGGTGCCCAAGCATAGCCCGTATCAGGGGGGCGCCGGCCAGCACAACCTCAAGCGAAAACTGTATAGGTCGGGCTTTGCCAAGGCGCTTGCGCCCTTCCATACTGGCTTCGCGCAAGGAGAGCTTATGCAGCAGCACTGGTTGGTAATCGACCTGGAAGCCACCACCGAAGAAGGTGGCTGGCCAGTGGAAGAAATGGAGATCATCGAGATCGGCGCCAGCCTGGTGGCCAGCGACGGCCACGAACTGGATCATTTCCAACGTTTTGTACGCCCGCTGCGACGTCCCTGCCTCACCAGCTTCTGCCGCGAACTGACCCACATCAGCCAAGCCCAGGTCGATGCGGCGCAGCCGCTGTCAGTACTTTGGCCGCAGTTCGAACGCTGGATTGGCGGGCACCTCACTCACCTCGCCGGCTGGGGCAGCTGGGGCGACTACGACCGCCGTCAGTTCGAGCTGGAATGGCGCACCCATGGCCTGCACAGCCATCTATCCGACCTGCCCCACATCAACCTCAAGCAGCGTTTTGCCAGCGCTCGCCAGCTGCAACGTGCGGTGGGCCTGAACAGCGCCCTGCAGCTGGCCGGCCTGAACTTCCAGGGCCAGCAGCACCGCGCCCTGGAAGACGCACGCAATACGGCACGGCTGCTGCCTCTGATCCTCCCGACATAAGAGCCTGTTTACGACCTTCTGGATTTAAAGTGGCCGATGAGCGCAGTTCACGAAGTGCAAACGAGCATTTCGAAGCCACGTTCAACGCGGTATGGCCGCGAGTCAGATGATCGCAAACAGGTTCTAAGCGGATGACGTGCCCGCACACCTTCGGCATACTGGCGGGCCATTTTTAACCCCCTTCCGAGGAGCCCTGCATGTTCAAGGTCAACGAGTACTTCGACGGCACCGTCAAATCCATCGGCTTCGCGATGAGCGAAGGTCCGGCCACCATCGGCGTGATGGCTCCGGGCGAATACGAGTTCGGTACCAGCCAGCTGGAAGTGATGCACGTAATCGCCGGCGCCCTGGTCGTCAAGCTGCCAGGCAGCGAGAAGTGGGAAACCTTCGCCGCCGGTAGCCAGTTCACCGTGCCGGCCAACAGCAAGTTCCAGCTGCAGGTTGCCGTAGAGACTGCCTACCTCTGCGAATATCGCTGAGTTCGCAGCGCTACAAAAAACCGGCCCCGGTGGCCGGTTTTTTTATCGCCCCAGCCCGACCGACCAGTCACATCCACGGATAGCCCCATGTCCCGCTCCAGCGCTCTATTCCTGCCTATCGCCCTGCTCCTGATCGCGATGGTTTCCATCCAAAGCGGTGCCTCCCTGGCCAAAGGCCTGTTCCCGCTGGTCGGCGCCGAAGGCACCACCGCACTGCGCCTCAGCCTGGGCGCGCTGATCCTGTGCCTGGTCATGCGCCCCTGGCGCACACGCGCCAATGTATCGGCCTGGCCATCGCTGTTGGGCTACGGGTTGTCGCTGGGCGCCATGAACCTGATGTTCTACATGTCGCTGAAGACCATTCCGCTGGGCATTGCCGTGGCCCTGGAGTTCACCGGTCCGCTGGCCCTGGCACTGTTCGCCTCGCGGCGCCTGCTGGACTTCGTGTGGATCGCCCTGGCTGTGTTCGGCCTCTGGTTGTTGCTACCGGAAAGTGGCTCCACCGGCCATCTGGACCCGCTGGGCATGGCCCTGGCCCTAGGCGCTGGGGTGTGCTGGGCGCTGTACATCGTCTTCGGGCAGAAAGCCGGCGCCGAGCATGGTGCGCAAACCGTGGCGTTTGGCACCATCGTGGCGGCGCTGCTGGTGTTCCCGATTGGCCTCTGGCAGAACGGCAGTGCGCTGTTTTCACTGGACCTGCTGCCTATCGCTCTGGGCGTCGCGGTAATGTCCTCGGCCCTGCCCTACAGCCTGGAAATGTTCGCCCTGACCCGCATGCCAGCGCGCACCTTCAGCATCCTGATGAGCATGGAGCCGGCGATTGCCGCGCTGACCGGCCTGCTGTTCCTCAGCGAGCGCCTGACGGGCAACCAGTGGCTGGCGATTGGCGCGATCATCCTCGCCTCGGTCGGCGCAGCTGCCACCAGCAAGGGCAAGCCGGTTCCGCCAGTCGAACACTGATCCGGCGGGCGTTACAGCACGCGTAGTTCGCTGCTGATCGCCAGATGCTCCAGCTCGGCCAGGTATTCATCCAGGGTCAGCAGGCCAAGGCACGGTATCGCCCCCCGGGTTACCAGCGTGCCGGCCGCCAGTTTGCGCGCCAGCGCCACGGCGGCCATGCAGGGGATGTTCGGCCCGTCGTTGTGCAGTGCCTGCAACTCCCAGCACAGTGTTTGTGCCTGGCCGGCCTGATCCAGCCCCTGCAGGCGTACGAACATACCGCTCAGGCCGTCGCCCAGTGGCTCGACCAGCACGGCACCACGGCGCAGCAAACCTGCTAGCGGCACGCCACTGCGCAGCAAGCCGCCCCGCACCAGCCAGGACAATAGCCAGGTGCCGAACTGGGTCAGCCGCAGGCCAACACCCGCCGAGAAGCGCACGCTACGCACCCCGGGATAGCGCGCCGGGAACAGTTCGAGGTCGGGAATATCGCAGTTGCCCACCCAGCGTCGGCCCAGCGGCGCGGCGAAGTCATGCGGGCTGAGATCCTGCCAGCCATAAACGCGCTGCCAGGCGCCATCACGCCATTGACTGAAAGGTTTGCCGCAATAGTTGAGGACTGCCGCCAGGGTCGACACACCCGGCGTCTTCTCTGACGAGCTGATGCCGTGCCAGATGCTATCCAGACGCGAGAAGCGTGGTAGCAGGTGGTCGATCACCCCGGCTGCCAGCGCCGGCACCGAACTGGCGCCACTACAGATCAGTACATCGGCGGCGCGTGCCGCTTCATCCAGGGTGCCGATGCCGCAAACGAACTCGCGCGCGTCGGCCAGGTCGGCGTAGTGCACGCCAGCCGCGATACAGGCCTCGGCTACCCGGTAGTCCTGGTTCTGGAACGGCCCGGCAGTGGAAATCAGCATGTCGGCACCCAGCTCGCGCAAACGCGCAGCGAGGCCCGCATCGTTCATGTCCAGCTGCAACGCCTCGGACCCGCACTCCTGCGCCAGTGCCTGTGCCTTGCCCAGGTCGCGCCCGGCCACCCACACGCGCATGCCGCCGATGGCACGCAGGCGTCGAACAATCACGCTGCCGAAGTTGCCGTAGCCCCCCAGCACCACCACGCCAAAATCCCTTTGCGTCATGCCCCTACTCCTCGCGTCAGACCGCCTCGGCACTGTCGGTATTGAATTGCAGCTCGGCCAGGCGTGCATACAGCGGATTGCTCGCCACCAGCTCCGCATGGCTGCCGATGGCCACCAGATGGCCGTGCTCGATCACCGCAATACGGTCGGCGCTCTTCACCGTGGCCAGGCGGTGGGCGATCACCAGGGTGGTGCGCCCGCTCATCAGTTGCGGCAGCGCCTGCTGGATCAGGTGCTCGCTCTCCGCATCGAGGGCACTGGTGGCCTCGTCCAGTAGCAAAATAGGCGCATCCACCAGCAACGCACGGGCAATTGCCAGGCGCTGGCGCTGGCCGCCAGACAGCCCCAGACCGGCGTCACCCAGGTGGGTCTGGTAACCCTGCGGCAGGCGCTGGATGAACTCATGGGCATGCGCTGCACGTGCCGCCGCCTCGACTTCAGCCTGGCTGGCGTCGGGCTTGCCGTAACGCAGGTTGTCTTCCACGGTGCCGTAGAACAACGCCGGGTTCTGCGAAACCAGGGCAAAACAGCGACGCAGGTCAGCCGGATCGAGCCGCTCGATGGCCATGCCCTCGATCAGGATGCGTCCCTGTTGCGGGTCGAAGAAACGCAGCAGCAAATCGAACAAGGTCGACTTGCCCGCCCCGGATGGCCCCACCAGCGCCAGGGTTTCACCGGCGCGCACCTGCAGGCTGATGCCGTCCACGGCAAAATGTTCAGGGCGCGACGGGTAGGCAAAGCGCACCTGATCCAGCTCCAGCGCACCACTGATGCGTGGCGGCAACTGCAGCAACCCCTCACGCGGTGCGGTAATGGCATTGTCGGTCTGCAACAGTTCGGCAATGCGTTCGGCGGCGCCCGCGGCGCTCTGCAACTCACCGATCACTTCGCTGACCGCACCGAACGCCATGCCGACAATCAGGCTGTAGAACACGAATGCGGCCAGGTCACCGCCGGAAATTCGCCCGGCGATCACATCCATGCCGCCAACCCAGAGCATCACCCCGACCGCGCCGAGCACCAGCACGATGACCACGGTAATCAGCCAGGCACGCTGCTTGATGCGCTTGCGGGCCGTGTCGAATGCCGCTTCCACGGTCTGGCCGAAGCGCAGCTGATCCTGCGCCTGGTGGTTATAGGCTTGCACCGTCTTGATCTGGCCCAACGATTCGCCGACATAGCTGCCGACATCTGCCACCCGGTCCTGGGTCTGCCGCGACAAGGCGCGCACGCGTCGGCCGAAGATCAGAATCGGCGCCACCACCAGCGGCAAGGCCGCAATCACAATGGCACTGAGCTTGGGGTTGGTGAAGAACAGCAGGCCAATGCCACCGACCATCATGATGATGTTGCGCAGCGCCATCGACAGCGAGGAGCCGATCACTGTCTGCAGCAACGTGGTATCGGCAGTCAGCCGCGACTGGATTTCCGAGGCGCGGTTGCTCTCGTAGAAGCCTGGGTGCAGGCCGATCAGGTGGTTGAACACGCGCTTGCGGATATCGGCGACGAAGCGCTCGCCAATCCACGACACCAGGTAAAAACGCGTGAAGGTGCCCACTGCCAGGGCCACCACCAGCACGAAGAACAGCCCGATCGAGTGGTTCAGCGCCTGCTGCGACTGGGTCGCGAGGCCCTGGTCGACCAGCAGGCGAATGCCCTGGCCCATGGACAGGGTGATGGCGGCGGTGAACATCAGCGCCAGCAAGGCGCCGATCACCCGCCAGCGGTACGGCGCAACGAAACGCCCGGCCATGCGCAAGGCATTGCGCTGGCGGGAGGACAGAATCGACAGCATGGGCACTCGCAGATGGGCCGGGGCCCAGGTAAGGAATCGTAGAGGCCTACCGTACGACAGAGACAGGCCTCAGCAGCAGATGGGGGCACTACCGCGCAACATCAAGCTAACGCGCCGCCTCAGCCCTGTAGGAAGCGCCCGGCGTGATCGGCAGACGGCAGCAGGCATGTGTCGTAACGACCGAACAGACGGTAGCGGTTCAGCGCAATGCGGTCGTAGGCCCAGTCGCGCAGTACGCGCGGCAGCACACGCAGCAAGGCGCCCCAACGCCACGGTGTCGGCAGTTGCGCAACGATGCGCAGCACTGCATCGGAGCGCACGAACAGCTCGGCCCCTTCGACATAGGCCATGGTGTCGAAATGGTCGGTCGGCAGACCGAACCACTGCAGCAGCGCCTGCCCCTCGGCAGACTGCACCGAACACAGCTTGAACAGCTGCTGGCGGTCATGGCGAATAAGGAACTTCGCCCAGCCGTTGCACAGCTTGCACACGCCATCGAACAGCACTACGCGGTCACCGGGCTGGATACAGGGAGGTAAGGCAGACGAGGTCATGGCTGCGCGACTCAGGACGAAGGAAAACGATAGTGGCCGATGATCGTGAAGCGGAACAGGAGATCCTCTTCGCGCGTGCCACGGCCGATGTTGTGCAGTACCAGCGGCACGCCGTCGGCGCTTTGGCGATCCGAGACGATGCCGATATGGGTCAGGCCGCGCCCCAGATCCCAGGTCACCACATCGCCAGCGCGATAGTCCGCCGGCAGTTGGCTGATCGGTTGCGCCAGGCCCTGGCGTCGCAGCCAGGTCATCAGGTTGGGCACCCGGCGATGGTCGATATTGCTGTCCGGGCGCTTCAGTCCCCAGTTCTTCGGATAGCTGGAGAAATGTGCGGCCATGTCTTCGTGCACCGTTTTCTGCAGATCCAGGCCCTGCGTGCGCAAGGCGCGAATCAGCACGTCGGTGCACACTCCGGTATTCAGCGGCACATCGCCATTGGGATAGGCGAGGCGCCGGTACACCGGGTCATAACCGAGGGTCACGCCAACCTGGCTGCGCGCATCGCTCACCAGCTGTTGCGGCTGGATCGGCGCGGCCCAGACAGGCAGCGCCAGCAGTAGTAGCAGCGCAAGCAGGCCGCGCCAGCCTGCGCCGACACGCTCAGCGGCCACAGCTCGCGCCTCGGCAGGTCTCGGTATTGAAGTCGTAGAGGGTGGAATGTCCCAGCTCGCCTTCCGGGTATGGCACCCCCTTGGGCAGGAAGAAAGTCGCCAGGTGCGCACCGTACAGCCCGGCCGGTAGGCGCTGAGCCTTCAGCAGGACATAGCCGTTATGCACGAACAGCTGCGAAGGTTCGACTGGCGTGGCCATGGGCGGCAAACCCTCGCCGCGCTGGCTTTCCTTGGCCGCGATGATGGCCTGCCAGGCAGAGATATCGGTGTTTTCCGCCGGGCGCATCAGGCCCTTCTCCACTGCCTCGGCGAGCCCCGCGGGGCCGGCCTTGGGCAGGCTGGTATCGACGAAACTGTCCGGTGGCGAATCCGCCGAGGTCAGCTGCACCGCGTCCTTCGGCAGGGGTTCACCCAGCACCATCGCGCCATTGCCGATCTGGTAGACCAGGTCGACATTGCGCTGGAACACGCGCTGCGCCAGCGGGTTGAGCTCGGCCCGGTGCTCGTCGCTGACATACAGATAGCCGCACGGGCCCTTGTCCTCATAGCTGCTGGTGCGCAACGGGGTTTCCGCCGGCAGCCCCGCCACCACCTGACGGTGATAGCCGACCGCAAGCACCGCAAGGATCTCGGTGTCTTCGGTCCAGCCGATGTTCCAGATCGACGGCTCGTACGCACCCAGCAGCAACACCACCGGGCGATCCGGCGAGTTCACCAGGATGTCGAACTGGGTAGCCTGGTGCCCGCTCCGGTCGATCTGCACATCCAGCTCGCGACCGCCGTAGTTGCCGGCGGCATACACCAGGGTATCGGCCGGTAGTTTCAGACCTGGCAACTCACAGATGGGACTGGCCTGCTTGAGCACGTTCTGCGGCACCGAGACCTGGAACGGCACCAGTTCTGGCGGGCTGTCAG